>NZ_CAMBNZ010000094.1 GCF_945869175.1 Limnohabitans sp. Rim8 | reverse complement strand
TCTCTGTCAACTGCATGGGTGCGTCAAGCGCACAAACACCGGTAGACTGCCGAGGTTAAAACTGGCAAAGAGCGACGGCATGGCTTGGGGCCGGGCGCCGATTTCTGGTACCCCAGCATGAGGCGCCCGGCCCCAAGCCACAACGTTGCGGACCACGCAGACCAGATGCAAAAAACGTAAAAACACAAGAGATCCAAGACATGAGCACCGAAGCCACGCTGATCAAACAACACCTGATCGACCCGGAAATTTGCATCCGCTGCAACACCTGTGAAGCGATCTGCCCGGTGGGCGCGATCACGCACGACTCGCTCAACTACGTGGTCAAGGCCGACATCTGCAACCTGTGCATGGACTGCATCTCGCCATGCCCCACAGGCTCGATTGACAACTGGCGCATGGTGCCCAAGGCCCGGGCCTACAGCATCGAAGAACAGCTCAAGTGGTACGACCTGCCCGCAGAACTCAGCGCAGAAGAACTGGCAGAGGCCACGGGCGATGACGGTGCTGCCCAGTCACAAGCCCAAGCGGCTGTGCAAGCTGCAGCGTCCTCTTCATCGGCGGTCAGCACCGCTGTTGCATCGGGTTTCATTTCTGCTCAGTTTGGCGCGACCATTCCTCCGTGGTCTGCAGCCCACGCCTACACCAACCTCTATGGCCCCAAAGCCGCAGAGAAAACCATCACCGCCACGGTCGCGGGCAACTTGCGTGTGACCGAGGTGGGCAAGCAAGACGGTCAACAAGACTACGACACCCACCATGTCGTTCTGGACTTTGGCAACCAGCCTTTCCCGGTGTTGGAAGGTCAGTCGATCGGCATCATCCCGCCCGGTGTGGACGCCAACGGCAAGCCGCACCATGCACGCCAGTACTCGATCGCCAGCCCACGCAACGGCGAGCGCCCAGGTCACAATAACCTGTCGCTCACCATCAAGCGCGTGCTCGAAGACCACGACGGCCAAGCCGTGCGGGGTGTGGCCTCCAACTTCATGTGCGACCTGTTGGTCGGTGACAAGGTGCAGGTGATCGGGCCATTTGGTGCGAGCTTCCTGATGCCCAACCACCCCAAGAGCAACATCGTCATGATCTGCACGGGTACCGGCTCTGCACCCATGCGGGCCATGACCGAATGGCGTCGCCGACTGCGGGCCAGTGGCAAGTTCGAGGGCGGCAAACTCATGCTGTTCTTTGGTGCAAGGACCCCAGCCGAGCTGCCCTACTTTGGCCCGCTCAACAACCTGCCCAAGGACTTCATCGACACCGAGTTTGCGTTCTCGCGCGAAGTGGGCAAGCCCAAGCGTTATGTGCAAGACGCACTGCGTGACCGTGCCGCTGACATCGCCGTGCAGCTCAAGGACCCGAACACCTGTTTTTATGTGTGTGGTCTCAAAAGCATGGAAGAGGGCGTGGTCATGGCGCTGCGCGACATTGCACAGAACGCCGGTCTGGACTGGGAAGCCATCGGTGGTGCGCTCAAAAAAGAAGGCCGTTTGCACCTCGAGACGTACTGATCGGGTATGGCGAATACCGCCTACATCGGTCTGGACCAAGTTCGCCAGCAACTGCGTCCACCGCGTTCGCAGCTCAAAGGGCGGCAGGCCAAGGCGCAAGCGTTGGAGGAGGTGCGCACCCTGATCGGGACAGCGCCTGTGCAGGGCCACCGTCGGGATCTGCTGATCGAGCATCTGCATGCGCTGAATGACCATTTCCGAGCGCTGTTCGAGCGCCACATCGTGGCTTTGGCCGCAGAAATGCGCCTGTCCGTGGTGGAAGTCTTCGAGGTCGCTTCTTTCTACCACCACTTCGAGATCATCAAAGACACCGAATGCGCACCCCGCATCACCGTGCGGGTTTGCGACAGTGTGAGTTGCAGTTTGGCCGGCGGGGACAGCTTGCTGCGCCAGTTGCAAAACGATTTTGTGGGTCATCCAGCAGATCGCGCAGCGCATGGGCCTGAACTGGCCCTACACAGGCCAGCACGATGGGGTGGCTGCGGTGTACGAGGAGATGCGACAGGCCATGGCCCCGGTCATTGGGGGCATCGACTGGGCGCGCTTGAATGCAGGCTCGGTCACTTACCCCTGCGTGAACGCCGACGATCCGGGCCAGCCCATCGTCTTTCACGACCAATTTCCAACGGAGGATGGCCGGGTGCGGTTGGTGCCGGCGGGTTTGATCCCGGCCAACGAGCAGCCCGATGACGAGTACCCGATGGTGCTGATCACAGGACGGCAGTTGGAGCATTGGCACACGGGCAGCATGACGCGGCGCGCCACGGTGCTGGACGGCGCTCGATCCGTTTGGCAAGATCCCGGAGTTCAAATACTGCGCTGTGCAAGTGGAGGCTGCGCTCACCGCATAATGCGGCGCATGACCCTGCCGCCTCAGCTTTCTGCCCGCCCCCAATTTGACGTCGCTGTTCTCATGCGACGCGAGCCAGTGCAAGGCCCCATGTCGCGTTGGCAGGCCTGGCGCTGGGTGCTTGCGGATGTGGTGCCCCAAAAGGCCAGTTTTGGCGCTGAGCCGCGCTGCTTGCGTCAAAGCGACCATGAAGCGATCTGGCTTTACCCGAACTGGACCGTGGCGCTTTTCAAAGATGACGCGGAAGGCTATTGGCTCAACGCCACCTCACCTGCCCCTTGTTTCTTTGTCATGTGGCGACACATTGACGCGGAAGACGGCAGCGAACCTGTGGCCGTCCCTCAAGCCGTGAGCCTGAGCTACCACGACGCTGGTCGCTGGTTGGATGCCCAGGAAACCGTCGAAACCATTCCGGTGGCAGCAGAGGTGGTGGCGTGGATGCAAGCTTTTGCAGCGCAGCACTTTGTGCCCGAAGAGAAAAAACGCCAGCGTCCCCAGAGCTTTCAGCGCCTGACCGATCGGTTTGGTCAGCCTGTGTCGGTCAGCACCGACAGCAAACGCAAGGGCGCAAGGCCCACCCCATGAGTGAGAATTTCTTCAGCCGTTGGTCTCGGCGCAAGCAAGGTCTGGAGACCGAAGAGCTGGGCACAACCCTAACCACCCCTTCGGTCGCAACGCCGGTGCATGCAGCCACAGCGCCTGCCAGCCCCGTGGCCGCTTCGGCTGAGCAACACGCCGCCTCTGCGCCAGCAGATCCGAAAGAGCCACTGCCGACGATGGCGGATGTGGAGCACTTGACCCCTTCTGCTGAATTTCAGGGTTTCATGCGCCAAGGTGTGCCCGGCGAAGTGCGCAACGCGGCCATGAAAAAACTCTTCACCGACCCGCACTTCAATGTGATGGACGGATTGGACATTTACATTGGTGACTACAACACCCCCGACCCTTTGCCCGCTGGCATGCTGGAAAAGATGGTGGGTGCCCAATTGTTGGGCTTGTTCACGCCCAAAGACCCGGATGCGCCAGAAGACCCGCCAACTGTGGCAAAGTCTCCTCAATCCCTCACCGACCCTACACCGACAACGCAGCCCCCTTCGGCCCTGCCAGTCTCCGCACCGACAGAACATGACGACCCTGATTTGCAACTGCAACCAAACGATGCCCCTGCAAGCCCAAGCCTTGGGCCAAGCACTGGGTGAAAACCTGACCCTGCACACCACTTTGTGCCGCCGCGAGGCGGGGCATTTTCAAAAAGCCGTGAAAACCGGCGAGACCGTGGTGGTGGCTTGCACCCAGGAAAAGCGACTGTTCTCTGAGTTGGCCGAGCAAACCGAAGGGGCGATTTCGCCCATCCGTTTTGTCAACATCCGCGAAACCGGTGGTTGGGGCCGCGAAGCCGCACACGCTACGCCCAAGATGGCCGCTTTGTTGGCCGCAGCCCGCCTGCCCGAACCCGAGCCGGTGACCACCGTCACCTACAAAAGCGAAGGCCGTGTGCTCATCATCGGTGCCATCGATGCCGCCGAACGCGCTGCCAGCTTTTTGGCTGACGCCATGCAGGTCACCATTTTTGCGCAAGGTCCGGGCCAGGGTGGGGGCAGCCAAGAACGCCGCTTTCCGGTCGTGGCTGGGCAATTGCAAAGCCTGAAGGGCTGGTTGGGGGCTTTTGAGGTGTCATGGGACACCAGCAACCCGATCGACTTGGACCTGTGCACCCGCTGCAACGCCTGTGTGGCCGCCTGCCCCGAACAGGCCATTGGCTTGGATTACCAAGTCGATTTGTCGCGCTGCTCATCGCACCGCGACTGTGTGAAGGTGTGCGAAGCCGCAGGGGCCATCGATTTCACACGGGACGCACGCCCTCAATCCGAGCGCTTCGATGTGGTGCTGGACTTGCGTGGCGACAAAGCCACGCCCACTTTCACATCGCATGCCTTGCCGCAGGGCTACTTCCGTTGGGACGGTCAAGACTTGCCAACCCTGCTCAAGGTGCGCGAACTGGTGGGGGAGTTTGAAAAGCCCCGCTTTTTTGCTTACAAGCAAAAGTTGTGTGCCCACAGCCGCAATGAGCAAGTCGGCTGCAGTGCCTGCATTGACATTTGCTCGGCTGAGGCTGTGCGTTCGGACAAAAGCCGCCAACAAATCGTGGTCAACCCCAATCTGTGTGTGGGCTGCGGTGCTTGCACCACGGCTTGCCCGACTGGGGCCCTGACTTACGCTTACCCGCGACCGGCAGAGCAGGGCGCCAAGATCCGCGCATTGCTTTCGGCCTACCAGGCTGCTGGTGGGCGCGATGCCGCGCTGCTGATACACAGCCAAGACAAAGGCCAGGCCCTGATCGACGAACTGGGTCGGGGCGCGCAGCTGGGCGTCATGCAGGGCGTGCCTGCCCGCTTGATGCCCTTGGCGCTGTGGCATACGGCCAGTGTGGGGCTGGAGTTATGGCTGTCGGCCGTGGCCTATGGCGCGCGCCAGGTCATGGTGCTGATCACCGCCGAAGAGGCACCGCCATACCGCGCTGCCCTCATGGAGCAAATGGCCGTGGCCCAAAGTCTGTTGAACGGCTTGGGCTACAACGGGGTGCATTTCCAGTTGATCGAAGCCAAGACCGCCATGTCTTTGGACGCTGATTTGCAGCGCCTGGCCGCCCGCAGCCTCAAGGCGGCGAGTTTGCCCACAGGCCCGGCCGTCGCCGCGCGCCATGCGGTTCAAGCCGAAAAGCGCAGCAACCTGGAGCTGGTCATCGACCACTTGATGGCCCAGTCGCCTGTGATGTCGCAAGATGAGATCACCCGCCCCAAAGCATTGGACCTGCCTGCGGCCGGTTCGCCCCTGGGCACCATCGTGGTCGATGGCAACAAGTGCACGCTGTGCATCAGCTGTGTGGGGGCATGCCCATCGTCGGCCTTGCAAGACAATCCACTGCAGCCCGAAATTCGTTTTGTTGAGAAAAATTGTGTCCAGTGCGGCCTGTGTGCCAAGACCTGTCCGGAAAACGCGATCACCTTGCAGCCCCGGCTCTCACTCGTGCCAGAACGAACACAAGTCCGTGTGTTGCACGGCAGCCCACCTTTCGCTTGTATCCGTTGCAGCAAACCTTTCGGTACGCTCAAAGGCATCGAAGCCATGCTCGGGCGTCTGGCCGGGCACAGCATGTTCCAGGGCGCGGCTCTGGAACGCCTGAAAATGTGCGGGGACTGCCGCGTGGTGGACATGTTCACCGATGAAAACCAGACGCGCGTTTCGGGCGTCAACCCTTCCAAACCCCAATAAACCTGTCCATGAGCCAAGACTTGAACCTGTCCGCCTACAGCCATGCGCTGGATGAAGAAACTGCCCGCGCAGAAATCTATGGTTTGCTGTCCCAACTCTTTTACGCTGCGCCGAGCCCCGAACTTCTTGGCCAACTTCAAGTGGCCGTGACCCAAGCGCCCGATGCGGGCGGGTTTTTGGAGGAGCCTTGGCGCAATCTGGTGGCCAGTGCCCGCAGCCTGAGTCACGCCCAAATTTCAGCCGAGTTCAACAGCTTGTTTGGCGGTGTGGGCAAGCCCGAGGTGTATTTGTTTGGCTCGCACTACCTCAGTGGTTTTCTGAACGAAAAACCCTTGGTGCGCTTGCGCGACGACTTGGCCGAACTGGGCTTGGGCCGCAGCGAAGGCATGTCTGAAACCGAAGACCATGTGGCCTATGTCTTTGAAGTCATGCGTTTTTTGATTGCGGGCGACGATGTGGCGGTATCCAACCTGACGCGTCAGCAAGCCTTTTTTAACCTCCATGTGCAGACCTGGTTGCCAGCGCTGTGTCAGACCTTGCAAGCCCACCCCCGGGCGGTGTTCTACGGCAGTCTGGCGGTTTTCACAGAAAGCTTTGTCAGCGTAGAACTGCAGGGTTTTGATTTGGTGGCTTGATTGAAATTATTTGCCTGGGCATTTGAAATTAATGCCAAATTTGATCCGGGTTTTTACTTAGAACCATTCAACGGTCCTATCCCATAATTGCGACCAAGCGGTAAATTCACACGCTTGTAAGTTTAACTACGACTGGAGATACACTTTGACCGACACCAAAACACCACGCCGTCGCAACCTCCTCAAGGGTGCTGCCGTCGCCGCAGGCGCGCTCTCAGCACCCATGATCGCCTCGGCCCAGACTGGCCCGATTTCTATGCGCTGGCAGAGCACTTGGCCCGCCAAGGACATCTTCCATGAGTACGCCTTGGATTACGCCAAGAAGGTCAACGACATGACCGGTGGTGATCTGAAAATTGAAGTATTGCCTGCCGGTGCTGTGGTGCCAGCTTTCGGCTTGCTCGAAGCGGTGTCTAAAGGCACTTTGGATGGCGGTCACGGCGTCTTGGGTTACCACTATGGCAAGCAAAACGCTTTGGCCTTGTGGAACTCTGGTCCAGCCTTCGGTATGGACGCCAACATGATTTTGTCGTGGCACAAGTACGGCGGCGGCGCTGAGTTGTTGGCCAAGTTATACGCCTCCATTGGCGGCAACGTGCAGTCATTCTTGTACGGCCCCATGTCGACGCAACCACTGGGCTGGTTCAAAAAGCCGATCACCAAGTCTTCAGACTTCAAAGGCTTGAAGTTCCGTACCAACGGTTTGGCCATTGACTTGTTCACCGCCATGGGCGCTGCTGTGAACGCTTTGCCAGGCGGGGAGATCGTCCCTGCCATGGACCGCGGTTTGCTGGACGGCGCTGAGTTCAACAACGCCACTTCCGACCGCATTTTGGGCTTCCCCGATGTCTCCAAGGTCTGCATGCTGCAAAGCTACCACCAGAGTGCTGAGACGTTTGAGATCATGTTCAACAAGACCAAATACGACGCACTGCCTGCCAAGATGAAGTCGGTCATTGCCATCGCTACAGAAGCTTCTTCAGCTGATATGTCTTGGAAAGCCATCGACCGTTATTCGAAAGACTACATCGAGTTGCAGACCAAGGACAAGGTCAAGTTCTACAAGACACCCGATGCCATTTTGCAAGACCAGCTGAAAATCTGGACTGAGATTGTTGAAAAGAAGTCTGCAGAAAATCCATTGTTCAAAGAAATCGTGGAATCTCAGCGTGCCTTTGCACAACGTGCCGTGAAGTGGGATCAGGACACCAACATCAGCCGTCGCATGGCTGTGAACCACTTCTTTGGAGCCAAAGCGGCACCAGCGAAAAAAGGTTAATTTTTTAAGCGCTTTACACAGCCATCCAGGTCTCCTGGATGGCTGATTCATTTATATGGTTACCTAATGCAAAATTTGTTGCTCTTTATTGACAAAGTCAGCACCTGGATCGGTCAGTTTTTTTCTTGGCTGATCGTGGCGCTGACATTCATGATCTCTTGGGAAGTGTTCTCACGCTATGTGCTGGACAGCCCGCATGCCTGGGCTTTTGATGTGATGAGCATGATGTATGGCTCTCTGTTCATGATGGCGGGTGCCTACACCTTGTCCAAGAACGGCCATGTGCGCGGCGATGTCCTTTATGGCTTTTTCCCGCCCCGCCTGCAGGCTTGGTTGGACCTGATTCTTTATATTGTGTTTTTCATCCCAGGTGTTTTTGCACTGGCATGGGCGGGTTACGGTTTTGCAGCAGAATCCTGGGCGATCAACGAGCATTCCAACATCACGGCCAACGGACCGCCGGTTTACCCTTTTAAAACCATTTTGCCGATTGCCGGCGCTTTCTTGTTCGCCCAGGGTTTGGTTGAAATTGTGCGTTGCATTGTGTGCATCAAGCAGGGTGAATGGCCCAAGCGCGGTGATGACGTCGATGAAGTCGACGTCGAAAAACTCAAAGAAATGGTCAACGTGAAAGACGAAGACATCGCCAAACTCGGTGCGCTGGTGACGGCTGGCAAGGGAAGTAAATAATGAAAAAAGAAGTCTGGTTTGGCCTGACGATCATGGCCTTGGTCGTGTTGTCGGCCTTCGTTTTGTTGCCGGCTCCGTCCGAGATGAGCAATGGTCACTTGGGCTTGTTGATGTTGGCTTTGGTGGTGGTGGCGATCATGTTGGGTTTCCCCACCGCCTTCACCCTGATGGGCATGGGGATGATCTTCGCTTGGATCGCCTACAAGACACAAAACCCCGATTTAGCCGTTCAACAGACCTTGGACTTGATGGTGCAGCGCGCCTACTCGGTCATGTCCAACGACGTGCTGATCTCGATTCCTTTGTTCGTGTTCATGGGTTACCTGATTGAACGCGCCAACTTGATTGAGAAACTGTTCAAGAGCATGCACCTGGCCATGGCCCGTGTGCCAGGTTCACTGGCAGTGGCCACCATCGTGACCTGTGCCATCTTCGCTACAGCAACAGGCATTGTGGGCGCGGTGGTTACGCTCATGGGCTTGCTGGCGCTGCCCGCCATGCTCCGCGCCGGTTACAGCGTGCAGCTGTCGGCCGGTGCCATCACTGCCGGCGGTTGTCTGGGCATCCTGATTCCACCCTCGGTCATGCTGATCGTCTATGGCGCGACGGCGGGTGTGTCGGTAGTCAAGTTGTACGCTGGGGCATTTTTCCCTGGCATCATGCTGGCCACTCTGTACGTCTTGTATGTGGTCATCGTTGCCAAAATCAAGCCCAGCATGGCACCGCCCATGTCGGCTGAAGACCGGATTGTTCCTTTGCCTGCGTTTGCTCAAGTGGTGTCCAAAGACATCAGCAACAATGTCCTGCCCGGCTTGATCGGTGCGATCAAAGGCAAGCGCAATGCGGCAGTGCCCATGCGGGAATTGCTCAACCACCTGGGCATTGCTTTGCTGCCCGCTTTGGCGGTGGCCGCGATCATGGGAACCATTTATTTCAAGGTTACAGCGCCTTTGCCTGTCGAGGCGGTGGAAGGTGTGGTGGCCATGGGTGGCGAACTGGCAGATTCGGCTGAGACTTCGGAAGAGTCCGCCAGTGTCAGTGGTTTGGCCGAACCTGAAGCCGATGGCTTGCAAACACCTCCTGCTTCTGGCGAAGAGACAAAGGCCGATGCAGCTCCAGCTGCAGAGACCCCTAAAGAGGCGGCCCCGGCTGTTGCTGCCAGTGTGTCTGCCGAAACTTCAGTTCAAGGTGAGCGCCAAGAAGCACCCGCATCGTTCTGGATTGGTTTGGCCAGCTGTGCGGTGGCACTGGCGCTCTTTTATGCCTACTTCAGTTTTGCACGCCTTGAAATTTTCAAGATGCTGCTGGGCTCGTTCTTCCCACTGGCCCTGATGATCTTGGCGGTGCTTGGCACCATTGTGTTTGGTCTTGCCACACCCACCGAGGCGGCTGCCATGGGTTCGCTGGGGGGCTTGTTGCTGGCTGCTTCTTACCGCAGGCTCAACTATGTGGTGCTGCGCGAATCGGTCTACCTCACGGCCAAAACCAGCGCCATGGTGTGCTGGTTGTTTGTGGGCTCCAGCATCTTTTCTGCAGCGTTTGCTTTGCTGGGTGGTCAGGAGATCATCAACACCTGGGTGTTGGGCATGGACTTGACGCCAGTGCAGTTCATGATTTTGGCGCAGGTGGTCATTTTCTTGTTGGGCTGGCCCTTGGAGTGGACCGAGATCATTGTGATTTTCATGCCGATCTTCATCCCCTTGTTGCCCCACTTTGGCATTGATCCGCTGTTCTTTGGCTTGTTGGTGGCCTTGAACCTGCAGACCGCTTTCCTCAGCCCACCCGTGGCCATGGCGGCTTTCTACTTGAAGGGCGTGAGCCCACCGCATGTCACGCTGAACCAGATCTTCGCAGGCATGTTGCCTTTCATGGCCATCCAGGTCTTTGCGATCGTGCTGCTTTACATGTTCCCGGCCATCGGCATGTGGTTGCCTGAAGTTCTGTACAAGTAATTCGAGACTTTGTGCGGTCGCCCACACTCATTGGCTTGCCCAGTGGGTGTGGGCGTTTTTTTGACGACCTTCGGATGCGGGGCTTGTCGCGCTTTTAACGCGAATCGATCCAAAGTAAGGGTTTTTACACCGAAACCCTGCTGTGCAGACGCTATGATGATCTATGCAATTCATTGCCTAGGTCCGATGTTTTGTTGAACCATGGCCGTGTCCCACTTTCAGGAGTCTTTGATGTCTTCCAAAACTTCCGCTATTTCGCGTCGCAGCCTTTTTTCGGGTGCTGCGACGGTGGGCGCTGTGGCTGCAGCCACCGCCATTTTGCCGGGTGTGGTCAAGCAAGCCGCGCCAGCGGTCACAGCCTTGCCCAAGCCCACACGTGGCGGAGGTTACACCCTGAGCGAGCACGTTCAGCAGTACTACAAGACCACCCGCGTCTGATTTTTCTTCTCTCTTTCCTGTTCTTCCCCAACTGGAGCCCTCCATGTTGCTGACCAAAAAAACCTCCAGCACCACGGGTGCCACTTCATCCCCCTTCATCCACAGCTTGCGCCGTGGTTTGTCGCAGGCTTTGCCCACCTTGGACCGCCGCAGTTTCTTGCGACGCTCAGGTCTGGGCGTCGGTGTGGGTTTGGCCGCATCGCAGCTGAGCTTGGTTCAAAAAGCGCAGGCCGCCACCGCCAAGTCCATCACGGGCGCGGGCAAGGTCGAAGTCAAACGCACCATCTGCACCCATTGCTCGGTGGGTTGCGCCATCGACGCGGTGGTGGAAAACGGTGTTTGGGTGCGCCAGGAACCCGTGTTCGATTCACCGATCAACCTCGGTGCGCATTGCGCCAAGGGTGCGGCCATCCGTGAGCACGGTCACGGCGAGTTCCGCCTGCGCTACCCCAT
>NZ_CAMBNZ010000093.1 GCF_945869175.1 Limnohabitans sp. Rim8 | reverse complement strand
AACCGAGATTTAAAGCATTTACCGTGACCTCTCCATCCAAGCCCCTTGATTTAGCTGCCCTTGACCAATCCACCGGGGGCGCATTCAATGCCGCCACCTCGGGCGAGCGAAGCGCACGTTTGCGTGAGTGGCTCGCCACTGAACCTTCTGCCGACCTCTTGGCCGAGGTTTACCGTGAAATGTCTTCGCGTGACAAAGGCGCAGCCAAGGTGCTCAAGGAAAAACTCGACGAGCTCAAACGCATGTTGGGTCAAGACGCATTGGCCAGCGATTGGGCCCAAAAAGCCGAGCAATTGTTGCAAGCACCGCGCCTGAACATTGGCGATGCCATGGCCTGGCAACGCGATGCGGCCAAAGCCGGTGCGCCGCTCTCGCGCGAACCCTTGTCCAGCTTGAAGATTCGCTTGGCCGAAGTGGTCAAAGGCGTGGAAGACTTGCAGCACCAAGTGATGGTGCAGCGTGAATCTGCGGTGCTCTTGGCCCAGCGCATCGAAGTACTTTCGACCAAGCCGATCGCAGAGGCCCATATGGCGCTCAACGGTTTGCAAAATGATGTGCAACAGTGGCAGTCACAAGCCCAGCAGCTGACGCTTAACGCTGTCTGGCCGAGCGTTGACCCCAAGTTTCCGGCTCAGTTGGACACGGCCCTGAACCAATTGCAAGCGGTTTGGCAGGGGTTTTCTGCCGCTTTGGTGTTGGCCCAAGAAGCCCAGAGCGATGCGGCTGTGGCTTTGCCCTCCGTGCCTGTTTGGGCCGAAGAAATTCGGCGATTGCGTGGGGATGTGGTCACGCAGGTGTTGGCCGCCGAACCCCACGCCGTTTCGGTCACACCAACGGCAGAAAACGCCAAAGAGGTCAAACCTGCTAAACCCAAAATGGATGCAGCGCAGCGCCAAGCTTTGCGTGAGGAAGCCGTCAAGGCCGTGACCGAAGCCCTGGAAGCACTTGAAAAACAAATCACCGAAAGTTTGGGCGCAGCCTTGCCCGAAGGCGCGGCCGCTTTGCGCGCGGTGCTCAAAACCCACGCGAAAAACCTGGACACCACCCTGGATGAGCGTCTTCACTTGGCTCTGATGGCTGCGGGTGACGGCGAAGGCTGGCAACGCTGGTTGGCCGATCAGGTCAGGCTGAGTTTGGTGACCCAGGCCGAAGGCTTGCTCGACGCCGAAAAAGTACCCACCGTGGGTGGTCGAAAGATGCAAGACAAGCTGCGCCAATTGCGTGACAGCTGGAAACAAACCGACCAAGGCGGATTGCCCAACCATGCCTTGTGGAAGCGTTTCGACGCCGCTTGCAACGAAGCCTACAAAGCGGTTTTGGCTTGGCTCGAGCAGATGAAAAAAGAGTCTGCCGACCATCGCGCCCAGCGTGTGGCGTTGATGGACGAGGTCAAAGCCTGGACGGATGCCAACGCACAGAGCGACGACTGGCGTGCCCAATTGCGGGCTTTGCATCAGTTTGCCGACCGTTGGCGCAATGCCGGTCACCTGAGCGAGAAATCCTTTGGCGAAATGCAGTCGCAGTGGAAGTCGATCTTCAAAGCCGCGGCTTCTCGTCTTGAGGCGGCCCAAAAAGCCAGCGTTGAACGTCGCCAAGCCTTGATCAACGAAGCGCGTGAGGTGGGCGCTGCGCCTGCTTTGCGTGTGGACGCGGTCAAAGCTTTGCAGCAACGCTGGCAAGTCGAAGCCCAAGCGGTTCCTTTGGACCGCAAGACCGAGCAAAAGTTGTGGGAGGTGTTCCGTGCGCCACTGGACGAGGCCTTCCAGCGCAAAGGGACAGACCGCCAAGCATTTGCAGCGCCTTTAACTGCCCGCGACCGCACGGTCCTCGATGCGTCCAAAGCGCTGGATGAGGCCAATGCCGGTGGCGATGCGGCCAAAATTCGTGCAGCCATGGCCTCACTGGATGCTGCTTTGCGCGGCCAAGCGCAAGAAATGCACGCGGCCCAATCTTCCGCATCATCCACACCCGCACCCACCGCTGCGCCTGTTGCTGATGCCGAGTCTTCGCCAAAAAACACCGCTGAAACATCGCTCGAATCAGCCCCGACTTCTGCCGTCGATGCCGCCGCCCAAGCGGATGCACCTGCTGAAGCACCAGCCCCCGCCACACCCGCCAAGCCCCCAAAACCCGTGGTGGCCGTGCGTGGCGACGACCGGCCTGGCCAAAAGAAAACAGAAGCTGCTGGGGGACGTGACGGGCGTGATGCCCGCCGTGATGGCCGGCCCGGCGAGCGGGGCGCTCGCTCGGGTGGTGACCGTTTGGGTGATCGGGGTCAGCGCGGCGCATCCGGTGAAGGTCGTGATTTCCGTGATGACCGAGGCCCCCGCTTGGGCGATGCCGCTTTCCGCGCTCAGCGTGAAGCCATGGAGCGTGCCGAAATGTCGCTGCGCAAACTGGCAGCGCAAGCCCATGGCGAAACACTCAGCCGTTTGATGACGGCTTGGCAAGACCGCCAGGCCGAGGCCCTGCCCAGCGCGCAAGAGTTGGGCAAGGCCATCAATGCAGCCACCCGCCAAGCTTGGGCCCAGGCGGTCAACACCGCCGCCCAAACACCCGCAACCACCGCTTTGTTGCGTCTGGAAATGGCCGCTGAGGTGCCCACACCAGCCGACCACCTGAACGAGCGCCGTGCTTTGCAGCTGCAATTGCTCACCCAGCGCAACCAGCCCGGCCCGAACCAAACATGGGGTCAGGATGTGGCGCAGGTCTTGTCCGGGCCGCACGAAGAAGCCACAGCGCGACGTCTGCAAAACGTGTTGAAGAACCTCTTGCGCAGCTGATCGTTAGATTGGCGTTCAATGCGCTGGTGTTGACCTATCCAAGGGGCAGATGATCAATGCGGCTCATCTCGCCCTGGCGCTCCAGCCGCATGACTTGAGCGCGCAAAGGAGGGTGGTCCAGTGACCAATCGCTCAAAACATGGCGTTGGGATGTCCCCATCGGGTGGTCGGCAGGCCGATGGGTGTGGCCGTGCACCAGCCGATCGGCATTGGCGTGGCTCAACCACAACTGGCTCATTTCGGGATCGGCATCGGCAAAGGCCATGCCCTCTTGTTTTTGGGATTCGCTGAGCGATCGCAAGCGGCGCGCAAAGGCTTGACGCTCGGCCAAAGCTTGGGCCAAAAATGATTTCTGCCATTCGGGGTCGCGGGCTTGCAGGCGGAATGCTTGGTAGGGTTTGTCGTTCAAACACAGGGCATCTCCGTGGCTGAGCAAAATGCGTTGCTCGCCAAGCGCCAGCAGAGTGGGGTCCGACAACAACCGAACGCCACAAGCCGATAGAAAATCCTTGCCCACCAGGAAATCTCGGTTGCCGGGCATGAAAGCCACCTGCAGTCGTTGGCTGGCTTGACGCAAAACGTCAGCGCAGCGTTGTAGGAATGGGTCAAGGGCTGCGGCATCGTCGCCCACCCAGACCTCGAACAAGTCACCCAGTATCAACACCGCTTGGGCGGGGGTGCTGGCCATATAGGCAAGCCAAGCCTCAAAAGTGGCCATCTCGGAAGCTTGCAAGTGCAAGTCCGAGATCAGGTCTACGGTTTGCCATGCCTCGGGCGCTGTCAGCTGGCCGATGCTCGGCGCGGTGGTGCGCGGATCAGCGGACATGGTGTGGGCTGTTACAGGGCGACGGCTTTTTCGATCACGAGGTCTTCTTTGGGCACGTCAGCGTGGCCACCTTTGCTGCCGGTTTTCACGCCTTTGATCTGGTCCACCACTTCGGTGCCCTTGACCACTTTGCCAAACACGGCATATCCCCAACCCTGTGCGGTGGGCGATGTGTGGTTCAAAAAGCCGTTGTCGGCCACGTTGATGAAAAACTGCGCAGTGGCCGAGTGCGGCGCATTGGTGCGTGCCATGGCCACGGTGTACTCTTCGTTTTTCAGGCCGTTGTTGGCTTCGTTGTCGATCGTGGCATCGGTGGGCTTTTGGGCCATGCCGGGTTCAAAACCGCCGCCTTGAACCATGAAGCCCGGGATCACACGGTGAAAAATCGTGTTGTTGTAATGGCCCTTGTTCACATAGGCCAAAAAGTTTTCGGTCGACTTGGGGGCTTTTTCTGCCTCCAGTTCGAGGGTGATGACACCGTAGCCGGTGATGTGCAGTTCGACTTGTGGGTTGCTCATGGAGTTACTTCAACAAAGTGATGGATTGAATGAGGACCGGTGTCCGAGGGACATCCGAAGGGAAAGGACCGCCCGCCCCAGTGGGGGTGGTCCTGATTTTTTGGACCACGTCCATGCCGGACGTGACTTTGCCAAAAACGGTATAGCCAAACAATTGAGGGGCATTCAAGAGTTGTGAACGAGACACTTTTTCGTAAACACGGCCTTGGTATTCAAATTTGACGACCGGATCGCCATCGGGGATGGGGGTAGGGTCCAAGAACGCGTTGTCCACCACATTGATGAAAAACTGTGAGGTGGCCGATTGCGGGTCGTTGGTGCGGGCCATGGCCAGTGTGCCTGTGGTGTTTTTGAGGCCTGCGGCCAGGGATTGCCGGCCTTCGTGTGGCACTGGAGCGCGGGTTTTCTTTTCTTTGTATTGGGCATCGTAGCCGCCCCCTTGCACCATGAAGCCTGCAATCACCCGGTGAAAAATCGTGCCGTCATAGTGCTTGTCGTTCACGTATTGCAAAAAATTGGCTACGGTTTTGGGGGCTTTGTCGGCATACAACTCGGCTTCAATGTCCCCCGCCGTGGTGCTGATCCGAACTTTGCTGACGGCACCCGTTTGGGCTTCACTGGCCAGGGGCCATGCCAATGCCAAGGGCAGGGCAAGGGCCAAAGCCCAAGTTGTCAAAAAGCGAAATGGGTTCATGGGTTTTCAATCAAGACGCAATAACGCACGAGCGATCAAGGGGCAGATGCTTTCAAAAGTTGCTCGGCCGCCAATCGTTTGTTGGCGGTCCGTGGTTGGGGCATGGATCTGTTTGCATTTTGATAGGCTTCAATGGCCAGGGCAACATACACATCACCCATGTTTTCCAGCGCGGTCGCGTAGTCAGGTCGCGCACGCACTGCGGCTTGCAAGGCCAGCAGGGCCTCGGCGTATCGGTTTTGACGGGCCAGCAGAGCGGCCAAGTTGTTGTGGGGTTCAGGCAATTCGGGGAATGACTGGGTCAGCCCTTGCAATGTGGCCATGGCCGCCGCCGCTAGGCCTTGACCCTCCTGAATGCGGCTCATCAACAAGCGCATTTGAGGGTCGGTAGGTTGGGTTTTCAAGTGCTGCTCGGCTTGGACTTGCGCTTTGGCCCATTCTTGTGCGCCAAGCAAGCGGTTTACATCGCTGTAAACATCTGCGTGGCTGTTTGCACCAAAGAGTGCGAAGCAACACATCACGAGAAATGGAATGAGTGGGTGCATGCGCGGAAATAGGAAGCCATCAGGGCCACCAAGAACTGGGAGCAGGGCCCCTGTCGGGGATATACTGAATGTCATTGTAGCGGAGGCCTTGTCGCCGCACCGCTGCCCCGAGACCTGTTGCCCACGTGTAAGGCGACTGAATTTAAACTGAATTTCCCGCACCTCCCTTTCCCGACCCGGAGCCGATCCGGCTTGTTTTTGTGGGGTGTTTGTGTTTCGAAATACCTTGATTTGAGATGAGTCTGCGCATATTCAACACGCTGAGCCGTGCAGTTTCTGAGTTTTCGCCTGCTGAACCTGGCCATGTGCGCATGTACGTCTGTGGCATGACGGTGTATGACCTGTGCCATTTGGGCCATGCCCGTTCGATGATCGCTTTTGATGTGGTTCAACGCTGGCTCAAAGCCAGTGCTTACCAAGTCACTTATGTCCGCAACGTGACCGACATCGATGACAAGATCATCAAGCGCGCACTCGACAACGGCGAAACCATCCGCCACCTGACCGACCGCATGATCGATGCTTTGCACCAGGATGCCGATGCCCTGGGCATTGAGCGACCTCAGCACGAGCCTCGGGCCACCGACTACATACCCCAGATGCTCCGCATGATCGGCACGCTGGAGCAAAAAGGCTTGGCTTACCGTGCGGGCAACGGTGATGTCAACTATTCTGTGCGCAAGTTTGCGGGTTATGGCAAGTTATCGGGCAAGTCGCTCGACGAATTGAATGCGGGTGAACGCGTGGCCGTGGAGACGGACAAGCAAGACCCTCTCGATTTCGTGCTCTGGAAAAGCGCCAAGCCCGCCGAGCCTGAAGATGTGAAATGGGACAGTCCGTTTGGCACGGGCCGTCCCGGTTGGCACATCGAGTGCTCGGCCATGGCGTGCGAACTGCTGGGCCAGACTTTTGACATCCACGGTGGCGGGGCCGATCTGCAGTTTCCGCACCATGAAAACGAAATCGCCCAAAGCGAAGGGGCCAACGGTCAGCCTTTGGCACGTTTTTGGATGCACAACGGCTTTATCAATGTGGACAACGAGAAGATGTCCAAGAGCCTGGGCAATTTTTTCACCATCCGTGATGTGTTGAAAGAATTCGACGCCGAGACGGTGCGTTTTTTCATCGTGCGCAGCCATTACCGCAGTTCGCTCAATTACAGCGACGTGCACCTGAACGATGCCAAAGGTGCATTGAAGCGCCTTTACACCGCCTTGCAAGCCGTGCCGCCGGGCGACTTGAGTCTCGACTGGAACGAGCCCATGGCCGCTCGTTTCAAGGCGGCCATGGACGAAGACTTTGGCACGCCCGAGGCTGTAGCCGTGCTGTTTGAACTGGCGGGCGAGGTCAACCGCACGGGCTCTGCCGAACGTTCGGGCCTGCTCAAGGCCCTGGGCGGTGTGTTGGGATTGTTACAAACCGACCCCACCGTGTACCTGCAAGCGGGGGCGGGGTTGGACGAACCGGCCATTCAGGCGCTTATTCAGGCCCGTGCCGACGCCAAAAAGGCCAAAAACTTTGCCGAAGCCGACCGCATCCGCAACGACTTGCTCGCTCAAGGCATTGTCTTGAAAGACTCGGCTGCAGGCACGATTTGGGAGGCTTCGCCATGAACGCCGCAACATCTGCCGTGATCCCCGTGACGCCCGAGTATTGGGCCGAGGCCTGTGCGCACTTGGTCAAAAAAGACCGGGTCATGAAAAAGCTCATTCCCCAGTTTGGCAACGCCATCCTGGAAACTCGGGGCGATGCTTTTGTGACCTTGGCCCGCTCGATCGTGGGCCAACAAATCTCGGTCAAGGCGGCGCAGTCGGTCTGGGACCGGTTTTCGTTGTTGACCAAGCGCCTGACACCTGCTGGCGTGCTCAAACTCAAGGTGGACGACATGCGCGCAGCGGGTTTGTCGGCCCGCAAGGTGGAATACCTGGTGGACCTGGCCATGCACTTCAGCTCGGGCAGTGTGCACTTCAAGGCTTGGCAAGCAATGGACGACGAGGCCATCATCGATGAACTGGTTGCCATTCGGGGCATTGGCCGTTGGACGGCCGAGATGTTCCTGATCTTTCACCTTTTGCGGCCCAATGTGCTGCCACTGGACGATGTGGGCTTGATCAATGGCATCAGCCGCAATTATTTTTCGGGCGAGCCGGTCAGCCGCAGCGACGCCCGTGAGGTGGCCCAAGCCTGGAGCCCCTACGCCACCGTGGCGACTTGGTATATTTGGCGCTCGCTGGACCCCGTGCCCGTGGCGTATTGAGGGTGGACCCAGGCGTTCACCCGATCTTGAACAGAGGAGTAAAACTTGGCCAAAAAAACATTTCTCGATTTTGAGCAACCCGTTGCCGAACTCGAAGCCAAGATCGAAGAGTTGCGCTACGTGCAAACCGAATCGGCGGTGGACATCACCCTCGAAATCGAGCAGCTGAGCAAGAAAAGCCTGCAACTGACCAAAGACATTTACAGCGATCTGACCCCTTGGCAGATCACCAAAATCGCCCGTCACCCTGAGCGGCCTTACACACTCGATTACATCCACGGCATCTTCACCGACTTTGTCGAGATGCACGGCGACCGCCATTTCGCTGATGATTTGTCCATCGTGGGTGGCTTGGCCCGGTTCAATGGTCAAGCTTGCATGGTGCTGGGCCAACAAAAAGGGCGCGACACCAAAGAGCGCACCTTGCGCAACTTTGGCATGAGCAAGCCCGAGGGCTACCGCAAAGCGCTGCGCCTCATGAAGACCGCCGAGAAATTCAAGTTGCCGGTGTTCACTTTTGTCGATACGCCCGGCGCTTACCCCGGCATTGACGCCGAAGAGCGCGGCCAGTCCGAAGCCATTGGCCGCAACATCTTCGAGATGGCCCAACTGGAGGTGCCCATCATCACCACCATCATTGGTGAAGGCGGCTCGGGTGGCGCATTGGCCATCTCGGTGGCCGACCAGGTGCTCATGTTGCAGTACTCGGTGTACTCGGTCATCAGCCCCGAAGGTTGTGCCTCGATTTTGTGGAAAACCAGTGAAAAAGCCGAGTTGGCTGCCGACGCCTTGGGCATCACGGCGCACCGCCTGAAAGCCTTGAACCTGGTCGACAAGATCGTCAACGAACCCGTTGGTGGTGCACACCGTGACACTGACCAAATGGTGTCTTTTCTCAAGCGTGCCTTGGGCGATGCTTGGCGCCAAGTGGCTGACCTCAAGCCCAAGGATCTGCTGGAGCGCCGTTATGAACGCCTGAACAGTTACGGGCGCTTCACCGACACCAAAGCAGGCAAATAAACCAGCAGGTGGGCCATCAGGCTTCACACATGGCCCTGAAATCTTGGATGCCCCTTGAACAGGCCCTGGCTGAATTCAGCCCGGGCCTTCCTTTTGTCGTGGCTTTCAGTGGCGGCGCCGATTCCACAGCATTGTTGTTGGCCTGTGCCCAACGCTGGCCGGGGCAGGTGAGGGCGGTGCACATCCATCACGGTTTGCAAGCGGCTGCCGACAATTTCGAAGCGCATTGCCGCGACCTGTGCTTGCAACGGGGCTTGCCTCTCGCTGTTCGTCGTGTGCAGGCTGGCCAAGCACCCGGTCAAAGCCCCGAAGACGCGGCCCGGCTTGCCCGTTACCAGGCGCTGGCCGAAGCGGTGCAACACGAATGGCCCGAGGTGCGTGATGTGGTTTTGGCCCAGCATGCGGACGACCAAATTGAAACCTTGCTCATCGCCTTGTCGCGCGGCGCTGGCCTGCCCGGTCTGGCCAGCATGCCCGCGCACTGGCAGCGGCAAGGCTTGAGTTGGCACCGGCCCTTGCTCGGGGTGCCGGGGGCAGCATTGCGCGAATGGTTGCAAAGCACAGGACAAAGCTGGATCGAAGACCCCAGCAACACAGACGAACGCTTCACCCGCAACCGTATCCGTGCCCGTGTCTTGCCCGCCTTAGCTGAGGCCTTGCCCGCATTTCGTGAGACGTTTGCCCGCAGCGCCGCCCATGCGGCCCAAGCCCAAGAAGTCTTGGATGAAGTGGCAGCGCAAGACCTGGCGCAAGTAGGTGTGCCGCCCCGTATTCAGGCTTTGCAGCAACTCAGCCGAGCCCGACAAGCGCTGGTCTTGCGGCATTGGCTTCGTCAACACCACGCCACCACGCCCAGCACCGCGCAACTGCATGAACTGCTGGACCAGTTGGCCGCTTGCACCACCCGCGGCCATCGGTTGCATTTGAAAGTGGGACAAGGTTTTATGGCGCGTGAGGCCCAGCATTTGGCTTGGCACAGCGTTTGACCCTGATTCAAGGTCACACGCCGATTGGTCGGCTGGCAGCCCGGGCTCAGACGGGTCAAGAAAGTGTCAGGCCCGTGGTTACAATCGAGGGTTTTTCCGGGGCTGGCAACAAGATCACTTGACGCTGGATGGCCGGTTTCTTCTTCATTTGAACAGTACACATGGCATTGATCGTTCACAAATACGGCGGCACCTCCATGGGCTCGACAGAGCGCATCCGCAATGTCGCCAAGCGCGTGGCCAAATGGGCGCGTGCCGGCCACCAAATTGTCGTGGTCCCCAGCGCCATGAGTGGCGAAACCAACCGCTTGTTGGGCTTGGCCAAAGAGTTGGCACCGGCCAAACCGGGCAACGATTACAGCCGCGAGCTGGACATGCTGGCGTCCACAGGCGAGCAAGCTTCGTCGGCCTTGCTGGCCATTGCCTTGCAATCCGAAGGTCAGCCATCGGTCAGCTACGCCGGATGGCAAGTGGCGATCAAAACCAACAACGCTTACACGAAAGCCCGCATCGAGTCGATTGATGATTCACGCGTGAAGGCCGATTTGAACGAGGGCAAGGTGGTCATCATCACCGGCTTCCAGGGCGTGGATGACCACGGCAACATCACCACTTTGGGCCGTGGCGGCTCTGACACCTCGGCCGTGGCCGTGGCTGCTGCACTCAAAGCGGCCGAATGTCTGATCTACACCGACGTGGACGGTGTTTACACCACCGATCCGCGGGTTGTACCGGAAGCCCGTCGATTGCACACTGTGAGCTTTGAAGAAATGCTGGAGATGGCCTCGCTGGGCTCCAAAGTTCTGCAAATCCGCTCGGTCGAGTTTGCCGGCAAATACAAAGTCCCCATGCGCGTGCTGTCGAGCTTCACGCCCTGGGACATCGACATCCACGAAGAAGCCGCATCTGGCACCCTGATCACTTTTGAGGAAGACGAACAAATGGAACAAGCCGTTGTTTCCGGCATCGCATTCAACCGCGACGAAGCCAAAATCTCCGTGTTGGGTGTGCCCGACAAGCCCGGCATTGCCTACCAAATTCTGGGCGCTGTGGCCGATGCCAATATCGAAGTGGACGTGATCATCCAGAACCTGAGCAAAGACGGCAAAACCGACTTCAGCTTCACGGTGCACCGCAACGACTACGCCAAAACCATCGACCTGCTCAAGGAAAAAGTGCTGCCCTCATTGGGTGCAGCAGAAGTTTTGGGCGACGCCAAGATTTGCAAAGTGTCGATTGTGGGCATCGGCATGCGCAGCCATGTGGGTGTCGCCAGCAAGATGTTCCGCTGCTTGAGCGAAGAGGGCATCAACATCCAGATGATCTCCACCTCCGAAATCAAGACCTCGGTCGTGATCGATGAAAAATACATGGAGTTGGCCGTGCGTGCTCTGCACAAGGCCTTCGATCTGGACCAAGCCTCAGTTATAATTTGACCCACTGGAAACGTGACCGAGTGGCCGAAGGTGCTCCCCTGCTAAGGGAGTATGGGGTGTAGAGCCTCATCGAGGGTTCGAATCCCTCCGTTTCCGCCAGTACAAAGACCTCAAACCTGCTCAGCAGGCCTTGAGGCAGCCTCAGGCCCCGCACC
>NZ_CAMBNZ010000092.1 GCF_945869175.1 Limnohabitans sp. Rim8 | reverse complement strand
ATGGGATGCCATCAATCCCCGTGAACTGACCCAGTTGATTGTGATGGTCATGGGTGTGAGCGCTGCCAGTTATGTGGGCATGCGTTGGATGGGGACCAGACTGGGTCTGGCCTGGGTGGGTTTGGCTTCAGGTTTTGTCTCCAGCGCCGCGACGATCTATGCCATGGGCAAACGGGCCCGTGATGAGCCGTCTTTGTTGGTGCCTGCCGCAGCAGGCGGGGTGTTGTCTTCCATCGCGACCTTGATCCAGATGGCCATGGTGATGGGATTGCTTTGCCCTGCGTTGTTGTGGGCCATAGCCTGGCCTTTGGCCTTGGGCTCGGGGGTGGCGAGCGTGCATGGCCTTTGGTTGTATCGACAGGCTTTGGCGCTGCCCATGCCGCAAAAATTGTCAAGCGCCGGCCATGCGTTTGACTTGAAAACGGCGGCAGGACTGCCGTTGCTGCTGGCCCTGGTGATGGTGGCTTCGGCAGGACTCAATGCCTGGATGGGGAGTGCGGGTTTGTGGGTCCTGGCAGGCGTCTCCGGCTTGGTGGATGCCCATGCCAACACCGCATCTTCCGCCACTTTGTTGGCGGCAGGCAAAATTGAGATGGTCCAAGCCATGCAGCTGTGTTGGGTCGGTTTCACCAGCAACGCACTGACCAAAGCGGTGCTGGCCTGGCGAGCCGGTGGTTGGGCTTTTGCCAAGATCGTCATTCCGGGTCAGGCTTTGGTGGTGGTCAGTATTTGGTTGGCGCATTTGTGGGTGCGTTAGCCTGCGATCTCATCCAACTCTCGGGTGTTGCTTGTCTGGGCGAGCCGCATTTCCTGGGCTGCCGGCCATAATTGGCGGCATCTGCCAAAGTGAACAAGGTGACTGCATGCCCTTATTTCCGATTGACAACCAGCCCCTTGCCGATGTCAGCGCTGCTCGGGCTGCCCATGCGCCTGTCGCCCTGATCACGGGAGGCAATGTGGGCATCGGCCGTGTGACGGCGATCGCGTTGGCCCAAGCGGGCTACCAAGTGGTCATCGCGGGGCGGTCGCTGGAGCGCACGCAACCGGTGCTGGACCAGATCCGGTCATTGGCGCTGGGCCCTGAGGCCTTGTTTTTGCCTTTGGACTTGGCCAGTTTGTCATCGGTGCGCGAATGCGCTGGGCAGTTCAAATCCCTGAACTTGCCCTTGCATCTGCTCATCAACAACGCGGGTGTGGCCGGCTTGCGCGGCAAGACGGTCGACGGATTTGAGATGGCTTTTGGCGTCAACCATCTGGGCCATTTTTTGCTTACCCACTTGCTTTTGCCCGATTTGACCGCTTCGGGGCCTGCTCGCGTGGTCACTGTGTCCAGCCGCGCGCACAAGCGCACCGCGGGCATCGATTGGGACGCTTTGCAAAGTCCCACCCGCAGCTGGACGGGGATTGACGAGTATGCGGTCTCCAAACTGGCCAACTTGCTGTTCAGCGCGGAGTTGGCGAGGCGAACCCAAGGCACGGGCGTGTCATGCTATTCGCTGCACCCGGGTGTGGTGGACACCGAAATTTGGCGAGCCCTGCCCGATTGGGCCCGCCCGCTGCTGCGATGGCGCGGCTTGATCACGGCCGAGGAAGGAGCGCAAACCACTTTGCATTGCGCCTTGCATGCCCCGGTCAGCGAATCGGGCTTGTATTTTGCCAAATCCCAAGTGGCTCACACAGCCCCGCTGGGCCAGGACAAGGCCTTGGCCCAGCAGCTGTGGGCGCGCAGTGAAGAATGGGTCAAACCCTGACTGTGCGCAGGGCAAGGCAGCGCTCAAGCCGGCACGCGGCTTCTGGACAAGGGTGGGTTGCGCGCAAAGTAAGCCACGATGCCCCGCAACAGGGCTTCGGTCAGTTGTTCTTGGTAGGCTTGGCTGCGCAATTTTTCTTCTTCTTGCGGGTTGCTGATGAAGGCGGTCTCCACCAGCACGCTGGGAATGTCAGGCGCTTTGAGCACGGCGAAACCGGCTTGCTCGACGCGGGGTTTGTGCAGGCGGCCTACCCCTCCGATTTCGCGCAACAAGGTGTGGCCCAACTGCAAACTGTCTTTGATCTGCGCTGCGGTGCTCATGTCCAGCAAGGCGTGTTGCACCTGGGCATCCTGGCTGCCCAAATTGATGCCGCCAATCAAGTCGGCCTTGTTTTCTTTTTGCGCCATCCAGCGGGCAGCGCTGCTCGAAGCCGCCCCCTGGCTGAGTGCAAATACGCTGGCCCCGCTGGCCTGGGGCGTGAAAAACGCATCGGCATGGATGCTCACAAACAGGTCTGCCTGCACCCGCCTGGCTTTTTGTACCCGCACATGCAGAGGCACAAAAAAGTCGGCGTCGCGCGTCAGGTAAGCCCGCAAGGGGCTGCCCCCCACGGTGCTGGCGTTGATGCGCTCGCGCAGCATTTTGGCGATTTTCAGCACCACGTCTTTTTCGCGGGTGCCGCCAGGGCCGATGGCACCAGGGTCTTCACCGCCATGGCCTGGGTCGAGCGCGACCACGATCAGCCGGTCGGTGGGGTCCGACAAGGGCGTGCGGGGCGGGTGCTTGGGGTTGTCCATTGCGGCCGAAGGTGCCTGCTCGAAGTCTTGTTTTCGGGTGGTGGGCGGCGCAGGCTTGGCCGAGGCTTGACTTTGGCGGGCGATCAAATCGCCCAAAGGGTCGTTCACAGGGTCCGTGTGGGGCAAGGCGGGCGAGTGTGTGGACGAAGGTGCTGGCGTGTTGGCCGTGGGGTTGAGCTTGGATGCTGCCCGTTCCTCGATGAGTTGCGCCAAGGGGTCGGTGGCCTGGGTGGGGTAGAGGTCGAGCACCAAGCGGTGGGCATAGGACGCCACAGGTTGCAAGGTGAAAACCTGGGGCGAGATGGCGCGCTTGAGGTCGATCACCAGCCGCACGGTGCTGGCATTGAATTGCCCCACACGGATGCCCGCGATGTTCGGGTCAGAGGCTTGCACTTTGCCCACCAACTCACGCAAGGCGGCGTTGAGTTCCATGCCTTCGATGTCCACCGCCAAACGCGGAGGTGACGCGATGAAGGTCTGGGTGGTTTTCAAAGGCGCATCCGATTCGAGGGTGACCCGGCTGTAGTCGGTCGCAGGCCAGATGCGCACGGCCAGCATGCTGGCACCGCGGACCAGTTGCGAGGCCCCCAAACTGAGCACCAGCAGACCGGCTTGAATCAGACGTCGGCGCTCAGGCTGCATGCGCCCAGCCCTCCAGCCAAGATTGCAACCAGATGTGTCCCCGTGATGTGCCAGCACCGACGCGCACTTGGCGCTGGTCGGCGTCAACCACCTCCATCGCAATCAACCAATCGGGGGCGGGCAGCTGCCCGCCCACTTTGTCGGGCCACTCCATGAGTTTGAGGCCCGGCCCGGCAAAAATGTCCCGAAAACCCGCGTCTTCCCATTCTTGGGGGTCATTGAAACGGTAAAAATCAAAATGCCAGATCGGCCAAGCGTCTTCGCCCGCGCCGGCTTGGTGGGGTTCCACCACGGCATAAGTGGGGCTTTTGATGCGGCCCAGCACCCCCGCTGCCCGCAGCAAGTGGCGCACCAGGGTGGTTTTGCCCGCGCCCAAATTGCCGCGCAGTTCGATGCGTGCGTCGCGCCCACCTGGCCATTTTTGCAAAGCGCTGGCCAGTTGTGTGGCAAACGCCTGCGTGGCGGACTCATCGGCCCACAAGGTGGTCCAGACCGAGTCGGTCAAGGGGACATCGGCGGGGCTTCCTACAATCGGCGGGTGACAGCTCAACGTACTCAAATTGACCTTCTTGAATTGTGGGCCCAGATCCAGATCTGGGCGGGTGAACTTGGATTGTCCCAAATTGGCGTGACGGGTGTCGATTTGTCATCGGCAGAACCCGGATTGCAGGCTTGGTTGGCAGCAGGTTTTCACGGCAGCATGGGCTACATGCAAAGCCACGGCATGAAGCGGGCCCGACCTGCCGAGTTGGTGCCGGGCACTGTGAGCGTGATCACCGCCCGCATGGACTATTTGCCGCAAGGCACGCCACCCGACTGGCTGGCGCAAGAAAGTGCCCGAAGCTTGCAGCCTGGCGAGGCGGTGGTCTCGCTCTATGCCCGAGGGCGCGATTACCACAAGGTCTTGCGCGGCCGCTTGCAACATCTGCAGGACCGCATCGCCCAGGCCATTGGCCCTTTTGGCCACCGCGTGTTCACCGACTCTGCTCCCGTGCTCGAGGCCGAGTTGGCCACCCGCAGTGGCTTGGGTTGGCGGGGCAAGCACACCTTGGTGCTGAGCCGAGAGGCTGGCTCGATGTTTTTTCTGGGCGAGTTGTTCGTGGACTTTGCGCTGCCCGACACACCGGCCGTTTCGCCGCATTGCGGTCAGTGCACCGCCTGCATGGACCTGTGCCCGACCCAGGCCATCGTTGGACCTTACCGATTGGATGCGCGGCGCTGCATTTCTTATCTGACGATTGAGCATGCCGGGCCGATCGACGAAGCACTGCGTCCCTTGATCGGCAACCGCATTTACGGCTGCGACGATTGCCAGCTGGCTTGTCCGTGGAACAAATTCGCCCAAGTCAGTACCGTGCCCGACTGGCAGCCGCGTGAGGGTTTGGGGTCTTCCAGCATCGTGCAAGGCATGTCCTGGAGCGAGGCGGAGTTTTTACGCCGCACTGAAGGCAGCGCCATCCGCCGCATTGGCCATGCCCGATGGCTGCGCAACCTGGCATTGGCCGCAGGCAATGCTTTGTCGGCCACGTCCCTCACCCCTGCCCAAAGGCAGGACTTGCTGATGGCGCTGAGCGCGCACCTCAACCACTCCGATCCGGTGGTGCAAGAGCAGGTGGCTTGGTCCTTGGCGAAAGGCACCCCGAACTTTTAGGATGCTCCCTCTCGGGTGAGGGGTTCAGCGCAGCACGCCCAGCGCAAACGGCAAGCTGAGCATGCCCGACAGGGTGGACAGCGTGACCAATCCGGCCACATAGGGCCCGTTGTAGCCCATGCGGGCCGCCAGCACATAGCAAGTCGATGCGGTGGGCAGGGCTGAAAAAGCCAGCAACACGGTGGTTTGCATGGCGGTCAGCCCAAAGAGTTTGGACATGCCCAGCGCGATCAAGGGCAGCAGCAGGTGCTTGACCATGACCACGCTGAGGGCCAGCAGCTTGCCTTGACCCAAGGTGCGCAGTTCCATGCCGGCCCCCGCCGCCATCAAGCCCAAGGCCAAAGAAGCGGCGCCGATCCGGCTCACGCTCGGGTCCATCCAGGCCGGGATGCTGAACCCCATCAAATTGAAGGCCAGTCCGGAACTGGTGGCGATGATCAGGGGGTTGCGGGCCAATTCCCGCAAAAAACCGGTGTTGGCATGGCGGGCCATGGGCCACACCGCACCGATGTTGAACAGCGGCACACAAAAACCGATCAAGACCGAAATCAGCAACAGCCCCTCAGGGCCCGCCAAGCGCTCGGCCAGAGCCAAGGCAATGAACGAGTTGAAACGAAAGCCCACTTGGGCGCTGGCCGCGTGGTCTCGGCGGTCCAAATGTTTGCCCAAAATCGGCCAGTAAGGCAAGCTGTACGACAGGGCAATCGCGCAGACCCCTAAACTCAGGCCAGCGCCGATGAGGCTGGAGGCGGCTTCCAGATCGAGCGGGCTTTTCACGATGGAGCGAAACAGCAGCACCGGAAACAGGAACAGGTACACCAAACTGTCCACCTGTTGCCACACCGAGCGGTTCAATGCAGTGAAGCGGCAAATCAGGTAGCCACACAAAATCAGGGAAAAATCAGGAAAAAGGAGTTGGGCGAAGTTCACCCGCAGAGCATAACTGTCCGGCCAAGCCAGATGGTGCCTGCTTGTCACCCCGGGGTAATAGAGGGGAGATGCCAAAAAGCCTGTGATCAGCACGGTATTGAGGGTTGCTCCTCTCTCATCCCGCCCTGTTTTTTGCATATCATGTGCGTACTTTCAAGGAGTTTAGACATGAAGCGTCGCAGTTGGGTTTCGGCAGCCGGTTGGGCTGTCACCGTTTTGGCCAGTGGTTCGGTGTGGGCGCAGGCCTACCCCAATAAACCCATCAAATTGCAAGTGCCATTTGCACCCGGCGGTACCACCGACATCGTGGCCCGTGTGATCTCTGAGCCCCTGAGCAAAGCCTTGGGCCAAAACGTGATTGTCGAGAACAAAGCCGGCGGCGGCGGCGTGGTGGGGGCGACAGAAACAGTTCGCTCGGCACCCGATGGCTACAACTTGGGCATGGCCACGGTGTCCACCACCGCCGCCAACCCGGCCATTAACCCCAAGATCCCGTACAACGTCTTGACCGACTTCACGCCCATCATCAACATCGCGGCCACACCCAATGTGATCGCGGTTCACCCCAGTTTTCCGGCCAAGGATTACAAAGGTTTCTTGGCTGAACTCAAGAAAAATCCGGGCAAATATTCTTACGCTTCGTCTGGCACCGGTGGCATTGGCCATTTGCAGACCGAATTGTGGAAAAGCCTCGCGGGTGTGTTCATCACCCACATCCCTTATCGGGGCGCGGGTCCGGCTCTGAACGACACGGTTGCAGGTCAAGTGCCCATCATTTTTGACAATTTGCCTTCGGCATTGCCTTTCATCCAAACCGGTAAATTGGTGCCGATCGTGGTGGCTGCGCCTCAGCGCTTGCCACAGCTGCCGAATGTGCCCACCTTCAAGGAAGTGGGCTTGGAGCCAGTCAATCGCATGGCTTACTACGGCATTTTGGGCCCCAAGAACTTGCCCAAAGAAGTGGTGGACAAGATCAGTGCCGGCGTGAAAAAAGCTTTGCAGGAACCGGGCGTGACCAAGCGCATCAACGACACCGGCTCTTTGGTGGTCGCCAACACACCCGAAGAGTTCACGGCCCAGATCAAGGCCGAGTTCGAGGTTTACAAGAAAGTCGTGGACCAGCAAAAACTCAAGCTTGACTGATCGGCGGCCATGCACGAGGCCAGCCAGAGTGCCATCGACCGCTTTGCCGAAGCCCTCTGGTTGGAAGACGGACTGGCCGCTAACACCTTGGCGGCCTACCGTCTGGATTTGTCCCTTTACGCCACCTGGTTGTTTTTGACGCACAGGCTGGCGCTGGAGGCGAGCCAAGAACACCACCTGCAGTCTTACTTTGCCGAGCGCCATGGTCAGACCAAGGCCACATCGGCCAACCGCAGGCTCACCGTGTTCAAGCGTTTTTTCCGTTGGGCGCTGCGCGAGCGCCTCATCCAGGTGGACCCCACTTTGAGAATGCTGGCGGCCAAACAGGCCCTGCGGGTGCCCAAAACTTTGGGCGAAGCACAAGTCGATGCGCTGTTGTCTGCGCCCGATGTCAGCACGCATCTGGGTTTGCGTGACCGCGCCATGTTGGAGCTGATGTATGCCAGCGGTTTGCGCGTCAGCGAGTTGGTGAACCTCAAAACCCTGCAGGTGTCGCTCAACGATGGCGTGCTGCGCATCATGGGCAAAGGCAGCAAACAGCGCTTGGTGCCTTTTGGCGACGAGGCACGTGACTGGTTGCAGCGTTACATGGGCCAAGCCAGACCGGCCATGCTGGGCCGAGGTCAGACCCCTGATCTTTTTGTCACCACCAGTGGCACCACTCCTGGCACCGCCATGTCACGCGTCATGTTCTGGAGCTTGGTCAAGCGCTATGCCATCCAGGCGGGCATCACTGCCCCCTTGTCGCCGCACACGCTGCGCCATGCTTTTGCCACTCATTTGCTCAACCATGGGGCCGACTTGCGCGCCGTACAAATGTTGCTGGGCCATGCCGACATCTCGACCACTACTATTTACACCCATGTGGCCCGAGAGCGGCTCAAAAACCTGCACGCACAGCACCACCCTCGGGGTTAATTCAGCGCGTCCAACTCCGCCTGCTCAAAACCCGCCAGTCGCCGTGCGGCCATGTTGAAGGGCGGGCGCAGTTTGGGCGCGTCGTATTGCGCGATCAAATCGGCATAGATGCTGACCGGGTTCAGACCGCGCTGCGCGCACAAGTAGCGGTACCAGTGGTTGCCTGCGGCCACATGGCCGATTTCGTCTTGCAAGATGATGTCCAGAATCTCACCCGCCCGGTGGTCGCCTACGCTGACGAGTTTGTTTTTGACACCCGGTGAAGCGTCGAGGCCCCGCGCTTCCAGGGTGCGGGGCACGATGCCGATGCGGGCGAGGATGTCACCCTGCGTGCGTTCGGCCATGTCCCACAGGGTGTTGTGTGCCGGAAAATCGCCGTAGTCAAAGCCCAGGCTCACCAGGTGATTGCGCAGCAGCAAAAAGTGCTTGGCTTCTTCTTGGGCGATGCGCACCCAGTCGGTGTAAAAAGCTTTGGGCATGCCCGCATAGCGCCAGACCACGTCCAGCGCCAAGTCAATCGCATTGAGCTCGATGTGCGCGATCGAATGCACCAGCATGGCTCGGCCCTCGGGCGTGGCCATGGACTTGGTTTTGAGTTGCGTGTGCGGCACCAATGGGGGGCGGGCAGCTCGGCCAGGGCCATAGCAAGGCGCTGTCAAGGCATCATGCGCGCCCACAGGGCAATCCAAGTCCAAAGCCAACGTGGTCTGGGCTTTCAAAACTGGATCTGTTTGGCACCAGGGGGCCAGTGTGGCTGATCGCAGGGTGGGCAAAGGGTCAGAAGTGGGCAGGGCTGTCATCGGCGTCACAGGTGCGCCCACGCCATCGTGTGGGCATCCCTACAATTGTAGGTTTACAAGACATGCCAACCAGCAGGAGACCCCCATGGCCATTTACCAACTGGATGATCAAATCCCCGATGTGGCCAGCAGCGCCTGGGTGGCCGACAACGCGCAGGTCATGGGCGCGGTCAAAATTGCGGCCGACGCCAGTGTCTGGTTTGGTGTGACGGTGCGCGGCGACACCGAGACGATTGAAATTGGTGAGGGCAGCAACATCCAAGACGGCAGCGTGATGCACGCCGACCACGGCAAGCCGATCAAGGTGGGCAAGCATGTGACGGTGGGCCACATGGTCATGTTGCACGGCTGCACCATCGGAGACGAGTCGCTGATCGGCATTGGCGCGGTGGTGCTCAATGGCGCCAAAATTGGCAAAAACTGCCTGGTGGGTGCTGGCTCTTTGGTGACCGAGGGCAAGGAATTTCCAGATGGCTCGATGATCATGGGTTCACCAGCCAAGGTGGTGCGCGAACTGAGTCCTGAGCAGATCGAAGGTCTGCGCCAAAGCGCCAAGCACTACGTGGAGAACGCCCGCCGCTACAAAACGGGCTTGAAAGCCATTGTCTGATTTCGGCTAGGGCTCGTTTGGTGTCCGCCGTGACATTTTTAACCCTTGAGGATCGGCCCTGCGGGGCTGTGGATTGAACTTTGTCTGAACTCCATAAATTCATTTTCGAAGGCCTGCCGGTTCGCGGCATGCTGGTTCGCCTGACCGATGCGTGGCAGGATATTTTGGCGCGTCGCGCTGCCAACTCCGAGACCGGCGCTTACCCTGCGCCCGTGCGCCAGTTGCTCGGCGAAATGGCTGCTGCGGGCGTGTTGATGCAAGGCAACATCAAGTTCAACGGGGCCTTGGTGTTGCAGATTTTTGGCGATGGTCCGGTCAAGCTCGGTGTGGTGGAGGTGCAGCCGGATTTGAGTCTGCGCGCCACCTGCACCCAGGTGGGCGAGGTGGCCGACTGCGCGACTTTGAGCCAAATGGTCAATGTGAACAATGAGGGCCGCTGTGCCATCACCTTGGACCCGCAAGACCGCTTGCCGGGCCAGCAGCCCTACCAAGGCGTGGTGCCTTTGTTTGGCGATCGGGGTGAAAAACTGGAAAACATCAGCGAGGTGCTGGAGCACTACATGCTGCAGTCCGAACAACTCGACACCGTGCTGGTGCTGGCGGCCGACGACAAAGTGGCGGCGGGTTTGTTGATCCAGCGTTTGCCCATCGAAGGCGAGGGCAATTTGGCTGGAAAAACCGATTCGCTGATGCGTGAGTCGGTGTTGGGCCAAAGCGAAGACTTCAGCCGCATCTCGATCCTGACCAAGAGCCTCAAGCGTGAAGAGTTGCTCACGTTGGACGCCGAGACCATCTTGCACCGTCTGTATTGGGAAGAACCGCTGGCGAGGTTCGAGCCCTTCATCGGCCAGACCGGTCCGCGCTTTGCCTGCCGCTGCAACCGCGAGCGTGTGGGCAACATGATCCGCAGCTTGGGCACCGAAGAGGTGGAAAGCATCATTGCCGAACAAGGCCAGGTGGAAGTGGGCTGCGACTTTTGCGGGGCGCAATACCGTTTTGACCCGGTGGACGCGGCGGGACTGTTCACTGGCGTGCCTGCCGATTTGCCTGGCGGCTCGGTCCACTGACCGACCTTCTGTGGGGCGTTAGCCTGATCGCTGTGCCAGCAAACCGGAAAACAGTTTGTGCTCGCAGGCCGGATCGCTGCACTCGTTGCATTGCCACACAGTACGCCCTTCGTTGATGGCGAATTGGGCGTTTTCTCGGGTCATGCGGGCTGCGTCGTCCTCGCCTGACAAACCCAAGGCCAACAATGCATTGTTCAGCCGCTGGTGGCCTTGCCCGTACACCACCCGGTAAGCAATGCCTGCACGCTCGAGCGCCTGGCGCACCAGGGTGTCGACAGGGCCGCGCACCTGAGGGCCGTCGCGCTGTAAACCGTCTGATACCCAAGGCAGGTCCAGACCCGTGACCAAGGTGGAGTCGTACAGGGCTTGGTGGGCCAAAGCCATGGGGTAGAGGCTTTCATCGGCAAACAAAAGGTGGCTGTAAACCGCTGTCATGAGGGGTGTGGTGTCTGCAATCACCACACCTTGTGGGATGCGCATCACCGCTTGGGCTTGGGTTTGGGCAATGCCAATTTGTTCGTGGGCCAAGGGCGTTCGGCCTTCGCGCTCGCACCAAGTGCGCAGCACCTCGTCGACGGTTTGGACGCTCTGTCCTCGCGATTGCATGACACCGGCCAAGGCCCTGGCCAAGCAGGATTTGCCGGTGCTTTCAGCGCCCACAATGGCGATGCGTTGCGGTTGGCTCATTCCAGTAGGCTCATTGGGCTTGTCCAGCCGCTTTGAGGGGCTGGCTTTGTCGCCAAGCCCGCCACCCCCAGACGCTCATGGCGGTGAACAGGGCATACAGCACGCAGGTCAACCACAGGCCTTTGTGGGCAAACAAGGCCACACTGATGGCGTTGACCAACACCCAGACCAGCCAGTTTTCAAGGTATTTGCGGCCCAGCAAAATTTGTCCCACCAAGCTCAAAGCGGTGGGCAGCGCGTCCCACCAGGCCACATCGCTGTCGGTGAAGAGTTGCAGCAGCAGGGCCAGTGCAGGCCAAAGCGCGGCGCTGCCGACCAGCACCACGAGCCAACCGCGCACAGACAGGCGCTGAATGGCGAGGGTGGTTTGGTCGTCGTCCGCCTTGCGAAGCCATTGCCACCAACCCCACAGGGAAATGGCCACAAACACCAGTTGCAG
>NZ_CAMBNZ010000091.1 GCF_945869175.1 Limnohabitans sp. Rim8 | reverse complement strand
GATCACCTCATTGCTGGGCTCGTTGGCTCTGATCGGCACGCCTTTGTTCTCGGGTTTTTACTCCAAGGACAGCATCATCGAGGCAGTGCACCTGAGCAATTTGCCTGCTGCTGGCTTTGCCAACTTTGCGGTCTTGGCGGGAGTGTTTGTTACCGCCTTCTATTCGTTCCGCATGTATTTTCTGGTCTTCCACGGCAAAGAGCGTTACGACCAGAACCCGGACGCACACCATGGTCACGATGACCACCACGGACATGACGACCATGGCCACGACAAACCCCACGAGTCGCCTTGGGTGGTCACCGTGCCGCTGGTTTTGCTGGCCATTCCCTCGGTGGTCATTGGATTCATGACCATCCAGCCCATGTTGTACGGCGATTTCTTCAAAGATGTGATTTTCATTGACGCGGTCAAGCACCCCGCCATGAAGCAACTCGGTGAGCTGTTCCATGGTCCTGTGGCCATGGCGCTGCACGGCTTGAGCACGGCACCGTTCTGGCTGGCTTTGGCTGGTGTGGTCATCGCTTGGTACATGTATTTGATCAATCCCAAAGTGCCTGCCTTCTTTGCTAGCGCATTGCGTCCGCTGGTGGTGGTCTTGGAAAACAAATACTTCATGGACTGGATAAACGAGAACATCCTGGCCAAAGGGGCGCGTGGTTTGGGCATGGGACTGTGGAAGGTGGGCGATCGGGCCATCATCGATGGCTTCTTTGTCAACGGTTCTTGGAAAGTTGTGGGCCTGGTGTCTGGTGTGGTGCGCTGGTTCCAGTCCGGTTTCCTATACCACTACGCCTTGGTCATGATTTTGGGTGTGTTCGTGCTGATGACGTATTTCGTCTGGCTCGCTTAACGGTTTTGAGGACAAGATAAAAATGGGATTGTTAAGCCTTGCCATCTGGACACCGATTGCTTTCGGTGTTGTCTTGCTGGCCCTCGGTCGTGACAGCCAAGCCCGCGCTGTGCGCTGGTTGGCTCTCGTCGGCTCGATCGTCAGTTTTTTGATCACATTGCCCTTGTATGCCGGGTTTCAGCTGGGCACCTCGGCCATGCAATTCGTCGAAAAAGCATCCTGGATAGAGCGCTTCAATGTGCATTACCACCTTGGGGTGGACGGCATCTCTCTGTGGCTGGTCTTGCTTACGGCGTTCATCAACGTGGTTGTGGTGATTGCCGGCTGGGAAGTCATCACCCGCAAAGTCAACCAGTACATGGCCGCCTTCATGGTCTTGTCGGGTTTGATGATCGGCGTCTTCAGTGCCCTCGACGGGATTTTGTTTTACGTCTTTTTTGAAGCGACCCTGATCCCGATGTACCTGATCATTGGCATCTGGGGTGGTCCTAACAAAATCTATGCCGCGTTCAAGTTCTTCTTGTACACCTTGCTCGGCTCCTTGCTGATGCTGATTGCGCTGATCTATTTGTATGTCGCTTCCGGCGGTAGTTTTGATATTCTGACTTGGCACAAGCTGCCCTTGTCGGACCCGGTACAGACCTTGCTGTTCTTTGCCTTCTTTGCAGCGTTTGCGGTCAAAGTCCCCATGTGGCCTGTGCACACTTGGTTGCCCGATGTGCACGTGGAGGCGCCTACGGGGGGCTCTGCTGTGTTGGCGGCGATCATGCTCAAGCTCGGTGCCTATGGTTTCCTGCGTTTTTCGATGCCCATCGCACCGGATGCCGCCCAAGAGTGGGGCATGTTCATCATTGTCCTGTCCTTGGTGGCCGTGGTCTATGTCGGTTTGGTGGCCATGGTGCAGCAAGACATGAAAAAGCTGGTGGCTTATTCGTCTGTGGCGCACATGGGTTTTGTCACCTTGGGCTTCTTCATTTTCAACCCGCTGGGCGTGTCTGGTGGCATCGTGCAAATGATTGCGCACGGCTTTGTGTCGGCCGCCATGTTCTTGTCCATTGGCGTGTTGTACGACCGTGTGCACTCGCGTGAAATCGCCAGCTACGGTGGCGTGGTCAACACCATGCCCAAGTTCGCAGCGTTTGCGTTGTTCTTTGCCATGGCCAACTGCGGTTTGCCAGGCACGGCCGGCTTTGTGGGCGAGTGGATGGTCATCTTGGGTGCCGTGCAGTTCAACTTTTGGGTGGGCTTGCTTTCTGCCTCGGCCTTGATTTTTGGTGCTGCTTACACCCTGTGGATGTACAAGCGGGTTTATTTGGGTCCTGTGGCCAACGACGATGTCAAAGCCTTGACCGACATCAATGCCCGAGAATTTTTGGTGATGGCCTTGTTGGCCGCTGCCGTGCTCTACATGGGCGTTTATCCCAAACCGTTCACCGATGTGATGGACAGCTCGGTGTTGGACCTGCTCAAACACGTGGCCCAATCCAAATTGCCTTGAGCCGTGGACGGCTCATGCATTGCCAGTTTTGAAGAATTGAAAGAACACACATGATGGACAACTCCAGCTGGATGACGGTTTATCCGGAGATCGTGTTGCTGGTCATGGCCTGCGTCATCGCACTGGTCGACCTCTTCGTGAAAAGCCCCAAGCGCACAGCCACCTATGCTTTGACTTTGTTGTCATTGGGCGGTGTGGCTTTGTTGCACGCGATGTATGCCGACGCAGGCCAAACCCTTTACGGTTTTGGCCGCTTGGTGGTGAGTGACCCGATGGGCCACTGGTTGCGCTGCTTTGCCACCATCGCTGTGATGGTCACCTTGGTTTATTCGCGCCCCTATGCTGCCGACCGTGACATGTTGCGTGGTGGTGAGTTGTTCAGCCTGAGCATGTTCGCCTTGCTGGGCATGAGCTTCATGATCTCGGGCCAGAACTTCATCGTCATTTACCTGGGTCTGGAGCTCTTGACCTTGTCGAGTTATGCCCTGGTGGCTTTGCGCCGTGACCACACCCAAGCCACAGAAGCGGCCATGAAGTATTTTGTGTTGGGTGCCATGGCCTCGGGTTTCTTGCTGTATGGCATGTCCATGATGTACGGTGCGACCGGCAGTCTGGAGCTGTCTGAGGTCATGAAGGCGATTGCCACAGGCCAAGTGAACCACCAAGTCCTGGTGTTTGGTTTGGTGTTCATCGTGGCCGGCTTGGCGTTCAAGATCGGCGCGGTGCCATTCCACATGTGGATTCCCGACGTTTACCAAGGCGCGCCCACTGCAGCCACATTGATGATCGGTGGCGCCCCCAAGTTGGCGGCTTTCGCCATCATGGTCCGTTTGTTGGTGGAAGGCTTGCTGCCCTTGGCGTTTGATTGGCAGCAGATGTTGTCGGTCTTGGCGATCGGTTCTTTGTTGATCGGTAACCTGGCGGCGATTGCCCAAACCAACCTCAAGCGCATGCTCGCTTACTCGACCATCGCGCAAATGGGTTTTGTCTTGCTCGGTTTTGTGGCCGGGGTTGTCAATGGCCAAACCACCTTGGCCGCCAATGCTTACAGCTCGGCCATGTTCTACATGGTGTCTTATGTGTTGACCACTTTGGCCAGCTTTGGCGTGATCATGTTGCTGGCCCGTCAAGGCTTTGAGAGCGAAGAAATCACCGATCTGGCCGGTTTGAACCAGCGAAGCCCACTTTATGCAGGAGTGATGGCGATTTGCCTGTTCTCCATGGCCGGTATTCCGCCGATGGTGGGTTTCTATGCCAAGCTGTCGGTGCTGCAATCCCTGATCGTTTCGGGCCAGAGTTTCTACATCGGTTTGGCGATTTTTGCCGTGATCATGTCGCTGATTGGCGCTTTCTATTACCTGCGCGTCGTCAAGGTCATGTATTTTGACGAACCCGTCACAGCCACCACCGTGTCTGCGGACACCGATGTTCGCGTGGTCTTGTCGATCAACGGTTTGTTGGTCTTGGTTTTGGGGATTGTCCCGGGTGCATTGATGGCGCTGTGCGCCAACTCGGTGGCCCGCATGTTGGCCGTGTAACCGGATCAGACCCGCATGTCGATGTCTTTGCAAATTGTGATCTTGGTTTTGCTGGCGATCCTGGCTGCCAATTTGCCATTTGCCAACCAGCGCATTTTGCTCTTGGGTCCTCACCGCGAGGCCAAACCACTGCTTTGGCGACTGGCCGAGTTGGTGCTGCTGTACTTTGTGGTCGGTGGGGTGGGCTTGGCGCTGGAAAACCATGGTGGCCAAATTGCACCGCAAGGCTGGGAGTTTTATGCGGTCACGGGCACCATGTTTGTGACCTTGGCCTTCCCGGGTTTCGTTTACCGCTACCTCATGCACCGTCAGCATTGAGACCGGTGCTGCCCGCTGCGCCTGAGGTATTGCCCATGACCGATGCCCATTTGATCGAGCACAAGGTCAGCCAAGAGGCCTTGTTGCACGGCAACTTTCTGCACGCTTTTCGCGATACCGTGCGCTTGCCCAACCAGAGTTTGGCCACCCGCGAGTATGTGGTCCATCCCGGTGCCGTGATGGTCATTCCCATGCTGGAAACGCCCCAAGGCCTGCAGCTGGTGCTCGAGCGGCAGTACCGCTACCCTGTGGGCCAGGTGATGATTGAATTTCCGGCAGGCAAGCTGGACCCCGGAGAAGACACCTGGCTTTGCGCTCAGCGCGAATTGAAAGAAGAAACCGGTTACACCGCTCGCCAGTGGGCGAGGGCAGGGGTGTTGCACCCGGTGATCGCCTATTCCACGGAAGTCATTGAAATTTGGTTTGCCAAAGACCTGACTTTGGGTGAACGCCGGCTGGATTCGGAGGAGTTTTTGGACGTCTTCACCGCCACCCCAGAGGCGTTGATGGCTTGGTGTCAGAGCGGCCAAGTGACCGATGCCAAAACCCTGACGGGTGCGCTGTGGTTGCAAAACACTTTGTCGGGCCAATGGCCCTTGGTTTGGCAAAGCTTGGGCTGACAAGACTGCACCATGAAAGTCCTGGACCTTCAATGCGCGCAAGGCCACAGCTTTGAAGGTTGGTTTGGCTCGCAAGACGATTACGACAGCCAGCGTGCCAGAGGCTTGGTGACCTGTCCGGTGTGCCAGGACAGCGACATCCTCAAAAAACTCTCGGCCCCTCGCCTCAATTTGGGTCATGGTGTCGCACCAGACGCTGCTCAAGCGCCCGTTGCGCCTCGCGATGCAAGCAACGGTGCCGCCAATTGGCCTGCTGCGGCGCCGAGCCCAGAGCCCAGCTTGCCGGCCCACAGCGCAGACCCTGCGATGAACACTGACACCTTGCAACAGATGCAGGCAGCCATGATGAAAATGGTTCGCCACGTCTTGGCCAACACCGAAGATGTGGGCTCGCAGTTTGCGCAAGAGGCGCGCAAAATTCATTATGGCGAACGCCAAGAGCGCCATATCCGTGGTCAGGCCACCCGCGAAGAAACCGAAGCACTGATCGACGAAGGCATTGATGTCATGCCCCTGCCTGTGCCGGAAAACCTAAAGGGTCCGCTGCATTAGTGCAGATGCTGCACAGAATGAAGCATGCCCTGCACATCGATGACGCCGAAGTCGAGCTGACCGCCATCCGGGCGCAAGGTCCGGGTGGGCAAAACGTCAACAAAGTCTCCACCGCGATCCAGTTGCGCTTTGATGTGGCGAACTCTGGCTTGCCCGATGACGTCAAGCAGCGTTGGCTGGCGTCGGGAGACAGCCGCTTGACGCAAGAAGGCGAGTTCATCCTCAAGGCCCAACGCCACCGCACCCAAGAAGCGAACCGGCTGGACGCTTGGGCCAGGTTGTACGAAACGCTGGACTTGTACACCAAGCCCCCCAAAGCCCGCAAAGCCACTAAGCCAACTTACGGCTCTGTCAAAAGGCGGCTGGAAGGCAAAGCCATGCAATCCAAAATCAAGGCTTCCAGGCAGGGCAAAGACTGATCACCGAGAAACGACCACACCTGTTTACCGAGGCTTGATCGGCACCACGCTCACGAAACTGCGAGCACTTTGCGCGTAACCCTCTGGGGTCAAGTGCAGCAGGTCGGCTTGCATCCAGCCTTTGGCCTGCCAGCGCTGCGCAGCGCCTGGACCGCCCATGGCTTTTTGCCAGTGCCAGTGGGCGCAACCTTTGGCAACGGCCAAGCGGTATTGGCTGTCGTTGATCAGGCGCAGGGTGTTGGATGACCTCTGGGCATCGGGTGGGCCGATCAAAATGCAGCGTGCCCGGGGGTAGGCGGCCTTGAGTTGGCTAAGGCTGGCGCTGATTTGTTGCTCATACAAGCCGACCTTGAAGTCCGGGTCCAGCGACTCATTGGTGCCCGATTGCAAAATGACCACGTCATAGCCATGGGCCAGCGGGTCTTCCCGGCGCAGGTGGGCGGGGCTGACCACCCGCCAGCCTTTGGCCGTGGCTCCGGGGATGCTGAACACATCCAAGATGACTTGGGTTTTGCCCTCGTACACCGGTGCAATGCCATCGATGCGCATGGCACCAGCCACCACCCGCAACTTGAGCGTGGCAAAAGGCTGTTCGGATTGCACCCGCAGGCGCGGTCTGCTGCCTGGGGTGAATTGGACGATGGACTCGATACCGTCATCGACGGTGACACCCAAGACCAGACCCCGATCTGCAGGATCCTTGGCCAGGTGAATGTCGGCCCATTTCAGGCGGGTTCGGGGGTCTGGGTAGCGAAAGTCCAGCCACAGGAACGCACCTGCTTGTTCGGTGTGGATGGCGCTCAAAGACTTGGCGTAATTTTCTGGCCCTTCTTTGGGGGTGCGGTAGGCCATCGCCAATTGCCAGTCGTCGCTCAAGCAAGCCCGGCGCAACGGCTGGCGAACGCCCTTCAGACCGAATGTAGGGGCCAAAAAGCTGGGGTGGGTTTGAGCCACTGGCAGGCGCAGGGCCTCCAGCATGTTGTCGGCAAAGGTTCCCGAGGCGGTGTGGCTGTCGCCCCACAGGCCAATTTTAAGAGCGTTGGGTTGGGCGTTGACCTGGGGCCCTGGCGCAAGCGCCCCGGATTGGACATCCCCTTCGACTTGGCTCGCCCTCTCGGCTGTGGCACGCTCTGCCGATGGCCTTGATTTGAGAGATGGGCATTTGAATTCGGCCGGATCTTTTTGACCTGACAGGCGCAACAAGGCCAGATCGGGTGCAGCGAGGGCGCTGACCGACCCGCAGGCACCAGCAAGGGCGATGGCGCATCTGAAAAGGACATTGATCAAAAAAGGGTTCCGTTCAAATAGCCTGGCCCGTGTTTTTAACATCTGGCAACGGTGGCGGGTCAGCGGGGTGTCTCCATCCAGTGTCATTGTGAGTTCAATTTATGGCGCGAAAATTGCTTTTAATTTTGAAACTGTGGAATAACCGTCAATTTTGAGGCTCAGTGAACCTCTGTACCGACCAAAAATGAAGCCATGACCTTGCTTGCCACGCCCTTTGCCCCCGCGGCGTCCGATTCTTCGGAGCGCCCAACGGGTGCGCCTGCGCGTTCGGGTCATCCCTCTGCATTGCAAGGCGCGGCTTTTTCGCAGGCTTTGTCCAAGCTCAAGCCCCAGGGTGATGTGGTCAAAGTCCGATCTGGGGACACCTTGAGCGGCTTGATTCAAAAGCGTTTGCAAGACACGAACGCTGCGTTGAAGCTCTCGGGCGAGCAGTTGTACCGTGTGGCTTTGAAGGTGGCCGCTGACAATGGCATCCCCAACGCCAACTTGATTTACCCTGAGCAAAGGATTGATTTGTCATCGGCGCAGCCCTTGGCCATGGCCGAAGTACTGAGCCCGGACACCTCCGTCAAGCCCTTCGCCTCAGCCCAGTCCAGCCCCTTGAGCCCAGCGCTCCCATCCCCTCGCGCCAGCGCCCATTCTGAGGGGCAGCGTGCATTTTTAGCCCAGCATGGCCAGGCCGCCCGACAGACCCAAGCCACCAGTGGCATTCCTGCCACTTTTATGGTGGCGCAGGCCGCGCTGGAAACAGGCTGGGGCCAACACGAGATCCGATTCGAAGACGGCCGCACTTCGCACAACCTGTTTGGCATCCGCGCTGGGGGCAACTGGAAAGGGCCGGTGGCGGAGGTCTGGACCACCGAATTTGTGAACGGCAGCGCGCAAAAAGTGCGGGGCCAGTTCCGTGCCTATGGCAGTTACGAAGAGTCTTTCAACGACTATGCCCGACTGATCAGCCAAAGTCCGCGTTATGCCCCCGCCATGCGCCATTTGGGCGATCCACAAGCCTTTGCCAGTGCCTTGCAAAAAGCGGGTTACGCCACCGCACCCAACTACGCGAGTGTGCTGGGCTCGATGATCGAAAAGACCCAGCGTCTGCAAGGGACTGCGCCGCCCGCCGTGGCAGCATTGACCTTGCCGGTCCCTTCTATGCCGATGAACACCTTGCCCACCACAGCGCAAATGCTCAGCATGCGGCAAGGAGGGCAGAGCACTTCAGAAGCGGCCATGGGCATCATGAACAGTGCGCTCAACACGCTGCCCGGTGGACAGGGGGCGACGGTGGTGGGGCTTCGCCAGTGGCGCCAGTCTCCTTACGCCGAACTCGGATCGGCCAATCCACTTCCCATACCCCGGCCCTGACTGCATGCCATCCGATCAGTTCTCGGGTGACCCCGGTTGATCCGGCGGAGACACAGAAGGGGATGATGAACTTGCCGAGGTCGCAGCCTTGTCTGTCTCGTTCATGGGCGATGTCATCGTTGCAGCAGAGGGTGCTTTGGATGAAGCGGGTGATGGTGTGGGCGGTCCAGCAAGGGATCCCATGGTGGGTTGGGACGGCAAGGGCAGTTCCGGGCGTTTGAGTTGCCGCAGCGAAGGGCCCGTCAGCATCACCTCGGGCTGACCGAGGGCGATTCGGATCTGGTTGTAATAAGCATGGATGCCGCTGCCCGATAAGTGTATGCCGTCTTGTACAAAGTAAGCCGGGTTGTTTTGGCCAATGGCATGCCAGTCCACCAAGCGCACGTTGTCAAAGTTTTCGCTGACTCTGGCAATCAAGGCGTTGTTGGGTCCGATCCAACGCCGTGCACCGTAGACGTTCAGCACCACCACCGTTTTGCGGTCGGCCAGTTGCTCGAGCAAGCCCCGAAACTGTTGCTCGCCCAAATAACCATTGGTGCCCAAATGGATGACCGCTGCATCGCCCAACTGAGATTGTTCGCGCAGGCTTTTGACCAGTTTCAGACCATCGCTGCCTTGACGCCCCACCTTGGCCTCGACGCGGGCGGCAGGTAAACGGCGCAGCAAATAGGGGCCAGCGCCCAGCAACACCGAGTCACCCACCAACGTCACCTGTTGGTAAGAGACGCCAGAGCCCTGGGATGGCAGTGTGGCAGCGGGCAGTGAAGCTTCGACGGCAGCCATGGCGGTTGGCGGGGGAACCCGTTGGCTGGCAACAGGGTGGGTCGCATGGATTTTGTCTTGGGGCTGGGTGGTCGCTGTGGTCCCCAACTGTGTCGTGAAACTCAAAACACCGACGTTGGCCAAGACCAATGCCCCCCCCACGATCCGCGTGCCAGGTCCCCATGGGGACGAACCCGCAGCCCAAGGCTTTTCGACCCAACGGTAAGACGCCTCCGCGCAGACCAGCGTGAGGGCCAATCGGGCTGCGTTGACCCAGGTCAGCTCCAGCGCGTCAGCCTGCGAAGACGGCGCCAGCCAGACCACGACCGGCCAATGCCAGAGGTACAAGGAATAAGACCGCTTGCCAAGCCACAGCATGGGCCGTGTGGACAACATCCAGGCCACCCAAGTGCCCTCACAAGTGGCGGCCACCACCATCACGCCAACCATCACAGCGACCAACAAAAAACCACCTTGGTAGAGCCCGGCCATGCCTTCGTGGGTTTCGGCCATGGCCCAGACCAGTGCAGCCAGGGCCGCCGTGCCCAACACATTCAGCGCCTCGTCCCTGGCAGGTGAGCTCAGACGCAGTTTCCATGGGTTCCACCAAGCGGCCAAGGCCGAACCGGTCAGCAATCCCATCAAATGCGTGTCCGTCCCCAAGTAAACCCGGCTGGGATCGCCGCCGTCGATGTGTGTGATGAACAACCAAGCCATCCAGGCCGTGCTGGCCACTGCGATGAAACCGGCAGCCAGTCCCAAACCAGTTTTGCCGAATGGGCGCAACAGCCACACAAACAGAAGCGGCCACAGCAGGTAGTACTGCTCTTCTACGGCCAATGACCACAGGTGCTGCAGCAGTCTGGGGTGTTCGATGGCTTCGAAATACGACTGCTGCGCCACGATTTGCCACCAGTTGGACAGGTACAAAAATGCGGCAGGCAGGTCTTCGACCAAGCGCGACAGCGCAGCAGGCGACAACAACGGCGTGAGGGCCACCACGGCCAACAACATGACCAAGGCTGCTGGAAACAGGCGGCGTGCACGGCGCATGTAAAACGCTGCAAAGTCGATCCGACCTGTTCGCGCGTGTTCTTGTAACAACAGCGCGGTGATGATGAAGCCCGACACCGTGAAGAAAATATCTACCCCTAAAAAACCGGCGGGCAAAAAGTGGCCCAGGTTCAGGTGGTAGCCCATGACCGCCAGCACGGCCACGCCGCGCAAGCCATCAAGGCCGGGCAAACGGGCCAGAGTGCTCATGGCGCGGTCAGGTCCATGTCGGCCATGAAGCGCTTGGCCAGTTCACGGTAACCGGCGGGGGTGAAGTGGATCAGGTCGGGGGCCATCAGGGGAGGGCTTTTGCGCGCCCAGGCGTAGGCGCTGCCCACCCCACCCATGGCCTCTTGCATGCGCCAGGACAGACAACCGTGTTGCGCTGCCAGCTCGGACTGGATCTGAGCGATTTGCGCATGAATGCGGCTGAATTTCAGCAAGTCGATCGCCGGTTTTTTGCTGCCCTTTTTGGCTTTGGTTTTTTTGGTGGTTTTGGACTTGACCACCCGAATACCCCGGTCTCCGGGACCGATCAGCACGCACTGTGTTTGAGGAAAAACTTGGCGGAAGTTGCCCAAGGCTTTGTTCAGCGTGTCTCGGTAAGCCGTTTCACTGAAACGCGGGTCGTTGCCTTCGTTGGTGCCAAAGGCGATCAGGCTCAAATCATAAGTTTGGTCCGTGAACCAAGTGGCCAGGGAGGGCAGATCACTGCGCACCCAACCTGCCACTGTGGCCCCGGGGTAGGCGAACAAGTCCAGGTGCAGAGCGGTCGGCGATGCCGGTTCTGCCAGCTTGAGGCCTTGAAATCGAAAGGCCCCCTCAAGCACACGAATCTGCAAGGTGGACAAGGGGACATCGGTGCTCAACGCCACTGCATGGGGGCCGGCCTGCGGGGACAGGGACAGTTCCGATTCGGCTTGACCGTCCACGCTGATGGCCAGCCGTGTGGTGCCCGAGGCTTCGCCATGGTGCAAGATCTGCAATCGGGTGTGGCGGGGCTGTCCTTGGGCATCGCGCAGGTCCAGAGCCAATGTGGCCCCGGATCGTTTGGCGACCAAACTGGTCATGCCCGGGCCGGGTGCTGCGGCCGCACCGCTGTGGGCGTAAGCCATTTCACGCCCCCATTCGCCGGACAAACAGGTCTTGCGCACCAAGCCTCGCACACCGCCGTGACCCACGCCAGCGTGCACAAAGCGCTGGCTCAGGGTGTCTTGGTTGGGCCCT
>NZ_CAMBNZ010000090.1 GCF_945869175.1 Limnohabitans sp. Rim8 | reverse complement strand
CAGCGCACCCTTACCACCTTGCAAGAAGGCGGTTTCAAAGGGCATGTCAGTCAATGGCGAAACGGGTTTACCGGTCAGATCGAAGCTCAATTCACCGCGATCGAGGTAGACCGGCCACCACTCGGTTTTGTCGGACAAACCGGTGACGTCTTCGGTTTGAACACCGTTCTTCACGTATTGCAAAGCGCCGTTTTCGGTGAATTGCGTCAGCTTCACCCATTCGGTGGTGGTGCCGAATTGCATTTCGGTGTCTGCCAAACCCCAATCTGCGGACCCGGAGACTTGGATGGCAGAGTCACTGCCCGTGGTGCCGGTGGTGAAGACCAGTTGTTTGGTTTTGGTGTCAAAAGCCACCGTCACGCCTGACACCTTCACCTCGAGCCCATTCTCCTCATCCGTGATGGTGTTGATCGTGTCTTGTAAGGCGGCGGCAAAGCTGTCGATGCTGGTGTAGGTGGTGGGGAAAGGCAGCGCGATCTGTTGGACGATGCCGTCCACTGACACAAAGAAATCTTTGTTGGAAGAGGTGACCTGGATGCTTTTGCTGGTGTTGATGGTCATGACTTCGCCACGCAAGACAGCAGGCTCACTGGTTTTGCCGCGTAGCGCGGTTGTCTCGGACGCCTCCACGATCAAGTTGTCGGACTCTTCCAGTCCCAAAAGTTCGATGGCTTGTGCATCTGCATCAAGAATAGAGATGCTGGAATCGTCACCTGTTGTGCCGGAGGCAATCGAGAACGTGGCGGTGTCTGTGTCAAATTCGACCGTGATGCCATAGCGGGCGTTGACAACCGCGTCCGTGTCTTCGGTGGCTTCTGTGTCTTCCAAGGTGCCCAAGACGTTGTTGATGGTGATTTCAAGGTTGCGAGCCAGCACTTGTGGGTCGACGTCCATGTTTTGCAGCGTGTAACTGATTTCAGTGGCCTCTTCCTGACCATCGACCATGATGGAGAAACTCACCGAGCCGGAAGGCACTTCGACAAATGCACCCGCGGTGTAAATGTCTTCTGGCAGCGCTGAGCCCACCGCTGTTGCTGGTGATGATGCGCGCACGTCGGTCAGTTGGTCCAACGTGTACATCTCGGTGGTGCCAGAGCTGGGCACGACGCGTGAGTCGCTTTTAGGCAACACATCGCCGTACTTGTTCACAAAATAGTTGCTGCCCAGATTGTCAGTGGCCTGTTGCAGGGCGGGCTCGACTTCGGTCTCACCCACAAAGAAGTAGGTTTGCCATTTCGAGAAAGGGCTGTCCGACGTCGCGTTTTGGGTTTTGGCGTAGTAGACCGTGGCCAGGTAACCGTTACCGCCGCTGTCGTATACAGTCAAAGCGGTGCTTTTGTTGTAAGTGCTGGGGTTGGTGCGGTCAAAGTCGGCCGTGATCACTGCCGAGTCCGCAGGCAGGTTCAAACCCAGTTGAATTTGGGTGGTTTCCACCGCTTCGCCCGATGTTTTGGACGGGATGGTCAAGGCGTTCAGGTTGGTCAAGTCGGCTTTGCCGGACGAGTCCACCGAGGCGGCCATCAGGCGTTGTCCGGTGGAGTTGACCACGTTGTTTTGGTCGTTCAAGGTGAATGAACCGTTGCGGGTGTAGGTGTCTTGCAGACCGTCGGGTGTCTTCAGGGGAAAGAAGCCGTCGCCCGTGATGGCCAGATCCAGCGAGTTGCCCGATGTGGAGATGTTGCCCTGGCTGAATTCCTGGCTCACCTGCTTGAGCGACACGCCCTGACCGATGTTGCTGGACGACTTTTGCAAAGGCGATGTGGAGAAAATGTCGCCAAAGTCGGCCCGCGAGCGCTTGAAGCCGGAGGTGCCCACGTTGGCGATGTTGTTGGAGGTCACCGCGAGTTGGGCAGTGGCTGAGTTCAGTCCGGTGAGAGAGGTGTAAAAAGACATGCTGTATGGCTCCTGTTAATCTGAAATGAGGTCCTGATGGAGGGTCAAATACCCACGCGCTTGACGTCGCTGAGCAAAAGGGTTTTGCCGCCTTCGACTTCAACGCTGACGCTGCCGTCGGATGGGTTGGTCACGATCGATTTGACCGTGGCGAGGGTGTTGACCGGGACGGTGGCTGTTTTGCCGTTGATGACGGCTTGTGCGCTCAGGCGGTACAAGCCGGGTGATGCGCTTTGGCCTGCGGTGTTTTTGCCATCCCATTGCAAGGGCATGCTGCCGGGCATTTGTGGGCCCGCAATGATTTCCTTGACCACGTTGCCTTTGGCGTCCAGCACATTGACTTGCAGACCCGCAGCGCCCTTTGGCAAATCGATGCTGGCATCGATGGTGCCGCCCTGTGCAAGCGGCGTCAAAGCGTCGGTGATGGCCACTTTTTTGCCGATCAAAGATGCGCTGTTGAGCATGCGCTCGCCCGACATGGAGGTCACAAAGGTGTCCAGCGATGTCTGCATATTGGTCAAAGCTTCGAGCTGGGAAAACTGGGCCAGTTGCGCCACGAAAGCCTCGTTCTTGACGGGCTCTAAAGGGTTTTGGTTTTGCAACTGCGCTGTGAACAAGGTCAAGAAATCTTGCTTGCCCATGTCCTCGCTGGTTTTTTTGGCTGCATCTTTGACGTCTTCGTAACGCGTGACGTTTTTGAGCAGGCTGGATGAACTGACGGTGTCGGTGGTCATGAATGGCTTTCGAATCAGGCTTTGGAGATGTCCAGCGTGCGCATCATCAATTGACGCGCCGTGTTAATGACTTCCACGTTGTTTTGGTAAGAACGGGCAGCAGCCATCATTTCCACCATTTCGGTGACTTCGCTCACGTTCGATTGGTAGACATAACCGTCTTTGTCGGCCATGGGGTTTTTGGGGTCAGACACACGGCGAGGAGGGATGTTGTCTTCGGCCATCCGATCGATCTTCACGCCCCCCACATAGGCTGCACCCGCGTTGGTCATTTGCTCGTCCACCAGAGCCTTGAAGACGGCGCGCTTGCCCCGAAAGGCGTCTTTTTCCGTTGTAGCGACCGTGCCGGCGTTGGCCAGATTGGAAGCGGTGGCGTTCATTCGGGTGAGCTGCGCGTTGAGCGCCGTGCCCGCAATGCCAAAGATGTTGTCCATGCCCATGCTCAGTCTCCTCGCAGGGCTTTGCGCACGCTGCTGACCCGGTTTTCCAAAAAGTTCAAAGTGGCCTGGTAATCTGCGGCCGCTTTACCGTACTGGGCTTGTTCCACACTCATCTCGACTGTGTTACCGTCAAATGCTGTGTTGAATGGGGTGCGAAAACGCATGCCATCGGCACCAATTTCTTCGCCAGCGTTGTAGTGACCGGCGCTGGTGGCCACCATGGCGGTGTCTTGTTTTTGGGCGGCGCTCATCACTGCTTTGAAATCGATGTCACGCGCTTTGTAGTTCGGGGTGTCGGCGTTGGCAATGTTTTGTGCCAACACTTCAAGGCGGCGGCTTTTGACTTGCAAAGCTTGTTCATGCACGCCAAGTGCTTGGTTCAACAAATTCATCTGGACTCCTGGTCTACGGAAGGTTGTTAGATGTTCAAGGTGCGTCGGTCTTTTGACGTTGCCCACTCAAGTTGAGCGGGCTTGTGTCGATACCTGCAAAAGTTGTGCCAAGTTTTTCTGTCACCTTTTGATGGCCCGATCACAGCCGTGCGCGCTGCTTGAACCCTTGGACCGGCAAGCTTTGGTTCTGGGCGGCAAAGCTTTGCCGATGTGCGGTCTGTCCTCCTTGTCGGTCAAAGCTGGTCTTGTTTTTGCTTTACAAGATTCATGCACACCGACCGTCAAAACTCCCACACCTCCATGCAACTCATTGGGCAAGCGCTTGGCCGATTGCTTGACCTGTTGATCACCCGAGGGCTGTTATGGGGTTTGGCCGTCTGCTTCTTGGGCACCTCCGCTTTTGCGGCCAACACCGCCAAAACCGAAAGCGCTTCGGCCTCTGCCACTGAAGTTTTGCAGGCATCGGTTCAAAAATGGGTCGCCCAATCCCGAAAAGTCAAGCCCGACCAGGTCACCTTGGCCCCCATCGACAGCCGGGTCAAGGTGCGCGCTTGCAACCAGGCCCTCAATATGGATGTGCCGTTCTCAAGCCCTGAAACGATCCGCGTGCGTTGCGCGCAACCTGTTTGGCAGCAGTATGTGCGTGTCAGCGTGACAGGCACGACGCCCGACATTCAGGCCCAAGCCAAACCAGAGGCACCAGCCACAGTGACAAGACCGGCACTGGTGGCAGTGCCAGCGCCAGCGCCAGCGCCAGAAAAGCGATGGGTATTGGTGGCCAAAGTGCCCTTGCAGCGGGGCATGATGCTCAATGAAACTCATGTTTCCCGCGAACAGGTCGATACTTCCAACATGCCCGTGAATGTGTTGGAGCAGGCTTCAGAGGTCATGCACGCCGAAGTGGTTCGGGATGTACGGCCCGGCACCCCATTGCGCAGTCAGGACATTCGGCCCACCGTGTTGGTGAAACGGGGGCAGATGGTGCTGTTGTCGGTGGGGCAAGCCCAGGGGTTCCAAATCTCTGCACGGGTCGAAGCCATGCAAGACGGGCGTTTTGGTGAGCAGATCAAGCTCAAAAACCGCGATTCGGGTCGAGAATTGAGTGGTCGTGTGCAAGGCCCTAACCAAGTTTCAGGTCTTTAAAGTGAGCCCATGGTGTTGTCTGGTAATGGCTGTAGGGCATCAACCCCAAAAAATTCAATTTTTGTCTCAAGTTCTAGAATCTCATGTCGATTCACTATTCGAGCTAGGTCTCAGCTCCATGTTCAGAGACCAGAAAAGAGAACCCAAATGACCGATCCCATCTCTCATTTCGGCCGTAAGGTCCAAATAGAATCTGCCAACCGCCAGTCGGTTGCCAAGGGTGAACCACGCGCCTTGGCCCCTGCTTCGCAAGAGGCGACCCGTTCCGCTGCGCCTGCCACAGACGAATTGCGTTTGAGCAAAGTGGCCCAGCAAGTGATGCAAGAACCCGAATTTGACCGCGCCAAAGTGGAGGCCATCAAGACCGCGATCCAGCAGGGCCAGTACCCTGTGGACTCGCGCCGGATCGCCGAAAACTTCGTGGCGATCGAAAAAATGATCAAAGGTTGACTTTCCAATGACCGATATGACCGCCACCGACCCTCTTTCTTCCCCATGGGAGGCCGCTTTGTTGGAAACACCCGATGCGGTGGCGCGTCTGGCGGAGATTTTGGGTTTGGAGTTTGAAGCCCTGAAAGTGCGGGATTTGAACGCCTTTGAGGCCATTCAGGAAGAAAAAAACCTGTTGCTGCAAAACTTGGCCAGCTTGGCCGAGTGGGCTGCGCCACAAAACCCTGTGCCCCTCATTTGGCAACAGGTGCAAAGCAGCTTGCGTCAAAGCAAACAAGACCATTTGCGCAACATTCAATTGTTGCAGCGCCAGTTGCAGGCGGTCAAAGGCACATTGCAAGCCTTGCAAGGCGAGTCCGCCGCACCGTCTGTGGATTTGTACGACCGAATGGGCCAAATCGCCCGTCGCCCCGGCGCTTGGGGTTACCAACTCGCTTGACGGCGACTCAGGCCTTAGGCCTCGGGTTCAGGTCCGTTTTTTTTCATCGCCTGGGCGCATGCCTTTGAGCCAATACACCCACGACAAAATGACCGCCACGGCGGTGTACATCTCTGGCGGAATTTCCGCATCCAGGTCAATCCGGCTGAGCAAAGCGAGCAATTGCGGGTCTTGTGCCACATAGACCCCGTGTTTCAAGGCTTCTTCGATGATCTTTTGGGCCAGGTCGTCTTGACCTTTGGCGCTGATCACGGGGGTTTTACGGGCCCCGTACTCGAGCGCAATGGCTTCCTTGAGGGGGCCTTTCATGTTTGTACATCCAGCAAACTGCCCATGCCGGGTGGCGCATAAGGCATGGGGTCTTGCGGACCTTGACCGTGGATGATTTGCAACCGGGTCATGTTGAGGCCGGCGCTGTCGAGTTCTTGTTCCAAATTGCTGGCCAAGGCCCTGGCCCGATTCGCGACATCTTCCCGATCGGCCCACATGACCATGTCAATGTCGGTTTGATCGCTGATGCGGGTTTGCAGCCAGATTTCGCCCAGGTCCTTGTTGCGGGTGTGCAGGTGGATGACCAATGGGGGCTTGGCCTGGCCGGGCTGACGCCTGCCGCGCGTCAAGCGCATGGCCACTGGCTCGGCGTCTGCAAAGGGCAGCATCATCGACAACGCCCATTCCTTTCCATTCAGGCTTTCTTGCCCCATCAGTTGGCGCGATTCGATGTCGTCCAGGCTTTCACCGATCAGCCCTTCCTTGTCCACGGCCGATCCCCCTCGCATCAATTGCCGCAAGACGCTTTTCAGGTCGATCAGACCTGCGCCCATGCCCTGACTGAGCAGGCTTTCGGTCATGAAGCCACTGCGCTGCATGGCTTGTTGCAACTTTTCTGGGGTGAGTTGGGCCATGCCGGGGCGCAACTTGAGCCATTGCCGCAAGGCCCCCAATTCGGGGGCTGAGGCTTGCAGTCCTTGCAACATGCCTTCGAGAACCCCGGGTCTGAGCAATTGGGCCAGAGCGTTCATGTCGGGGGGCCTGAAACCGAGTTGCTCGGTGCGGCCTGGCAGCGCCGGCGCCGGCGTGGCAGGGGCTGCAGGGGTAGAGACGGGCGCAGCTTGCAGCGGTCGCAGCAAAATGCTGCCGTTGGCCAGCACCTGGACCCGAAACAAGGCGGTGTCTCCCGAGGCCAGTCGCAAGCCCGCAGGCAAGTCTTTCGGCAGGTCGACGTAGGCCCCGGGTTGGAGGTTTTTCAGGTTCAGCCGCAGGCTCTCGGCTTTGGATTCGAGAGTGCCTTGCACCACCTGACCATCGCGCAGTCCCAGCTCTGCTGCCGTCCGTTCCACCACAAGCGGCAGCTTGCCTTCCAGGTAAATGACCGGTGTTTTGGGGCTGAGGTGGGCGGTTTCTGCCCCTGTGATCATGCCGGGCTACCTGGGTCTGAATTCAAGGAAAGCGCACCCAGCGGCGTTTGTCAGGGCCTGGCCTCGACTCTTCGGCGTCCTCTTTGACCGCTGAGACCTGAAACAAGGCGGCTGCTTGTGGGCTTTGCGCCAAGATGTGTTGGCGCAAAGCATCCACCGAAGGCAGTGTCAAGACCGTGCCGGGACGAACCGGGTAGGTTTGTCCTTTGGGGAAAATTTTGGGGTTGGCTTTGGCCAAGGCTTGGCGCATGAACTCGTCTTTCAAGGGCATGCCCGGTAAACCTCGCCGCAACACGGCATCGATGCTTTCACCTTTTTGAACCGTGATGAGGTTCACCGATGGGTTGTGGGATGCAGACGAATGCCCCGACGGGTTCGAAGCGTCGTAGGCCCCGTTCAGCGGTGCGGACAGCACTTTGAGGGCAGCAGCGGCGGTGGCCGAGGTTTCCGCTGCGCGAACACCGGGCAGGGCCACAGCCGAGGCGGCAAGGAAAAACAAAGCCGATGTCCAGAGTCGCAGACCCGGCGTGCGCTTTGAAAAGGTGTCTGTAAAAGCGGTCATTGGATGGGTGTCCATGGTAGGGTTCAAGCGGCCTGATCAGAGTGGCAAAGCCATCCAATGGCCTTGCGTGGCCAAGGTGGGGCCCGCCAATTGTTGCAGTTCTGTGCGATCACGGCCCACGTTGACCACTTGGGCCAAAGCCAAATGTTGGGTGGCTCCCGGCTCCAGCATTTGGCTGGGCACATGGCTGGGGTTGATCAACAAAACACGGTCGCCGGCCCGCAAGCCGCTGTCCATGCCCGCCTGCAAAGTGAGTTTATTCGCATCGGTTTTGCGCACATGGAATTGAACAGGTTCGCAGGCAGACCGTTTGTCCAGTTGGCCAACCCACGCTTGCATCTGGTGTTCCAGTTGTTCTTTCAGGCGATGCACCCATGCGCTGGGGTTGTCGCTGGCTTCTTGTGGGCGGATCGTGATGACCTGTTCAATCTGCCAACGCGGCTCCATGGGACCTTGGCTGTTGTGGCGTTCACCCAGTGTGAAACTCAAGGTCCAGCGCCAGTCGGTTTCACTTTTGCTGAGGTCAAACCAAGCAGGACGCATTGAGAAATCTTGTGTCGGCGCATGCGGCTTGAGCACCAATTCAGCGGTCCAGCCCGTCGATCCTTCGCTGGGGCCGGTCAAGGCCCGCAGGTAGGCGTTGTCCGGTGGGCTTGCCTTGGTTTCCGCACGCCAACGCTGTGAGGCTTGCATTTGCTGTGTCCAGGATTGGCTCACCAAGTTCATCACCGACTGGCTGGCAAATTGCTGAGCGCCTGTGAAGCCCATGTCCACACGGGTTTGCATCACCAGGGGCAAACGCCAGGGGCGGGGAGGGGCCTTGCATTCTGTGGCCTTGGTCCGGGCTTCACGCCATCCCCAAGGCAACACTTCAGCGCTGACCTGAGGGGGCGTGTCTTGTTCGTCTTGCAAATAAGACAGAACGCGCACCCCGCGCACCTGGGCTTCTGATTGGAAATGCGCACTCTCATGCAAAGCGCCTTTGTCATCGATCCAAGCACTGCTGAGCACGCGCGTGGGGCGGTCGATGGTGGCTTGCAAAATGGCCTGCCGGATCGCACCCAGCTGTGCTTCGTGTTCTTTCGCCGTGGGTGATCGGGCTGCCCGGCTGTCTTTGCGGGCAGCGGCTTGCGGCATGGCGCCATCCCCCATCGCTGCACTGGACACTTGCGCAATTTGAGCCTGTGCCGTCATGGCCAGTGTGCAGCCCAGCACCCAGGCCAAACTTTGGCCAAGGCGGCAGGTGTGCGGTGAGCGAGCGGGTGTGAACATGGTGTCAGCGGCGGCGAGCGGCGAGCTGGTTCAAGTACAAGCTGCGCAGGTCACGCACCACATGCTGGTCGAGTGACAAGGTGGTTTCGTAGGTGTCATCTCCCACGGGGGCGATGCTGACCAGCACGGCGCCGTAAATCACCCCTTCTACCTTGGCCCGGAAGGTGTCACTCATGACGGTCATGTCGGCCACGGTGGTGGTGGCGTCCAGCTGTTGGCCATAGACCTGTTCGGTGAGCGAGCGGTAGGCGTCGAGCTTGGAAGCGCGGATGGCCAAGAGGCGCTGTTGCGCCGGGTTTTTGTGGTTTTGTACGCTGATGACGGCGTAACCTGTGGCCACCAGGGTTTCGCGTTTTTCAACCATGGGTGTGATCATCGACGCGGTGGTGGCCGCATTGGGTTGGGTGGCTGTCACCGCATTCAGGGGTATGCTTTCACAGCCTGCCAAGCCCACCAAGCTGAGCAAAGAAACCGCCATGGAACGTTGAAAAATCATCTTGAAACTCCAGTGGCTGGAACCAACTCAATGCGGTGGTCCAGCTGATTTGTCTTGATGGAAGTATCGACAGCACAGCAAAAGTCTTGAGTGCAAGACATCGTGCTCACTTGTTCAAGTGGCCAAAGCTTGAACCATAAAATTCAACAAAAAAGATGATTTTTGTCCGATTGAGTCCTTAAGAAAGCATTTTAAGGTGGTCAAATTGCGATTTTTGATTTATAAACAGACAAATTGTTATTTGTGACGTTTTTAACATTAAGTTGAAAAGAATCATACTTGGCACTCACCCAGTGACACCCCACGATCCTGTTCTTGCTTTTGGATGAAACCGCACGCCCAACCTTTCATCATAGGTGACAGTCGAGCCACGCATTTTTTGCGCGACCTGATCAAAACCCTGTCGGCGTCGGCGTCCACCGCGTTGATCACAGGTGAGAGCGGTACGGGCAAAGAACTGGTGGCGCAGTCCCTGCACATGCAAGGCCCTCGGGCCTCAGGCCCTTTTGTGCCCATCAATTGCGGTGCCATTCCACGTGATTTGATTGAAAGTGAGCTGTTTGGACACCGAAAGGGCAGTTTCACCGGGGCCGTGTCCGATCGATTGGGTCGTTTTGAGCTCGCTCATGGTGGTACCCTTTTTCTGGATGAGATCGGTGATTTGCCCATGGACATGCAGGTCAAACTGCTGCGTGTGCTCCAAGAACGTTGCATTTTGCCGGTGGGGGCCTCCAAAGAGGTGCCTTTGGATGTGCGCGTGGTCGCCGCGACGCACAAAAAATTGGAAGCCGAGGTCGAAGCCGGCCGTTTCCGCGAAGATTTGTACTACCGCATCAATGTCTTGCCCGTGACCACCACGCCCTTGCGTGAACGCCCCTCGGATGTCGCCGCCCTGCTTCATTTTTATGCCGACAAGCATGCCTTGCCGCATGGCCGTGCGGTGCGTTTCTCGCCCGAGATGATGCAACTCATGCAGGCCTATGCTTGGCCGGGTAATGTGCGCGAGTTGTCCAATTTGGTTGATCGCTTCTCTACCCTCTACCCCGCTCAGGTGTTGCATGTGCAAACGGTGCCAGCGTGCATGATGCCGCCGGGCATGGCCGCTTTGCAGGCCGAATGGTTGGCCAAGAACGGTCTGACCGCTGCTGCGACATTCCTGCCCTCACTGGAAGATTCGGTCGCGGTCTCGCAAGTGGTCTCGCCGGTGGATGAGGAATTGCTTTTTGGTTTGCCCAAGCGCTCAGAGTCGGAGGGGGCTTCGCCGTTTGACCGCGAAGACGATCCGATGTCCCACTTGTTGTCGAGCCCTTCTGGTTCATTCAGCATGCCCGTCAAGGCGTTCAGCCCTGCACCTTTGTCGGCATCGAACGATGAAATCAACGATGTTGAGCAAGCGATCTTGCTGGCCCAAGGTATTCAAACCTTGCCGCCTGAGGGCATGTCGCTCAAGCAGCACTTGGTTGAAGTCGAGCGCAGCTTGATCGAGCAAGCCCTGGCGCGAACCCAAGGCAATGTCTCCCAAACGGCCAAACTGCTGCAACTGCAAAGAACAACCTTGATTGAAAAAATCAACAAATACGAGCTGCGCAATATCGCCTGAAGTCCGAGCGATCCCGTGCCCTCATCAGGTGGGTGTCTAGCCCATGCAAGGCCAAAGTCAAAATGGGGGTTTGATCACTTGGGCGCAAGTGCCCTTGATGAGTTTGACGGTGCGCCCGTCTGACAGGCTGAGCGATTGCTCAAAACTGCCCGTTTTGCGGTCCACTACAAACTCCTCCCCAGTAACCATAACGCCAAACCGCTGAAACATGGCGGGCCGGTAGACTTTGACCCGTGTGCCCATCAGGCTGAGTGTGCCGGCGCGGCTCTCGGAAATGGCGATTCGGCCTTGGTACCAGCCTGACTTTTTCTCGAAGTCAATTTGCGCCATGGCCACACGGGCGGGCTCGTTTTCCTTGATGCCCAGTGCCAATTGACCGTCCAGGTCCAGTTGCAGTTCGCAGATCAAGTCCATCACGCCCTTGTTGCCCCCAGGCAATTTTTGGGTGTCGCTCAATTCCGAAGAGACGGTGCCGTTGTCACCCAGAAGGTGCACCAAGCCCCAAATGCCACCCATCACCAAAAGACCGATGGCGATGCCGATGGCGATATTTTTCAACATGGGTAAACCTCTCGCTGAGCGATATGGGTTAAAGACAGTCCAGTCCTCATGCAGGGGGGCTGGACACAAAAAGGCAAGTTGTGGTCATTGATTGAGCACGGTGATGCTGACCCGGCGGTTACGGGGATCGGCGGGGTTGCCAGGCACATTCGGGTTGGTGTCGGCCACACCTTCGATGCGTGAAAAACGGTTGGCGCCAATGCCTTGACCTTGCATGAATTGGCGCGTGGCATCGGCCCGCT
>NZ_CAMBNZ010000089.1 GCF_945869175.1 Limnohabitans sp. Rim8 | reverse complement strand
GTAACTGTTGTGCGCGCCAAAGAGCTCTTCGTGTGTGGTCAGGTAGGCCAGCATTTTCTTGGTGTATTTGCTGCCATCGACGGCCAATAAGATTTTCATCACGGTCTCCTTTGCGTTGCAAAACAAGGCTTCAGCTTAATGCTGACTTTGGCGGGTGTCCTTGATGTGGGTCAAGAAACCTAATGCTTTCCAACAGGCGGTGTCCGCGCCGAGTCAAGGCGGTGCCCTAACGCTCAAATGGCCAGTGTGCATTGCGCCTTGAACTGCACTTGTTCGTTTTTGTGGGCATACCCCAGCGGGTTGGCCACCACGCGGCAGCCCTTGTGGGTGTAGTCGCTGGCGCAATGCAGGTGGCCGTGCAGCCACAGCTGGGCATGGGGCAGCCAATGGTCCAGCGCATTGCAAAAACCCGCCGTGCCCGGCACATGCCCATATCGCGGATCGGCGCTGTGCAAGCTGGGGGCAAAGTGCGTGACCACCACGGTGGGCCCGTCAAAAGGGGTGCTCAGTGTTTGGCGCAGCCAGTCTTGGCATTGCAGGGCTTGCTCGCGCAGGCCTTCGGCCAGCCAAGGTTCGCCGTGGCGTGTGGTCAGTGTTTTGCGCAGGTAAAAATTGGCTGCCCGGAATGCTTTGTCGCGCGCTTTGAGTTGGCGCGTGTAGGGGCTGTTGGGGTGGCCAAAGTGTGCGGGAACCTTCACGGGCATCGCTTGACCTGCCAGCGGCCCCAGCGCGTCAAAGTCGGTCCACAAGGTGGTGCCCACAAAGCGCACGCTGCCCAGTTGCACCACCTCACGCTCGAGCCAGGTGATGCCCAATCGCGCGCAGCAGTCTTGTAAACGGGCGTGGGCCTCGTCAAAGTCCAGCCCGTCGTATTCGTGGTTGCCGGGCACAAACAGCACCGGGGTCGGCCAGCCGTGCCGAGGTGAAAAGCGCTGCAGGCCAAAGTCCTTGTCGCCTGCGGTGATCAACGCAGAGTGGGTTTGGTACGAGCCGATATCACCCGCCAGCACCAGCACATCGGCCCCTTGGGCCGGTGTGGGCATGAAGGCGGGGTTGGACTCCAGGTGCAGGTCGGAAAGCAGTTGAATGTTCATGGCGAGTCCTTTGAGGAAAACGCGGCCTGCGCTACGTGCAGCAGTTGTCCGCGCAGCCATTGGTGCGCGCTGTCGTGTTGCTGTCGGCGGTGCCACAACGCCTCCACATGAACAGGCGTGACGTCCAGTGGGAGATCGCGCAGCACGAGTTGGTCGCCCATGCCCGTGGTGGGCACAAAGTGGCGCGGCAAGACAGTGAGCAAGTCGGAGCTGACCACCACTTGTCCCGCCGTGAAAAACTGGTTCACAGTCAGCACGATGCGGCGCTGGCGTCCAATTGTGGCCAAGGCTTCATCGACGAAGCCATACGGGCGACCCGAAAAGCTCACCAACAAATGGCGCGCTGAACAATAAGCATCGAGGGTCAGCGGCTGCTCGGCCATGGGGTGACCTTGCCGCATCACGCAGACATATTCACCCGCATACAGGCGTTGGTGCTCAAAAGACACCGCTTCGCCCGCTTGCTCGCGACCGGTCAAATCGGTCAGCACCGCTGGAAAGTAGCCCAGCGCGATGTCGGCCACGCCCTCGTTGAGCAAGCTGCGCGGGTCGCGCGTTGTCAATGGCACCACCCGCACCGAAATGCCTGGGGCTTCGGTTTGCATTTGACGGGCAAGGCCGCCCATCAGCTCAGCGGCTGTGGCATCGGCCATGGCCAAGATGAACGTGTTTTTGGCCTCATGAGGCACAAAAGCACTGGGCACGATGGCCTCTTGCAGTTGACGAAGGGCCTCCCTCACATGGGGCCACAAAGCCAGTGCCCGGGGTGTGGGTTCGATGCCGTGGCCATGGCGGCGTACCAGCTCATCGTCCAGCGCATCGCGCAGGCGGCGCAGGGCATTGCTGACGGCCGGTTGGGTCAGTGACAAGTTGTGGGCAGCTTTGGTCAGGCTGCGCTCGGCCATGACTTCGTCAAAGACCCGCAACAGATTCAGGTCCAGTGTTCTGAAGGAGGCGGGAATCGGGGGTCGCATAGGGACATTGTAGATGTATCACCAATTTGAATGAATGACATCATGAATATAAAGTTGAATCGCACTAGCGTAAACCCTATGATTCAGAACATTGTTTTAGATGGTTTGGACAACCAAAACCACCAAAACCTCTTGAAGGGAATCCAAAATGAACGCTACCACTGAGAAATCTGTCTTGGGCCAACGCCCCGTTGCGCCCGCTCTGCTTGTGACGACCGCGACCTCGACCTCGACCAAAACCCTGGCCACTTGGATGCTGGCCGCCGCTGTGGCCGCCTTGGTTGTCACGACCGACATCCTGATCGACGCTTGGGCCCAGACGCATGTGCTGGCCGCTTGGGCAGCGCTGTGGGCTGTGGCGGTGGTGGCCATCGCTGCCTTGCGCGGCGTGACCCGCCTGATGGCTCAAAACCTGATGACCGGACTGGACGCCTGGTCGGCCCATGTGGCCCGTCGCCGTGCGGACCAGCGCCTGTGGGCCATGGCCCAGACGGACAGCCGCATGATGCGTGATCTGCAAACCGCGATGGACCGCGCTGAAAACACCGACACCCCGGCAACCGATGTGACCACCTTGATGAGCCGCCGTGTCGCCCGCATGGTCAACAGCCGTCAGTACTACATCTGACAGCGTCTTCCAACCGGATGACCAGAGCCACCTTCGGGTGGCTTTTTTTGGGGTGTCGGGCTGCATCCGTCCCCGCGGTTCAGGACTCGGTTGTTGCAGGGGCTTGTCGAGAAGCCAGGTAAATGCCGGGCAAGATCAGCAGGGCGCCCATCACATGGTGCCAGCCCAAGGATTCACCCAGCACCGCCCAAGCCGTCAAACCGCCATACAAAGGCCCCAGGTACAAACTGGCCGCGACCCGGCTGGCCCCGAGCACTTTTTGGCAAAAGCCATAGGCCCAATACGCGCCAATGCCCGGCACCAAACCAGCCAAGACCACCAACAGCGTGGCCTGCGTGCTCCAAGTCGGGGTGTCCGCCTGTTGCCACTCCCACAGGGCAAAGGGCATAAGCACCAGCACCCCACCCATGCAGATGGCCGCCAGTCGTGCGGTGGGGCTCAAGGGGCTGGGCCATTTCTTTTGCAGCAAGGCGTAGGCGGCCCAGGAGACCATGGCCAACACCATCCAGCCGTCACCCACCACCCATTGCACTTGGGCCAACATCAGCCATTGCCCTTTGACCACGACGTGAAAGACCCCCGACATGGCCATCAGCACGCCCAGCGCTTGGCGCACAGAAAACCGCTCGCCCAACCACACCACAGCGCCCAGGGCGATCAACACGGGAGAGGCGGCATAAATCAAGGCGATGTTCATCGCCGTGGTGGTTTGCGCCCCTTGGTAAACCCAAGCGCCACAAATGAGCATGCCCAAGGTGCCCAGCACCAGGTACTGCCAGGCCATCTGCAGGGTGTTGTGGCGAGTTCGCCACAGCTCATGGCGCGCAATGATGCCCAGGATCAGCCCCGCCAAAGCCCAACGTCCCAGCGCCAACATGTGCGGGGCCACCACCCCGGGCGCGGTGCGGGCCACGATGTAGTTCACCGACCAAAGGGCCGGTGTGAGCCAAAGCAGCGACAAGGCCAGGCGCTCACGGGATGTGGGGGTGGGGTTCAACAAGATGCACCGATTGTGCCGGCATGAAAAAACCGCCCCTTTGGCTGGTCGGGGCGGTGCGCGTGTCAGGATGCGCCTGAGGTCTTGCCCGACGGGATCGGGCACCCCTGTTCAAGCATGCAGACGGGCTTCCAAAGCGGCCTTGGTGTCCAACAGGGCTTGGGGCAGGTGGTAGCTCAGCTGGGCAAAGTGCGTGTCGTGCAGCTTGAACTCGGCTTGCCAGGCGGCTGGGTCGATGCTGGTGACGGCCTGGAACTGCTCGGCACTGAAGTCCAAGCCGGTCCAGGTGATTTCGCTGTAAGTGGGCGCCACGCCGAACAGGGTGTCCTGGCCTGCGGCTTTGCCTTCTAGACGGTCGATCATCCACTTGAGCACGCGCATGTTGTCGCCATAACCGGGCCAGACAAACGCGCCGTCCTCGCCCTTGCGGAACCAGTTCACGCAGTACATGGCGGGCAACTTGTGGCCCGCGGCCTGGGCCTTGGCACCGGTGTCCAGCCAATGCTGGAAGTAGTCGCTCATGTTGTAGCCGCAAAACGGCAGCATGGCGAAGGGGTCGCGGCGCACCACGCCTTGCGCGCCAAAGGCGGCAGCGGTCGTTTCAGAGCCCATGGTCGCGGCCATGTACACGCCCTCGGTCCAGCTGCGCGCTTCGGTGACCAAAGGCACGGTGGTCGAGCGGCGGCCACCGAACATGAAAGCGTCGATCGGCACACCTGCGGCGTCATCCCAAGCCGGGTCCAGCGCCGGGTTGTTCGTGGCGGCCACGGTGAAGCGGGCGTTGGGGTGGGCCGCTTTGGCGCCGGTTTCTTTGGCAATCTGGGGCGTCCAGTCCTTGCCTTGCCAGTCGATCAAATGGTCGGGCAGCTTGCCGCTGTCCTTTTCCATGCCTTCCCACCAGACGTCGCCGTCGTCGGTGAGGGCCACGTTGGTGAAGATCACATCCTTGTGCAGGCTCAGCATGCAGTTGGGGTTGGTCTTCATGTTGGTGCCGGGGGCCACGCCGAAATAACCGGCTTCGGGATTGATGGCGTACATCTTGCCGTCGGTGTGGGGCTTGACCCAAGCGATGTCGTCGCCAATGGTGGTGACTTTCCAGCCGTCAAACGCCGCAGGGGGCACCAACATCGAGAAGTTGGTCTTGCCGCAGGCACTGGGGAAAGCCGCTGCCACGTGGTATTTCTTGCCTTGGGGGTTGGTCACGCCCAAGATGAGCATGTGCTCGGCCAACCAACCCTGGTCTTTGCCCATGTTGGAGGCGATGCGCAGTGCAAAGCACTTTTTGCCTAAGAGCGCGTTGCCGCCATAGCCCGAACCGTAAGACCAGATCTCGCGGGTCTCGGGGTAATGCACGATGTATTTGGTGCTGGGGTTGCAAGGCCAGCTGGTGGTGTCTTTCTCGCCTGCGGCCAAAGGCGCGCCTACGGTGTGCATGCAAGGCACGAACGCGCCGTCGGTGCCCAGCACATCGAACACTGCTTTGCCCATGCGGGTCATGATTTTTTGGTTGACGGCCACGTAGGCGCTGTCGGTCAATTCGATGCCGATGTGGCTGATGTGCGAGCCCAGTGGACCCATCGAAAACGGTACCACGTACATCGTGCGGCCCGCCATGCAGCCGTCAAACAGCGGGTTCAGGGTGGCGCGCATCTGCGCGGGTTCCATCCAGTTGTTGGTGGGGCCGGCGTCTTCTTTTTGGGCCGAGCAGATGTAGGTGCGGTCTTCCACGCGGGCCACGTCGGATGGGTCCGAGCAAGCCAGGAAAGAGTTGGCGCGCTTGGCAGGGTTGAGCTTTTTGAAGGTGCCCGCGGCCACCAGTTCGGCGCACAAGCGGTCGTATTCTTCCTGGGAGCCGTCACACCAATAAATATGCGCTGGCTTGCACAAGGCGGCCATTTCGGCGACCCAAGCGATCAGTTTGGCGTTTTTGACGTACGCGGGGGTGTTCAGGTTCAGGCCCTGCATCACGGGTGAATTCATGGGGAAGCTCCAAGTTTAAAAATCGTTTTTTCAAAAACCCTGCACAGGGGCTTTGAAAAAACGGCTGGGGGGCTGAGATACTGTGTGCTGAATGCAAATGGGCGATGTAACCGCTTGGTAACCAGCGGGGTCTCGATTTTAGGGAGACTGCCCCTTGCGTGCCTGTCTCTCGTGTCCAAAACACCTTTATATCTATGCAAAAAACGCATAACGTGAGCTGGTTTCATTTTTCTGAAACGTTTCGCAAGGTCTGCATGGGCGCCCTGTGGGCGGTGTGGTGGGGGTTGAGCACGGCGGCCATGACCGCATTGGCGGCCCAAGCCCAAACCCATCCTTCGACGCCTGTTCGCGTCAAAGTCGCCGCGGCCAGCAATCTGAAGTTTGTACTGGCTGACTTGGCGAGCCAGTACAAGCAACAAACAGGGGTTCAGGTGGATGTGAATCTGGGGGCGTCAGGCAACCTGGCGCGGCAGATTGTGCAGGGCTTGCCGGTGGAGCAATTCATCTCGGCCGACGAGGCCTGGGTGGCTGAATTGGCCAAATTGGGCCGGACGGTGGACACGGGGCAACGTTATGCCGTCGGCAGACTGGCGCTGATCGTGCCTAAAAATTCAGCACTGCCACTGGCTCAAGGCTTGGCGGCGGTGGTTCGTGCCATGAAGCCGGGTGACAAATTCGCCATCGCCAATCCGGCGCTGGCCCCTTACGGTGTGGCCGCCGAAGAGGCTTTGCAGCGCGCGGGGGTGCGCCCTTGGCCAGCTGCCAACAAAGTGTTGGGCGACAACATCGGACAAGCCACCCAGTTTGTGGCCACGGGCGCAGCGCAGGCGGGCATCACGGCTTTGGCCTTGACGCTCGCCCCTGAAATCGCAGGCAGCTTGAACAGTTTGCCCTTGCCTGAGGACTTGCACGCCCCCCTGCACCAGCGCATGGTGCTGCTGAAAGGCGCGAGCGCGGCTGCGGCAGATTGGCACCGTTTCTTGCTCAGCCCCCCCGCACAACGGGTGTTTGTGCGACACGGTTATGCCTTGCCGCAATAATCGGCCTTTGCGATGCGCGACCCTCAGGGTGCGCAGAGCTCCAGATTCAACGTTCACGCTCTCGCCAACAAACCCCACACCATGGATTGGTCTGCCCTTCACGTTTCGCTGACCCTGGCCGTCTTGACCACCTTGGCACTCTTGCCGGTGGGCTTGGCGCTGGCCCGTTGGCTCGCGGTGACCGCCTGGGCCGGGCGGCCCGTGGTCGAGGCTTTGCTGCTGTTGCCCTTGTTGCTGCCGCCTACCGTGATTGGTTTTTACTTTTTGGTCGCTTTTGGCCAAGGCAGTGCCTTGGGCGCAGGGTTGGCGGCCTCGGGCATTCGGCTGGTGTTCACACTGGAGGGCTTGTTGTTGGTGAGCGTGTTGGTCAACTTGCCTTTCATGGTGCAGCCGATTCAGCGGGCCTTTGCGGCGGTGCCGCACAGCCTGCGCGAGGCGGCCTGGGTCTCAGGCCTGTCCACCTGGCAGACGTTTTGGCGCATTGAATTGCCGCTGGCCTGGCCCGGCTTGCTGGCCGGGATGGCGCTGACGGTGGCGCACACGCTGGGTGAGTTTGGCGTGGTGCTCATGGTGGGCGGCAACATCGAAGGCGAGACCCGTACCCTGTCGGTCTCGCTGTACGACAAGGTGCAAGGCATGGATTTGCAGTCGGCCCATGTGATGGCGCTGGCGCTGGTGGGCGTGTCTTTGTTAGCGCTGAGTTTGGTGCTGGCGTTTGACCGGGTGGGGCCCCTGGGTCGCGCCCTGCAGGAGCGCTGATGCAGGGCTTGCAAGTTCAACTGCGCTCGGCCAGCCCCATTCGGCTGGCCGCTGAATTTGACTGCGGTGCTGGCGAGTTGGTGGCGCTGGTGGGTCCATCGGGCAGTGGCAAAACCAGCATGCTGCGCGCCATTGCCGGTTTGTGGACGCCAGCCGATGCGCAAGGGCACATTCGGGTGTCAGGCCAACAATGGCTGGACACGGCAAGCGGGGTGCAACTGAGCCCGCAGCAACGTCGGGCGGGCTTGGTGTTTCAGCATTACGCACTGTTTCCGCACATGACGGCGCTGGCCAATGTGGCGCTGGCGGCAGGCCCGGACTGGACGGGCGCAGATGTGCAGGCATTGCTGGCGCGGTTGGGCTTGGGCGCTTTGAGTGCGCGCAGACCTTCGCAATTGTCTGGCGGGCAGCAGCAGCGCGTGGCCCTGGCGCGGGCACTGGTGCGGGTCATGCCCCGCCCCTCTTTGGCGACAACCGAAACCTACTTGACGGGTGTTTTGTTGCTGGACGAGCCCTTTTCTGCGGTGGACGCGCCCACCCGCCAGACGCTTTACCGTGAGTTGGCGGCATTGCGTCAAAACGTGTCAGTGCCCATGGTCCTGGTCACGCACGACCTGCAAGAAGCACGCCGTTTGGCCGACCGCGTGGTGATTGTGGACGCGGGCCAGACCTTGCAAACGGGGGCTCCCGCCCATGTGTTTGCCAGCCCGCGCAACGCCCGGGTGGCCGAGTTGGTGGGGATTCAAAACCACTTTGAAGGCCGTTTTTTCAAAGATCGGCCGGGCTGGGGCCGCTTGTGCTGGAGCGATTCGCCGTCATCGGACAAGGGCTTGGATTTGACCGTTTTCGATAAAAACAAGATCGACGACGGCACCCCCGTGACTTGGGTGCTCAATGGAGAACAGGTGGATGTGATGGCCGACGGTGAAGCGCTGAGCTTGGCCGAGCCTGGCCAGACCCGCTTGCGTTGCCAGTTGCTGGAGGTCCTGTCTCTGGGCGAGATCAGCCTGTGCACGCTCAGACCCGAGGCCTTGCCCGGTCAAACCCTCACTTTGAACCTGACCACGCGCCTGCTGGACCGCTTGCAGGTGCAAGCCGAAGGCTGGGTGCAGTTGCTGATCGCCCCCGGGGCGCTGCACATCATGCCGGTGCGCACAAAATAAAACCCGCAAAGCGCATGCTGTTGCGGGTTTTGGGCTGAGCGGTGCGGCCGCCAACGGCCCACCGGCGGATGCATCAAGCCTCAGGCCATGAACACGGCAATGAAGGCCAACAAGAAGATCAACACGGCGCCTGCGGCTGGAATGACCACGGGAATATGCTTGACCACGTTTTCCACGGGATCGTCGGATGTGTGTGGGTCGTTGGGAGCAGACATGGGGAACCTCTGTACAAATATACTCGAATTGTAGCCAAGTCTGGCTGGCACGGGGCTGACGTGGCCGATAAAGTACTTGACGGCGACACCGACCCAGGTTCAATCGAGCACGATCTTACGCTCGCGGATGACCCGGCCCCACATCGCGGTGTCGGTGGCCATGTAGCGGGCCAGCTCATCACGGGTGCCCGGCAGTGGTGTCAGGCCATGCTTGTTGAGTTGTTCCACCACATCCGGAGTGGTCAGCACTTTCACCAGTTCGGTGTTCCATCGGTCCAGCAACGGTTTGGGCACTTTGGACGAGGCCACAAAGGCGTACCAGTTGGTGGCGTTGAAGCCCGGGAACCCCGACTCGGCGATGGTGGGCACCTTGGGCAGTGAAGGCAAGCGCTGTGCGCCCGTGCTGGCCAGAGGGATCAATTTGCCCGCTTCGATGTGCGGCGCAGCGGTGGCCAGGGTGGCGTACCAGCCGGTCACCCGACCGCCCAGCACGTCTTGCAACGCTGCGGCACCGCCTTTGTAGGGCACATGCACCGTGTCCAGTTTGGCCATGTCGTTGAGCAACTCTCCCGCCAAATGCGAGGCCGACCCGGGCCCGGTGGAGGCGAAGGTCAATTTGCCGGGATTTTTGCGGGCGGTGGCGATGAATTCGGCGAAGGTCTTGATGCCTGCGCCCGGATCGACCACCAGCACGTTCGGGAAATTGACGGCCATGGTCAGGGGGGCCAAATCCTTCACCGGGTCGTAGGGCAGTTTCATCAGGTGTGGCGCAATGGCCAAAGGACCGACCGAACCGAGCAGCAAGACACTGCCGTCTGCTGGCCCCGTGGCGGTCAATTGGTGCGCAATATTGCCCCCCGCGCCGGCCTTGTTCTCGACCGTGACCGACACGCCCAGGTTTTCGCCCAGACGCTTGGCGATGATGCGTGCGCCCGTGTCGGCTGCGCCACCGGCCACAAAACCGACGATCATCGAGATGTTCTTTTTGGGCGGGAAGTCTTGCGCCAACGCGGAAGGCGCTTGCCAGCCCAAAGCCCCGGCCAGCAAACAAGTGCTGCCCAGCAAAAGGGCACGTCGGGGACTGCAGACGTGCATGGAAAAAGTGAATGGGTTGCGTTTCATGGCGGGCCTTGTTCTACAGAGGGTGAACATTAGCACCGAAATCCAATCCCGTCAGTCACGGGTTTTGGGTGTCACACGGCATTCGCAAGCTGCCTCCACAGCCGCGCGACCCTCAAGTGGGCCCATGAACCAGCGGCCACCGTGCCAGCCGGGCAGTCGTCTTTATACTGAGCTTTTGATGTTCCAACCGCAATCGGACACCCCATGGCTTCATCCATTCTTGTCTTGGGCGCTGGCATGGTCGGCACCTGCACTGCTTTGCATTTGCAGCAACGCGGCTTCGATGTGGCGCTGGTGGACCGGCGTGCGCCGGGCCAAGAAACGTCTTTGGGCAACGCGGGCTTGATCCAGCGTGAGGCGGTGGAGCCTTATGCCCTGACGCGGGAGCCCGGCTTTTTGCTTGATTCGGCCCTGGGACGGGGCGCCGCTGTCCACTGGCATGCCCGGGGGCTGTGGCAAATGGCACGGCCCTTGCTGGCGTATTGGGGCCATTCTAACCCCTCCCGCCACGCCCGCGCCACCGAGGCCTATAGCCGCCTGATTGCGCACGCCACCGATGAACATGGCCCGTTGGTGGCTGCGGCCGCTGCCGATGATTTGGTGCAGCGGCAAGGTTTTCGTTTTGTCTTCAGAACGCCCCAAGCGCTGGAACAAGCCCTGCAACGTGCAGTGCATCTGCACGAGCGTTTTGGGGTGGCCTACCGTGCTGAAAACCCTCTGGCGTTGGCGCAGGCAGAACCCGCTTTGCGCGTGCCACTCGCAGGCGCAGTGCACTGGCTGGACCCTTGGGCCGTGAATGACCCGGGGGCTTTGGTCCAGCGTTATGCCGATCTGTTCGTGGCGCGCGGCGGACGTTTATGGACCGGCGATGCGGCCAGCTTGCAGGCCCAGGGCGCAGCCTGGTCGGTGCAAACCCACGCAGGCCGATTGGAAGCCGAGCAGGCCGTGCTCGCTTTGGGTCCTTGGGCCGATGGCGCGGTGCGCAAGCTCGGTTACCGCTTTCCCTTGTTCATCAAACGCGGTTACCACCAGCATTACCGCTCGCCCACCCAAGTGCATCAACCCCTGCTGGATGCGGAGCGGGGCTATGTGCTGGCCCCAATGCAGCGGGGCTTGCGCTTGACCACGGGTGCCGAATTGGCACCCATCGATGCACCCCCTACCCCCGTGCAATTGGTCAAGGCCGAAGCCTTGGCCCGCGAACTGGTGGACTTGGGCGAGCCCTTGCCCGAGCCCCCTTGGCTGGGTGCCCGCCCGTGCACCGCCGACATGTTGCCCGTGATGGGGCCTGCACCGCGCCACAAGGGCTTGTGGTTCAATTTTGGCCATGCGCACCAAGGCTTCACCTTGGGCCCTGTGGCGGGACGTTTGTTGGCCGAGATGGTTCAGGGCCAGACCCCTTGGATAGACCCGACCCCGTATGGGCCCGCGCGCTTTACCTGAAGGGCTGGTGCTGACCCGTCAAAGCACCCGGTAAAAACTCAGGAACACCCCGTCGGGCGCACGCCGTCCGGTACCGATGAACTGGCTCTCGCTCAGCCAGGCCCACTGCGGTGTGGTTGCTTCCAGTTTGGGTTGGCAGCGAAAGTAAATGTCGTCGGGATTGACCGGCTGACCGTTCATGATGCGCTGCGAGTTCTCCAGTGAGGCCACGCGCAAAGCGGTGTTTTGCACAAAAACCCGGCTGCCATCGTCC
>NZ_CAMBNZ010000088.1 GCF_945869175.1 Limnohabitans sp. Rim8 | reverse complement strand
ACGCCATCGCGGTCCTTGCGGGTGTAGGCGCCCATGAGCAGGTTGTCGCGAATCGACAGCAGCGGGAAAACCTCGCGCCCCTCGGGCACATGCATCAAGCCGCGCTGCACGATGATGGCCGGGTCTTGCGCGGTGATGCTTTGGCCCTTAAATTCGATCGAGCCTTTGCGCGGGTCAATGATGCCGCTGATGGTTTTCAAGATGGTGGTCTTGCCCGCGCCATTGGAGCCGAGCACAGTGGCAATCTCGCCTTGGCGCACCTGCAGGCTCACGCCGCGAATCGCCTTGATCGGGCCGTAGGCGCTTTCGACGTTGAGCAGCCTGAGCATCACGTTGTCATCGGCTGCCTCGGGCGTGATGTTCTGGGTCTGGGTGGCTGCGCTCATGCGGCACCTCCGGGCACGTAATTTTCACGGCGCATGGCAGACACATCGTCCACCGAGCCCAGATAGGCTTCAATGACGCCGGGGTCGCTTTGCACATGGCTGGGCGTGCCGGTGGCTATTTCTTCGCCCTGGCTCATGGCCAGCACGCGGTCCGACACTTTGGAAACCAAACTCATGTCGTGCTCCACCATGAGCACGGTGATGCCCAGCTCGTTTTTGATGTCCGAGATCCAAAAGGCCATGTCTTCGGTTTCCTCGACGTTCAGGCCCGAAGAAGGCTCGTCCAACAACAACAACTTGGGCTCTGTGGACAGGGCGCGGGCCAGCTCGACCACTTTGCGCACGCCATAAGGCAAGCCCGCCACCATCGAATCGCGGTGGTGTTGCAGGTCCAGAAATTCGATGACTTCCTCGACTTTCTCACGGGCTTCGATTTCACCCGCGCGGGCTTTACCCGTGAAGAACATTTCGCTCCACAGCCCTGTCTTGCGGTGCGTGTGGCGGCCGATCAAGAGGTTTTGCAGCACGGTGGCGTGCTCGAACAGCTCGATGTTCTGGAAGGTGCGGGCAATGCCCAGCCCGGCAATTTGGTGCGCTGGCTGGTCGGTCAGTCGCAGCTTGCCTTGCGGCCCGGAGAAGTCGATCACCCCCGTGGAGGGGGTGTAGATGCGGCTGATCAGGTTGAACACGGTGGTCTTGCCTGCGCCGTTGGGGCCGATCAGGGTAAAGACCTCGCCGCGCTTGACGTCGAAGCTGACCTTGTTGACGGCCAGCACGCCACCAAAGCGCACGCTCAGGTCTTGGGCGGATAAAAGGATGTCTGCGTTCATTTCAGGCGGTCCGACTTCTGGAACGATTTTTGGCGCTTGAACAGGCCACGGCGGTAAAACGGGAACAACTGGAACCAGGTGCGCACCTTGAGCCAGCGGCCATACAAGCCCATGGGCTCAAACAGCACAAAGGCGATCAACACCATGCCGTAGACCGTGCCCTGCAAACCGGCTGCACCGCCAATGGCGGCCGGTAAAAAGTCTTTGCCCAAGGAGATCAGCTGGGGCATGACGATCAGGAAAATCGCGCCGAGAAAGGCCCCGTGTACAGAGCCCAAGCCGCCAATCACCACCATCAGCAACAAGTCGATCGACTGGATGATGCTGAACTGCTCGGGGGAGAGGAACTGGATTTTGTGAGCGTACAAAGCACCACCAATGCCCGCCAGCGCCGCCGACAAAGCAAAGGACAGGGTTTTGTAGCGCGCCAGGTGGATGCCCATGCTTTGTGCCGAAATTTCGGAGTCTCGGATGGCCACAAAGGCGCGCCCTGTGGACGAGCGCAGCAGATTCACGATGGCCAGCGTGGCCCCCACGGTGACCAGCAGGCACAGGAAATAAAACTCTTCGGTGCTGTCCAGCGTCCAGCTGCCGATGGCGGGATAGCCCACCATCAAGCCGGCATTGCCGCCCGTTACCTTTTCCCAGCGGGCCATGCCTTCTTCAACAATAAAGCCGAACGCCAGCGTGGCCATGCCCAGATAAATGCCTTTGACGCGCAGCGCTGGCAAGCCCACGATGATGCCCACGATGGCCGAGAACAAGCCCGCACACACCAGCGCCAGCGGAAACGGCACCCCGGCATTGACCATGACGGCCTGGGTGTAAGCCCCCACCCCCAAGAACGCGGCGTGACCCAGCGAGAAGAGGCCGGTAAAGCCTGCCAGCAGCATGAGGCCCAGGCCCACCACCGAATAAATCAGCACAAAGGTCAACTGCGCCAGCCAGTACTCGGCCACCACCCAGGGGGCGGCCACCAGAAACAGGCCCAGCAAGCTGTACCAGAACACATGGCCGCCGTGCTTGGCCAGCTTCACGTCCTGGTTGTAATCGGTTTTGAAAATAAAACGCATGCCGGAGCCTCAAACTTTCTTGCGCAGCTGCTCGCCAAACAAGCCATTGGGCTTGAGCACCAGCATGAGCAACACCACGATATAAGGCGCGATGTCCTTGAAACCTTCGGGCAAGTAAAAGCCTGAAAGCGATTCGACGATACCGATCACCAGACCGCCCACAATCGCACCAGGCAAGCTGCCAAAGCCGCCCACCACCGCTGCAGGGAAAGCCTTCAGGCCAATGAAGCCCATGTTGGCGTGCACAAACGTGATGGGCGCCAAGAGCAAGCCCGCCACCGCCGCCACGGAAGCGGCGAGGCCCCAGACCAGCCCGTTGATCTGCTTGACAGGAATCCCCATGTAATAAGCGGCCAGCTGGTTTTGCGAAGCCGCCTGCATGGCGATGCCCAGCTTGCTGTACTTGAACATGGCAAACAAGCCCACACACAAACTGCCGGTCGCGCCGATCACCACCATTTGCTCGGCCGCGATCACCAGACCACCCAAGCGCAAAACTTCGCCCGCATAGGGCACACTCAGGGTGTGGGTGTCGGTGCCCACATCAGGAATCATGGTGATCAGGCCGCGCAACACATAGCCCACACCAATGGTCAGCATGACGATGGAAAAAGCCGGTTGCCCCAGGATGGGGCGAATGACCAGGCGCTCGACCAACACACCAAAAACACCCATGGCGACAATGGCCGCAGGCACCGCAATCCAGAACGGAAAACCCAGCAACGTCATGGCGGCCAGCCCCGAAAAGGCCCCCACCATCATCAGGTCGCCCTGAGCGAAGCTCACCGTTTCGGTGGCCTTGTAAATCAGCACGAAACCCAGGGCAATGAGTCCGTAAATACAGCCCTGGGCCACACCGCTGATCAGCAGTTGCAGCAATTGCACGCTTGTCTCCTTGTTTGACTACTGCCACTTTGCAGGTTTCGTATGGCATGGGTCATGACGAACCCGACATTTGCGAACGGTCGTGCGATTATGTAAGTCTTTCACGAGACTGACTCTAGGGGTTGTCCCCCATCCACAGTCGTTTCAGTGGTAGCAAGATGGGTCCATGACGCAATCCATACGCATTGGTTCCGGCCTGGGCTTTTACGGTGACAACTGGGAGCCCGTGGTCTCGAGCATTGAAAGAGGCAACGTCCAGTTCATCGCCAGTGACCACTTGGCCGAACTCACCTTGGCCATCTTGCAAAAAGACCGCCAGCGTGACCCCAGCCTGGGTTATGCCCGCGATGTGGTGCCCATGCTCTTGCGGCTTTGGCCCTTGATGCAAGCACGGGGTGTGCGTTTTGTGTGCAACGCAGGGGGGCTGAACCCCATGGGGGCCGCTTTGGCCGTGCGCACTGCCCTTATGGGCAAAGGCTGGCATCCACGCATCGCCGTGGTCTCGGGGGACGATGTGATGCCCCAGCTGCAAGAGGCGCCAGCCCAATTTGACCACCTGATGAACGGTGCCACGGTGAACGAGGTGCGCGATCGTTTGGTGTTTGGCAATGCCTACCTGGGCGCACAGCCCATCGTGGACGCCCTGGGCCAAGGTGCTGAGATCGTGATCACGGGGCGCGTGGCCGATGCAGCGCTTTTTTTAGGGCCCTTGGTGCACAGCTTCGGCTGGAAATTGGGCGACGCATCCAGCGCCGAAGACTTCAACCGCCTGGCCCAGGGCCTGACGGTGGGGCATCTGCTGGAATGTTCGGGTCAAGGCAGCGGCGGTAATTTTGGAGCCCAAGGGCATTGGCAAAGCATCCCGGATCTGGGCCACATTGGCTATCCGATTGCCGAAGTGGCCCCGGATGGCACCGCCACCCTCACCAAAGCACCGGGCACCGGGGGCTTGGTGAACTTTGACACCGTGCGCCAGCAACTGCTGTACGAAGTGCACAACCCGCATGCGTATTTTTCGCCCGATGTGGTGCTGGACATGGGGCAAATTGAGCTGACCGATGAAGGCCAAGACCGCGTCCGCCTGACCGGGGCACGGGGATCTCCACCCACCGATCAACTCAAAGTGGTGGCTGGCTTCAAAGATGGCTTCAAATCAGAGATCACCTGGGGGTTTTCATGGCCAGATGCCTGGGACAAAGTCCAAGCGGCCGAGCGCACCATCCGCGAGCAATTGAGCGAACGAAAAATACCCTTTGACGAACTGTTTGTGGAATACCCCGGCCTGAATTCGGCGCACGGACCGCTGGCCCCGCTGCCACCTGTGGCCGAACTCAACGAACGCGCCGAAATTTGGGTGCGCATGGTGTTGCGCACACCCAGCAAAGCTGCAGCCGATGGCTTTGGCCGACTCTTTCCTTGGATGGCCTTGAGTGGCCCGGCCTACACCTGCGGCTTTCAGGGCTTGAACAACACCAGTGAGCTGTTGGGCATCTGGCCCACGCTGATCGACAGGACCCGGGTGAAGGCCCATGTTGAGATGCTGGAGGTGGCGGCATGAGCACCGTACAGCGCGTTCCGCTGGTACAACTGGCCCACGCCCGCAGCGGCGACAAGGCCGATTGGGTGGACTTTGGCTTGTTCGCCTGGAACGAAGTGGGCTACCGAATCATCGAACGAGAAGTGACGGCCGTCAAAGTGCAAGCCCACTTTGCGATATGGCTACCTGGCCAGGTCGATGTTTGGCCATTGCCCAACATCTTGGCCATCAAACTGGTGCTGCACGGCGCCCTCCAAGGGGGGGGGGCCCGGAATTTGCGCTTGGACAACTTGGGCAAAGCCATGGGCGCGGCCCTGTTGCGCATGGAAATCGACGTCACCCCAGAGGCGCTCGAGCAGGCACAAAAAAGCCCCCGCAGGGGCTGGTGGCCGGATGTGTCACCCCGGATTTGATCCGGGGTTTCGCCTTAAACGCGCTCAATGATCAGCGCAATGCCTTGGCCCACACCAATGCACATGGTGCACAAGGCATAGCGGCCTGACGTTTGTTGCAAACGGTTGATGGCGGTGGTGGCCAATCGGGCACCGGAGGCACCCAGCGGGTGACCCAAAGCGATCGCCCCGCCCCAGGCGTTCACTCGGGCATCGTCGTCCTTCAGGCCCAATTTGCGCAGCACGGCCAAGCCTTGCGCGGCAAAGGCTTCGTTCAGCTCGATCACGTCCATGTGGTCTAGGGTCAGGCCGGTTTGTGCCAGCACTTTGAGCGTGGCAGGCGCGGGGCCAATCCCCATGACACGCGGGGCAATGCCGGCGGTGGCCATGCCCACGATGCGGGCTTTGGGGGTCAAGCCATTTTTGGACGCGGTAACTTCATCGGCCAACAGCAAGGCACAAGCGCCGTCGTTCACGCCCGAAGCATTGCCCGCGGTCACCGTGCCATCCGGGTGGACCACACCTTTGAGCTTGGCCAATGCTTCGAGGCTGGTTTCACGGGGGTGCTCATCGGTGTCCACCACCATGTCATCGCCCTTTTTCTGTGGAATGCGCACGCCCACAATTTCACGGGCCAGGTGCCCGGCCTGGATAGCAGCCACCGCACGCAGCTGGCTGTTGTAGGCCATCAGGTCTTGCGCTTCGCGCTCGATCTTGTAATCGGTGGCCACGTTTTCAGCCGTTTCGGGCATGGAGTCCACACCATATTGGGCCTTCATCAGCTTGTTCACAAATCGCCAGCCAATGGTGGTGTCGTAAACCGCATTGTTGCGGCTGAAAGCTGTTTCGGCTTTGGGCATCACAAACGGGGCGCGGCTCATGCTCTCGACACCGCCTGCAATCATCAAACCCGCTTCACCGGCCTTGATGGCGCGGGCAGCAGTGCCAATCGCGTCCAGCCCTGAACCGCACAGGCGGTTGATGGTGGCCCCGGGCACATCGATGGGCAGGCCCGCCAGCAAGCTGCTCATGTGGGCCACGTTGCGGTTGTCTTCTCCGGCTTGGTTGGCACAGCCGTAGAGCACATCGCTGACTGCGGCCCAATCCACGTTGGGGTTGCGGGCCATCAGGGCGCGCAAGGGCACGGCGCCCAGATCGTCGGTGCGCACGCTGCTCAGGGCACCGCCGTAACGGCCAAAGGGGGTGCGGATGGCGTCGCAAATGTAAGCTTGGTTCATGTTTTGAATCTCCGGATTAAGGTTTCATGCATTTTATTGCATGTTTGAGTATTCGCTGGGATTCATTCTAGGTGTTCAATCCGCAAGGGGCGTGTGCGGCGCTCCCCGGGCTCAGAGGCGCTTCGCTTTGCCACATCGCCCGAGCAGCGCCGCACACACCCCTTGCTCAGTCTTTGCCTTAATTTGTAGCACCCCCCACGCTGTTGTGTTGGGCTCAGGGGCTGGGGTGATGTGGCAAAGCGAAGCGCCTCTGAACCCCGGCCCCTGGGCCCAACACAGCAGCCCACCCAGGGCGACATGAAGGACAATCCACACCATGCTGATACAACCTTCCCAAGCCGATGTCCGGCGCTTTTTTTGCGGCGTTTACGCCAAGGCCAAAACCACGGCAACGCTCGAACCGATGGAAATGCTCGTCAGCCAATGGATGGATGAGCACCCCGAATACCACGCCGAGTTGGCCAATGTGGACGCGGCACTGGCCAGCATGCACCAAGCCAACCCTGACCGGGAAAATCCTTTTTTGCACTTGTCCATGCACTTGTCCATCAGCGAACAATGCAGCATTGACCAACCTCGAGGAATTCGGCAAGCGGTGGAACTGTTGACCCATCGGCTGAACTCGCTGCACGACGCACACCACCAAACCATGGAATGCTTGGGCCGCATGGTCAGCGAAAGCCAGCGTTCTGGACGCATGCCCGACGGCGAGGCCTACATCGCTTGCGTGCAACGGCACGCCACGAAAGACTGATGCAAATCAGGCCGCCATGCGGCCTTGAACGTGCGACAAGATTTCGCCCACGGCGACCTTGGTCGCTTCGGCATCACGGCGGTGCTGGTATTCCACCTGACCGTCTTTGAGGCCCTTGTCACCAATGGTGATGCGATGCGGCACCCCGATCAACTCCCAGTCGGCAAACATGGCGCCCGGACGCTCGCCCCGATCGTCCAAAATCACATCGACACCATCGGCCAACAAAGCGGCATAAATGCGCTCAGCCTCGGCCTTGACCGCTTCGCTGCGGTCCATGCCAATGGGGCAGATCACGGCAGTGAAAGGGGCGATCGCATCGGGCCAGATGATGCCGCGCTCGTCATGGTTTTGCTCAATGGCCGCAGCGGGCAGGCGCGTGATACCGATGCCGTAGCAACCCATCTCCAGAAACTGCGGCTTGCCCGTTTCGTCCAGGAAAGTCGCGTTCATGGCTTTGGAGTACTTGGTGCCCAGGTAAAACACATGGCCCACCTCGATGCCACGCTCGATGGCCAGTTCGCCCGCGCCGTCGGGCGACTTGTCCCCCGCCACCACATTGCGAATGTCCGCCACCAGCGCTGGCTCGGGCAGGTCACGGCCCCAGTTCACGCCCGTGATGTGGAAGTCTGGCTCATTGGCGCCGCAGATCCAGTCAGCCATCACGACCACCTCGCGGTCGGCCACGAGATGCAACTGCTTTTTCAGATTCAAGGGGCCGAGGTAACCGGGCTTGCAGCCAAAGTGGTCGTCGATCTCGCTCAGGCTGGCAAAGCGGAAACCGCCCTCCATGCCAGGCAACTTGCCGACCTTGACTTCGTTCATGTCGTGGTCACCGCGCAGCAGCAATAGCCAAACGGTGCTCTTTTTGACAGCACCTTCGGCGTCCAGTTTGTCCGTGGCCAGCACCAACGACTTGACGGTGGTCGACAGTGGCACGTTCAGCAAAGCGGCCACGTCTTCGCAGGTGCTCTTGCCGGGCGTAGCCGTCTTGGTCAGAGCTTGAGATGCCGCGCCGCGTGGCTGGCTGGGTGCCAAGGCCTCGGCCTTTTCCATGTTAGCGGCGTAATTGCTGGTAGGGCAGTACACGATGGCGTCTTCGCCCGTGGCCGCAATCACCTGGAATTCTTCAGACAAATCGCCGCCAATGGCACCGCTGTCGGCGGCCACGGCGCGATAGGTCAGGCCAAAGCGGTCAAAGATCTTGCGGTAGGCTCCTGCCATCACCTGGTAGCTGGCCTTGGCACTCGCCATGTCACGGTCAAAGCTGTAGGCGTCTTTCATCGTGAATTCACGTCCCCGCATCAGGCCAAAGCGGGGGCGGCGCTCGTCGCGGAACTTGGTCTGGATCTGGTAAAAGTTTTTGGGCAACTGCTTGTAACTGCGCACTTCCTGGCGCACCACGTCGGTCACCACCTCTTCGCTGGTCGGCTGAATCACAAAATCGCGGCCATGGCGGTCCTTGATGCGCAAAAGCTCCGGGCCCATCTTGTCAAAGCGACCGGTCTCTTGCCAAAGCTCGGCAGGCTGCACCACGGGCATGGTCATCTCGATGGCACCAGCGCGGTTCATCTCTTCGCGCACGATGGCTTCGACCTTGCGGATCACGCGCAGACCCATGGGCATGTAGTTGTAAATGCCTGCGCCCAGTTTCTTGATCAGACCCGCCCGGGTCATCAGTTGGTGGCTGACCACTTCGGCGTCGGCGGGGGCTTCTTTGAGGGTGGAAATGAGGAACTGGGAGGCTTTCATCGCGTCAAACTAACTCAGGCGGGGGTATCAGGGAAACATCCAAGAGCCAGCAGCGGTGCGCCGTGCATAATGGACACAATTAAAAAAATTTGAGGTTGATTATGCTTGACCGTGAAGGCTTTAGGCCGAACGTCGGCATCATTCTGCTCAACCAGAAAAACCAGGTTTTCTGGGGCAAGCGCATCCGCACCCACAGTTGGCAATTTCCACAGGGTGGCATTGACCGGGGCGAAAGTCCTGAACAGGCCATGTTCCGTGAGTTGCATGAAGAAGTGGGGCTCCATCCGGAGCATGTGCGCATCGTGGCCCGAACCCGTGACTGGTTGCGCTATGAGGTGCCAGACCGCTTCATCCGCAGGGATGCCCGCGGCTTTTACAAGGGCCAGAAACAAATTTGGTACCTGCTGCAGATGGTCACCCACGACCATCACCTGAATTTGCGCGCCACCGACCACCCGGAGTTTGACGCTTGGCGTTGGAACGACTATTGGGTGCCGCTGGACGTGGTGGTGGAGTTCAAGCGCGGCGTGTACGAGATGGCCCTGACCGAGCTCGCCCGTTTTTTGCCTCGCAACGAGCGCCAAAACCGCTATTTGCGCGGCGGCAACCGAGGACCTCGAGAGGGCGTGGACCCAGACAATCCCGGCGTTGAAATGCAACTGCCCTCTCACATGGAATTGCCACCCGGGGCCAGCTTCGACCCGAGCCCTCAAGGTTGAGTTCAGCGGCTGAGGATCAGGTTGTCACGGTGCACCATTTCGGGCTCAGCGGTGTAACCCAGCAAAGCTTCATAGTCGCTTGAGGCCTTGCGGCAAATCAAGCGGGCTTCGGCGCTGGCGTAGTTGGCCAAACCTCGGGCGATTTCCACCCCTTGCTCGTCGCGTATGGCAATGACATCGCCGCGAGAGAAGTCGCCGGTCACGGCGCTCATGCCAATGGGCAAGAGACTCTTGCCTTCGGTCAAGACTTTGTGGGCGGCTCCCGCATCGACGGTCACAGAACCACGCAACTGCAAATGGTCGGCCATCCACTGTTTGCGGGCCTGTTGCTTGGCCGTCTGGGCCACCAACATGGTGCCCATGTTGTCGCCTTGACTCAAGCGCAGCAAGGCATCGGGTTCTCGTCCCCAGGCAATCACCGTGGAGGCCCCAGAACCTGCCGCCCGCTTGGCCGCCAAAATTTTGGTGATCATGCCGCCTTTGCCCAGGCTGGAACCTGCGCCACCGGCCATGGTTTCGAGTGTGATGTCGCCCGCTCTGGCTTCATGCACAAATGTGGCCGCAGGGTCTTTGCGCGGATCGGCGGTGTACAGGCCTTTTTGATCGGTCAAGATGACCAACAGATCTGCCTCGATCAGATTGGCCACCAAGGCACCCAAAGTGTCGTTGTCACCGAACTTGATTTCGTCGTTGACCACCGTGTCGTTTTCATTGATGACCGGCAGCACACGGTGCTGCAACAAGGTCAGCAAGGTCGAGCGGGCGTTGAGGTAACGCTCGCGGTCGGCCAAGTCGGCGTGCGTGAGCAAGACCTGGGCACTGCCCATGCCGTTTTCACGCAATTTGGTTTCGTACATTTGCGCCAGGCCCATCTGCCCCACGGCCGCCGCCGCTTGCAAGGCAGGCACCTCACTGGGGCGGGTGGTCCAGCCCAAGCGCTTCATGCCTTCGGCAATTGCCCCACTGGAAACCATCACCACCTCTTTGCCTTGCGCGCTGAGCAGTGCCATTTGGCGGCACCATTCGCCAATCGCGCCCTCGTCCAAGCCTCGACCTTCGTTGGTCACCAAACTGGAGCCCACTTTGACAACGATGCGTCGGGCATCACGCAGCAGGGTAGAAACGGCAGATGAGGTCATGCTGTGCATTGGGAAGCGGGCGGCATTTCGGTTGTTGCGTTACTCTGCATCCGGGGCCATCGGCTTGAAGCGTGGGTCGCCGGCATCGGGCTCTTGCGGTTTGTCCTGCTCAGTGAAGCGGGGGTCGATGTCCACAATGCCCTGCTCCATGATTTGCTGAGCACGGATGTGTTTGTAGATTTCCTTGATCAGCGGCTCGCAACCCTCGCGGGTCAGGGCCGAAATCTGAAACACCGGGCCTTTGTAGCGCATGCGTTTGATGAAATCCTTGACGCGGGCTTCGCGCTCTTCGGCCGGCACCATGTCCAGCTTGTTGAGCACCAGCCAACGCGGCTTGTTGTAAAGGCCCGGGTCGTATTTCTTGAGCTCGGCCACAATGGCTTTGGCTTGTTGCACAGGGTCGACGTTCTCATCAAACGGGGCAAAGTCCACCACATGCAGCAGCAAACGGGTGCGCTGCAAATGGCGCAAAAACAAGTGGCCCAGCCCAGCACCTTCGGAGGCGCCTTCGATCAAACCGGGCACATCGGCCACTACAAAGCTTTGCTCAGGGCCGACGCGGACCACGCCCAAGTTGGGGTGCAAGGTGGTGAAGGGGTAATCGGCGATCTTGGGGCGGGCGTTCGAGACGGCCGCAATGAAGGTGGATTTGCCTGCATTGGGCATGCCCAGCAGACCCACGTCGGCCAGCACCTTCAATTCAAGCTTGAGCTCTTTTTTCTCGCCCAACCAGCCAGGTGTTTTTTGGCGTGGTGCGCGGTTGATCGCGCTTTTGAAGCGCATGTTTCCAAAACCACCATCGCCGCCCTTGGCGATCATGATGGTTTCACCCGGCACCAGCAATTCGTAAAGCACTTCACCCGTTTCGGCATCGGTGATGATGGTACCCACGGGCATTTTGAGGGTGACGTCGTCTCCGGCTGCACCGAACATGTCGGAGCCCATGCCGTGCTGGCCACGCTTGGCC
>NZ_CAMBNZ010000087.1 GCF_945869175.1 Limnohabitans sp. Rim8 | reverse complement strand
TCTTTCGACCAACTCATAAATTGGAATCGACGTGGTCACCATCTCTGATTTCCACATCTTTTTTACTTCATGAGCGTTTGTTAGCTAATTAAAGCTAAGTTCCGAAGAACTTGGCAATCACCATCAAACGCCCACGCTTATCGGCTGTAAGTTTTTAAAGAACCCAGATGAATTTGAATTCACCTTAAATGCCTCGCTGCGATCAGCGAAGCCTTATATTGTTACACAGTTTTCACAATCCGGTCAAGTTGATCAAAAAATAATTTCAATCATTTCCGACTTTGCTGATCACTGCTGGTTTTTTGCAAACCTTGCTACTTTTCAGCGAAGCCTTAAATTATGACACGTTTTTTAAGACTGCATCAAGCTTTTGAACTTTTCTCAACGAATCAAGATTCTTCCATCAGCATGCTTGCTGTGCTCATTGTTGGTGTCTTTCGAAACAACACCACTGATCAGGGAAGCTTTATATTATGGCATAACTTTTTGTGCCTTGCTAAGTTTTTTGCTGTGATCTGGCATGTTTTGCATCCCCAGGGCCGGATAATGGGTCATGGCTTTACTCACACTTTTGAACGCTTCTTTGGCCTTTGGCCACGTTGCACTCCTTGATCACGCCGACTTCTCGCTGGAGACGTCTGAACGCATCGGCCTGATTGGTCGCAACGGCACAGGCAAATCGTCCTTGCTCAAAATTCTTGCGGGCATGGAGCGCCCTGATGACGGTAATTTGCATCTGCAACAAGGCGTTCGCATTGCTTATGTGGCGCAAGAACCTGTCTTGATGGCCGAGCACACCATCTTTGAGTCTGTGCGCGAAGGTTTGGCCGAAGTGGTGCAGTGGATTGAAGACTACACCCACAGCCGAGGGGATCTGGATACGCTGCAAAGCCAAATTGAATCGCGCGACGGCTGGGGCTGGGAGCAGCGTCTAGACGAGACACTGCAGCGCTTGCAGCTCAACCCAAACGCCATCGTTCAGTCACTGTCTGGCGGCATGCGCAAACGCGTTGCCTTGGCGCAAGCTTTGGTGACACGACCTGACGTGCTCTTGTTAGACGAGCCCACCAACCACCTGGACCTGAATGCCATCACCTGGCTGGAGGACCTGCTCCTCGACTTCAAAGGCAGCGTCATTGCGATCACACACGACCGGGCTTTCTTAGACCGCATCGCCACACGCATCGTGGAGCTGGACCGGGGCAAGTTGCGACCTTATCCCGGCAACTATGCCGCCTACCAAATTCAAAAGGAAGAGCAGTTGGCGCAAGAGGCTGTGATTCAAGCCAAGGCCGACAAATTGCTGGCCCAAGAAGAAGTCTGGATCCGCAAAGGCGTGGAAGCTCGCCGCACCCGCAGCCAAAGCCGCATCACGCGGCTGCAAAATCTGCGCGGCGAACGCGCTGCTCGGCGCGAAAAAGTGGGCAATGTGCGCATGGAGGTCGCCTCGGGCGTCCCAAGCGGCAAGCTGGTGGCGGAATTGACCGACGTGAGCAAAAGCTTCCCCCAACCGGATGGCTCGGTGCGCACCATCATCCAAAAGTTCACCGGCACCTTGCTGCGCGGAGACAAAATCGGCCTGCTGGGGCCCAATGGCGCGGGCAAAACCACTCTGCTGAAATTGATTTTGGGCGAACTCGAAGCCGACAGCGGCGAGGTGCGTCGCGGCACCAAAATGGAAGTGGCCTACTTTGACCAGATGCGCGACGCCCTGGATCTGAACGCCACGCTGGAAGACTTCATCAGTCCGGGCAGCGAATGGATCGAGATTGGCAACAAACGCCAGCACGTGAAAAGCTATTTGGGCGATTTTCTGTTCTCACCCGCACGGGCCACCTCGCCCGTGCGATCCCTGTCGGGGGGTGAGCGCAACCGTCTGCTGCTGGCCCGCTTGTTTGCACGCCCGGCGAACGTGCTGGTGCTCGACGAACCCACCAACGACCTGGACATCGAAACCCTGGAACTGCTGGAAGAGTTGCTGCAAACCTACGAAGGCACCGTGTTCTTGGTCAGCCACGACCGCGCCTTCATGGACAACGTGGTGACCGGCATCATCGCCTGTGAAAGCGCACCGGACCAACCAGGTCTGTGGCGTGAATACGAAGGCTCGGTGCAAGACTGGCTGGTCCAGTCGCAACGCAGCCAAGCGATTCGGAGCCAGACCGCGCAGCGCAGCGGCGGTACAACCCAGGGCAGCGCTCCAGTGGCAGCCCCTGCATTGCCCGTGGCCGCCACACCCACCCGCAGCAAGCTGAGCTACAAAGAACAGCGCGAACTGGCCGAGTTACCTTCCAAAATCGAAGATTTGGAAAAAGAACAAGCCGAGGCCCGCGCGCAACTGGCGGACGGCAGCATTTACCAACGCGACCCGGGTCTGGCACAGCAGCTGTTCAAGCGCGACACCGACATCGACACCGCCTTGCTGGCGGCCATGGAGCGCTGGGAAATGCTGTCAGCCCGCTGAAACTGGAATGGCGTTTTTCTCAGATGCCGTGCCCGATTCCATCAGAACGCCAGATGCAAAGCCATGACGTCCTCTGAACTCAGCGCCCTGTTGGTGCTCGCCACCGTGAGCAGCTTCACACCCGGGCCGAACACCACACTGTCGACGGCCATGGCCGCTAACCACGGTTTGCGCCACGCCATGCGCTTTGTGTGTGCAGTGCCGGTCGGCTGGGGCATTTTGTTTTCTTTGTGCGCCACGGGGTTGGGCGGATTGGTGGTGGCTTGGCCGCCCTTGCGCTGGGGCATCGTGGTGCTGGGCAATGGGTATTTGCTGTGGCTGGCCTCACGCTTGTGGCGCAGCGGCAACTTGCAGCAAGCCGACAGCGCCAAGCTGCAGGTGGGCTTTTTGCAAGGTGTTGGCCTGCAGTTTCTCAACATCAAGGCCTGGATGTTGGCCCTGGCCATCGTGGCCGGTTGGGTGGCCGGGCGCGAAGACGCCACCGAGCGCACCCTGATACTCTTGCCCATCATGGTGGCCTATGGTTTTGTGAGCAACTTGACCTATGCGCTGGCGGGCTCGATGCTGAGGCACTGGCTGGCACACGGACGCCGATTGCTGGTGTTCAACCGCTGCATGTCCGGGGCGCTGCTTTTCACCGTGATGTGGTTATTGAATGGTTTGCTTTAAAGCGCCATCTGAAAACACGCCATGACACACAGGGACAACGAAACACGCGGACTTTGGCTCGGCCTGGTGGGTGTGTTCATCTTTGCACTGACACTGCCCATGACCAGATTGGCAACTGGCACTGTGGATGCTCCCCAGCTTTCGCCTTGGTTTGTCACTTGGGCGCGGGCCGCATTGGCCGGCGGCCTGTCATTGGTCTACCTGCTGGTGGTGCGGGCACCATGGCCTGCGCCTGAGCAACGTGGCCCCTTGCTGCTGGCTTTGGCAGGCAATGTGGTGGGCTACCCCCTGCTGCTGGGCTGGGCGCTGCGCCATGTCACGGCCAGTCATGCTGCCGTCATCACCGCACTTTTGCCCTTGGCCACGGCAGCGGCAGCGGCATGGCTCATGCACCAACGCGCCAAATTGGGGTTTTGGCTCTTCGCGGCTTTGGGCAGCGCCCTGGTCGCGGTCTATAGCTTGCTGCGCGCTGCACAAATGGGGCACGGTTTTGGGTTGACTTGGGCCGACACCCTGCTGCTGGGCGCGGTGGTAGCGGCATCACTCGGGTATGTGGCCGGGGCCAAAGTCACAGCCAGTCTGGGGGCCGAAAAAGTCATCAGCTGGGTCTGCGTCATGGCACTGCCCATCACCCTGCCCGGCGCATGGCTGACCTGGCCTGAGAACGCCATCGCTCCGGCCTCGTGGCTGGCCCTGCTCTATGTGGGCGTGTTCTCCATGTGGGCGGGCTTTTTCGCCTGGTTTCGCGGCTTGTCACTGGGTGGCCCTCTGCGGGTGAGCCAGCTGCAATTGCTGCAACCCTTCATCAGCATTTTGGCCGCCGTTCCTTTGCTGGGAGAATCACTGGATGCCATGACGCTGGGCTTTGCCCTGCTGGTGGTGCTCACCGTCTTCATGGGTCGGCGCATGGCCAACACCCCAACCCCAAAATAAAGACAACTCAAGGAGCAAAACATGCCTTGGACCCTGGCCCAACGTGCCCACAAGATGAACCCTTCGGTGATTCGCGAGATCCTCAAGGTCACCGAAAAGCCCGGCATCATCAGCTTTGCGGGCGGCCTGCCCTCGCCCCTGACCTTCCCGATCGACGCGGTGCGCGAGGCCAGCGAACGCGTGCTAAAAGAAGATGGCAAAGCCGCCTTGCAATACGCGGCCAGCGAAGGCTACGCCCCCTTGCGTGAGTGGGTGGCGCAAGACCTGCTCAAGCAAGGCATGAACATCAACCCCGACCAGGTGCTGATCACCACAGGCAGTCAGCAAGGCCTTGACCTGGTGGCCAAAATCCTGATCGACGCGGGCAGCCGCATTCTGGTGGAAACACCAACGTATCTGGGTGCGCTGCAAGCCTTCACCCCCATGGAGCCTGTGGCCGTGGGTGTGGACAGCGACGACCATGGCGTGGATGCCGCCGATCTGCGCACCAAGGTTGGCAGTGGAGCCGACAAGGCCCGCTTTGTGTACCTCCTGCCCAACTTCCAGAACCCCACGGGCCGCACCATGACCGAACCGCGCCGCGCCGCCGTGGCCCAAGTGGCCATCGAAACGGGTCTGCCGATCATCGAAGACAACCCCTACGGCGACCTGTGGTTTGATGCACCGCCCGCGCCCTCCCTCAGCTCGCGCCACCCCGAGGGCAGTGTGTACCTGGGCTCGTTTTCCAAAATTCTCGCGCCCGGCCTGCGCCTGGGCTACCTGGTTGCGCCACCCGCGCTCTACCCCAAAATGCTGCAAGCCAAGCAAGCCGCCGATCTGCACACGCCCAGCTTCAACCAGCGGGTGGTGGCCGAGGTGCTCAAGGATGGCTTCATCGAGCGCCATGTGCCCACCATCCGCGCGCTGTACAAGCAGCAATGCGAAGCCATGTTGGCCGCCCTTGACCGCGAAATGGTGGGTTTGGGCCTCACTTGGAACCGCCCAGTGGGCGGCATGTTCCTGTGGGTGCAACTGCCCCCGGGCCTCAAAGCCATTGCGCTCTTGGACAAAGCGGTCGAAAAAGGCGTGGCCTTTGTGCCCGGTTCGGCGTTTTACGCCGGGGCCGCCAACGAAAGTACCCTGCGCCTGTCCTTTGTGACCGCCACGGTGGACCAGATCAACACCGGCATGGCCGCGCTGGCTGCAGCCATTCGCGAATCGCTCTGATTGAGATGGCACAGGACTCCGTCATGAAAACCCGAGCCTTCCAACAAGTCGACGTTTTCACCGACACCGCCTTTCTGGGCAACCCGCTGGCCGTGGTGCTGGATGGCGAGGGTTTGAGCGACGCCCAAATGCAAGCCTTTGCCGCCTGGACACAGCTGAGCGAAACCACCTTCGTGCTGCCGCCGACACCTGAAGGCTATGCGGGAGGGGCTGACTACCGGGTGCGCATTTTCACGCCCGGGGCAGAGTTGCCGTTTGCGGGCCACCCGACCCTGGGCACCGCACACGCTTGGCTTCAAGCCGGTGGCCAGCCTCGGCGAGGCGGTCAACTGGTGCAAGAGTGTAGCGTGGGCCTGGTCACCTTGAAGGCAACAGCGGACCGCTGGGCTTTTGCCGCGCCTGTCTTGCAGCGCCAGACGCCCGCACCCGCCGTGCTGGCCGATGTGCTGGCGGCACTGGGCCTGCAAGAGGTCGAGGTGCTGGCCGCACAAGATTTGAACAACGGCCCCCACTGGTTGGGCATTTTGATCGACTCGGTGGACCGCCTTCTCGCACTGACGCCTGACCATGCGGCGCTCAAACGCCTGAACACCAAAGTGGGTGTTGCGGCCAAGCGGCAAGCCCCAGAGAGCGGCCTGATCCGCCGCGCCAATCGCGAGGCCCGTGCGTTCGCCCCGTCAACACACATCGCCAACGACCCCACCGACTTGGAGGTGCGGGCCTTTGCCGCTCCAGTGGGCATCGCCGAAGACCCGGTCACCGGCAGCCTGAACGCGTCGCTGGCGCAATGGCTGATGGCCGACGGCCACATGCCTGCCGCCTACAGCGCCCGCCAAGGAACCGTACTTGGCCGCGCGGGGCAGGTGTTCTTGTCGAAAGACGGGCAAGGCCAAATTTGGGTGGGCGGGGATGTGGTGGGCTGCATTCAGGGTTCGGTGAACCTCTGATCACACCAGCGACAGTCGAAAAACCCCGGACTGCGCACAATCGCAGCCCATGGGAACACTCTATTTAGTCCGCCATGGACAAGCCTCTTTCGGGGCCGACGACTACGACCAACTCAGCCCTTTGGGTCGCCAACAAGCGGTGCGTCTAGGCGAGTACCTGCGGCCCAAGTTGCAAGAACAAGCCATCGAAGCGGTGATGATGGGCAGCTTGAAGCGCCACCGACAAACCTGGGAAGGCATTGCCGAAGGCGCAGGGCTGCCGCACACCCCCTCGGTCTGGCCGGGTCTGAACGAATACGACAGCCACGCCCTGATCGCGTCCATCCACCCCGAGCCGCTGGCCAAACCCAATACGCCCGAACTGTACCGCCACCACTTTCGCCTGCTGCGCGACGCACTGCAGGCTTGGATGGCCGGGCGCACCCAGCCGAAAGGCATGCCCAGCTATGCCGATTTTGTGGGCGGCATTGAGGCAGCGCTAGACCATGTGCGGCAAAACCACTCGGGCGATGTGATGATCGTCTCCAGCGGTGGCCCCATATCGACAGCCGTAGGCCGCGTACTGGGAACCCCGCCCGAAACCACCATCGAATTGAACCTGCGCATCCGCAACACGGCGCTGACCGAGTTCGTGTTCAACCCGAAACGGCACATGCTGCTGACCTACAACACTTTGCCGCACCTGGACAGCGACGCGCACAAAGACTGGGTCACCTTCGCCTGAAGAGCAAAGCCCGTGGCCATGAATGTTCACCACAGGTACATTCCCTAAGCAATACCCTTTCGTTTTGCAGGCAAAATTGAACCATGAACAGTTCAACCGCCTGGTTGGCCCTCACGTCTTTGGAAGGGGGTATCCAGCTCACCACCACGCAAGCCGCCGATGCTCAAAGACTGGCAGGCGAGTTGGCGGTGTTGTTGGGCACATGGTCACTGGCATCCGCCGTCCAAACCTTGGTGGTGCCACTTCAAGGCGCCCAAGTCGGATTGGTCTGCAATTTGCGGCATGACTTCAGGGCGCATTGCATGCCAGGGCACGACACTTTGGCCCTGCACGAAAAACTGGGGCACACCCCTCAAACCGATGAAGCATGGGCCTTGGAACGCGAAATTTGGGTCGCGCTGCTGGGTTCTCCGCATCGTTTTCAATTTGCCAGCCTCGACGCGCTCACCTCTCACATCCGGGTGCGGCGCAACATGGCCTTGGACGCCCGCAAAACCGCCTTGGCTTTCAAAACCGAAGCGGCCGAACGGCCCCAAGCCTTTTGGCAAGACGGTGGCGACGAGGCCGGTTTCATTTTGCAGCCCGGTCGTTGCCTGGTCGATGCCCTGACTGCGGCTACCCAACCCGATGCCTCGGGCAAGCTCTACGACTTTTCTTGTTACCGGGCCACCGAATACGTGATTTTGCTGGGCATCGCACAAGAGCTCAAAACCGAAAATCCCGAACTGTTGGCCCAATTGCAAAGCCTCAACCAAGTTCACGCCGTGCGATCCGGTCAATTCCATGAGGTCTACCTGGTCGAGTACGGCAGCATGGAGGCCCCCTTGCCGGCGCGGTTTTATGTGCCGGGTGACCGTTTGTGGTTTCGCAACCCCGACGAACGCTCATCCGATGTCACCGGCTACGAAGGCTCTTGGGTCCTCTACATGGGCGGCGGCTTGTTCAGCAATTTCTGGAAGCGTGACACCCCCTACACACTCGAGTCCAAAGCCATCGAAATCTTTCACTGGAAAGACGGCGCTTACACCGACGCCCAAGGTGAACTGCAGATGGACGAATCGGTGGTGGAGGCCCTGATGGCGCAAACCGAAGCCAACCCAGCATCTCGGGCCCAGGTTTTGGAGCGGATGCTGCGCATGCGCGACCCCAAAGGCGTTTACGCCGAAGGTGGCTGCATCGACACCACCCGCGAATACCCCAAAAGCGTGAGCCGCGAACACTGCGAATTGGTGCTGCCCAGATTCTGAAGCGCGGGCGTTTTCAGCCCACTGAATCGCTCAAGGTCTCGGGCGGCAAACGGTCAATTTCACCCAACAACTGCGCCAGCGCCCGGCCTGCGGCGTCCAGCAAAGCCTGGCCTTTTTCGGCGGTGGCCGCCAAAGCATTGCCCGCCGCACCGTGGTGGTTGTAGTCCTGCATTTGCCAGCCGAGCTTGGCACTTTTGCCATTTCCCAAAATCTCAAAACGCTCAGCGCGGTCTTGCGAGGTGGAGCGGAAGTTTTGCGCCAAATCCATGCGCACGCGTTCCGGGTGCAGCGCCAGCATCATCGAGGTTTCGGTATCGCCCGCGTGCACACCAAAGCGGTGCTCCTCGGGGGAAAACAGGGCATTCACATCAACACCTTGCGCATCGCGCAGCGGCAAATTGAACCAGCTCACGCTGTAGACCAGCATGCCCAAGCGCGCCCGCAGGTCACGCGCCACGATGTCCATCACGCTCACTTGTCCGCCATGGGCGTTGAGCAGCACCAATTTTTTTACGCCACTGGCTGCGACCGACTCGCCGATATCGGTCCACAAACGGATCACCGTTTCGGCCTTCAGTGTCAAAGTGCCCGCAAAACGCGCATGCTCGGGGCTCAGGCCCACCGTTTGGGTGGGCAAAAACAAAGCAGACAAGTCAGATGGCAAGTGTGGCAAGCAGGCCGCCACCACGCCATCGACGAGGTCGGTGTCAACCGACAGGGGCAAATGCGGGCCATGCTGCTCAGTGGCAGCCACAGGCAGCACGGCGATGGTCCGATCAGGCGCCAAAGCCTGAAAATCGAGGGTGGTCCAGTCGGCCCAAAAACGCGAAGGGTTTTGCATAGGGGGCATCTTAATGGAGCCGGGGCGTGTACAGTGCCTTTCGCAGAGTGATGTTGGGGTGCCCCGCCCGAGGACTTCGGGGCCCAAAAGAAGGACTGGCGTGAAAGTTTCCGTGTTTTTCCGTGATCTGGTCACCGCTTCGCGCCAGAACTGGGCGATGGGCTGTGTCGCTTTTATGGCCTCGATGCTTCTCATGGCCGCATGGCCCATGACCAGCAGGGCGCAAACGGGCCCGCTTTTCTCGAGCAATAACTCGCCTACCCACTTATCCGCCACCAGCGCCCTGCTGCAAAGCGCTGCCAACGTGGTCAAAACCGACCAAGTGCAGGCCCAATTGCTGGTTCACGCGCCCCAAGGCATTCAGGCCGGCACCACTTTTTGGCTGGGGCTGCAAATCGAGCACCAGCCCCAATGGCACACCTACTGGCAAAACCCGGGCGACTCGGGCTTACCCACCCGGATGCAATGGCAGCTGCCCTCAGGCTTGCAAGCGGGCGATATCGCTTGGCCCTTGCCCAAAAAGATCCCCATCGGCACGCTGGCCAACCATGGTTATGAGGGCCGCTTGCTGCTGAGGGTGCCCGTGACTGTCGGTGCCCATTTTCAGTTTCCCGCCACGGGCGGTTTGCCGCTGCGCCTGCAAGCCGAATGGCTGGTCTGCCGCCAGGAATGCATCCCGCAAGAGGGCCAGTTGGCTCTGAACCTGCCCACTGCAGCGCCTCAAACCCAGCACACCCCACTGTTTGAAGCGGCGCGAACGCTCACACCCCAAACCCTGCCCCAGTTGAATCAGGGCGGCAGCTGGATCACGGGCGGCCAGACCCAAGTGTCGGACGATGGACAACACCTCATCCTGCGGGTGCACGGCCTGCCTGTGGGGTGGCGCGGCCAGACTTTGAGTGCTTTCCCGGTCACTGCCAACCTGGTGCACAACGCGGACACCCCCAGCAACGGCCAAAACAAACAATGGACACAAAACTGGCAAGGAGGGGTGTGGCGCGCCCAAATCCCGCTGTCTGCAGAGCGCAGCGACAACCCGAAAACCATGCGCTGGGTGGTCGCGGCAGGGCCGTCATCGGCCCCCAAGGCCCCGGCATTTGAACTGGACACGCCCATCACAGGCACTTGGCCTGCCACTGCACAAGCCACGCCCGCCGAAATTTCGCCCGCCCTGGCCAAGGCGCTGGCCGAGAATGCGAGCGCTGCCCCCAGACCCGCGGCATCGACGACCACTTTGGGCCTGACACTGGCCATCTTGGGGGCACTTGTCGGCGGTTTTTTGCTCAACCTCATGCCCTGCGTCTTCCCGGTCTTGGCCATCAAGGTGCTGGGTTTTACCCAAGCCGACACCGCGCAGTCGCAACACCGCGCTGCGGGCATGGCCTACACCGCGGGCGTGGTCCTGTCCTTCATGCTGCTGGGCGGCCTGATGCTGGGCCTGCGGGCTGCAGGCGAACAACTGGGCTGGGGCTTTCAATTGCAATCGCCCCCGGTGGTGGCGGGCTTGGCGCTGTTGTTCACCCTGCTCGGCCTGAACCTGGCGGGCGTTTTCGAGTTTGGACAGATGCTGCCCAGCAGCCTGGCCTCTTTGCAAAGTCGCCACCCCACGGTGAACGCCGGTTTGTCGGGCGTGTTGGCCGTGGCCGTGGCCTCGCCCTGCACCGCGCCTTTCATGGGCGCCTCGCTGGGCTTGGCGATCGCGCTGCCCGTGTGGCAGGCATTGCTGGTGTTTGCCGCCATGGGCATGGGCATGGCTTTGCCGTATTTGGCCGCCAGCTGGTGGCCGGGCATCGCCCGCGCCCTGCCGCGTCCCGGAGCCTGGATGGTCACTTTCCGCCAAGCCATGGCGTTCCCGATGTTTGCCACCGTCATATGGCTGCTGTGGGTGCTGGGCCAGCAAACCGGCATCGACGGCGCCAGCAGCCTGCTGGCCGTGTTGCTCGCGGTGGCTGGGTTGGTGTGGGCGTTGGGCTTGCAAGGCCGCACGCGTTGGGTTCTGAGTGGCTGTACCCTGGGCGCCTTGCTGTGGCTGGGCAGCAGCTGGTTGCCGGTGGCTTTGCGCGAGGCGCCAGCCCAAACGTTGGCCAACACCAGCGCGTCCCTCACCTGGCAAGCTTGGTCTGAAGACGCTGTGCAAACCCAGCTGGCTGCAGGGCGTCCCGTGTTTGTGGACTTCACCGCCGCCTGGTGCGTGACCTGCCAGTACAACAAAAAAACCACCTTGGCCGATGCGCGGGTACTGTCTGACTTTGCAGCGCGCCAAGTGGTGCTGATGCGCGCCGACTGGACGCGCCGCGACCCCGCCATCACGCAAGCCTTGACGGCACTGGGTCGCAGCGGTGTGCCGGTCTACGCCCTGTATGCGCCGGGCCGCGCACCGGTGCTCTTGTCAGAGCTGCCCAGCGTGGCCGAAGTGCAAACCGCCTTACAGGCGCTAAGGGGCCGTTGATTGCGGCCTGCCACAATAAGGGCATGAGCTCTTTCGCCCCCCTTCAAAACGACAGATTCTTGCGCGCCTGCCTGCGCCAAGCCACCGACCACACCCCCGTCTGGCTCATGCGCCAAGCCGGTCGCTACCTGCCCGAGTACTGCGCCACGCGCGCCAAAGCCGGCAGCTTCATGGGCCTGGCCACCAACGTCGACTTCGCCACCGAAGTC
>NZ_CAMBNZ010000086.1 GCF_945869175.1 Limnohabitans sp. Rim8 | reverse complement strand
GCCTTGCTCGCAACCGGCACCGGCTTTCGCGCCATCAAAGTTGCGGCCGTCGACCAAGAGCTTCGCACCTTCGGCCACACCCGCGTCGATGTAGCCTTTGATGCGTTGACGCGCCGCGTCGGTCACGATGGGGCCCATTTCGGCGGCCAGGTTTTCACCGTTGAGCACTTGCAACGCTTGGGTGCGCTCGATCAGCTTGGGCAAAATTTTGTCGGCCACATCGCCCACCAGAACTGCGACCGAGATCGCCATGCAGCGCTCGCCGGCCGAGCCGTAGCCAGCGCCGATCAGCGCGTCCACGGTCTGGTCGATGTCGGCGTCGGGCATGACCACGAGGTGGTTTTTCGCGCCACCCAAGGCCTGAACACGTTTGCCGTGGTGGGCGCCGGTTTCATAGATGTAATTGGCAATCGGTGTGGAGCCCACAAAGCTGATGGCCTTCACATCGGGGTGCTCCAGCAGCGCGTCCACGGCTTCTTTGTCGCCTTGCACCACGTTGAACACCCCGTCAGGCAGACCGGCTTTTTTCAGCAGCTCGGCCATGAACAGCGATGGGCTGGGGTCTGTCGGGCTGGGTTTGAGGATGAAGGTGTTGCCTGCGGCAATGGCGACCGGGAACATCCACATGGGCACCATCACCGGAAAGTTAAATGGCGTGATGCCCGCGACCACACCCAGGGGCTGGCGCAGGGTCCAGTTGTCGATGCCAGTGGACACCTGGTCGGTGAAGTCGCCCTTGAGCAGCTGGGGGATGCCGGTGGCAAATTCCACGATGTCGATGCCGCGCGAGACCTCGCCCTGGGCGTCGGTGAACACCTTGCCGTGCTCGGCGGTGATCATGTGGGCCAGCTCGTCCTTGTGCAGGTTCAGCAGTTCGAGGAACTTGAACATCACGCGGGCCCGGCGCAGCGGTGGCGTGTCGGCCCAGGCGGGGAAGGCCGCTTGCGCAGCGGCCACGGCTTGGGCCACTTCGGCGCTGTTGGCCAAAGCCACTTGGCCGGTCACGGCGCCGGTGGCGGGGTTGGTCACGCGCTGGCTGCGGCCCGAAGTGCCTGCGGCGACTTGACCGGCCATGTAATGGCCGATGTTGGAAATGCTCATGTTGGACTTTCGTTGGGAATGTGGGAGTACGCGCCAGCGCGCGCAAATCGATGACAACCTAGTCAGTTTAGGCACCCCGGCTATGCCCCACAAGCCCTTGAAACTGAATTGATTGTTCAAAATAATGAACAATACATCCATGGAAGAGCAAAAAATCAACACCCTCTGGGCGCACTTGCACTGGCTGGGCGTGCTGGCCCAACAAGGCAGTTACACCGCCGCCGCCGCTCGGCTGGGTGTGAGCAAGGCCGCCATGAGCCAGCGCATCGCCGAGTTGGAACGTGCCGCTAAAGTCACCCTGGTGCAGCGCACCACCCGCAGCCTGCGTCTGACTGAAGCCGGACAAAAGTTGGTGGACGACACCCGTGCGTCCTTCGAGCAGATCGAGCAAAGCTTTGCCCAAGTGCGCGATCTGGCCGAACAGCCCAGTGGCTTGCTGCGTGTGACGGCTCCGGTGGCCTTTGCGCGCCAGCAACTGGTGCCGCTGTTCGCCGCTTTCTTGAAAGACTTTCCTGATGTGCGCATCGAGTTGGACCTGTCCGACCGCCTGAGCGCCTTGGCCACGGAAGGCTACGACTTGGCCATCCGCCATACCGCCCGCCCGCCCGATACCCATGTGGCTTGGGCGCTGTGCACCACCGAATCGGTGCTGTTGGCCACCCCCGCTTACCTCCGTCAATGGGGTGAACCGAAAAGCCCCTCAGCGCTGCAAGCCCACAACTGCCTGCATTACCCCCGTTCTCAAGACAGTCCCGCATGGACCTTCGAGCCACGAAAGCCTTTACAAGTGGGTGAGCGCATCACGGTGCCGGTGAGCGGCAATTTCGCCGCCAACAACAGTGAAGCGCTGCGCGAAGCCGCTTTGACCGGCGCTGGCATTGCCCTGATGCCCGACTTCAGCGCCCAAGCGGAATTGCGCAAAGGCCAGTTGGTGCGCGTGCTGCCTGCCTGGAAACCGGTGGGGGCATTTGCCGAAACCATCTACGCCATCCGCCCCTATGCCCCGCATGTGCCCCGGGCTGTGACGGCACTGGTGGCGTGTTTGCGTGAAGGGCTGGCAGGGGGGTTTTGCTGAGAGCTCAGTGTCCAGCCAGCACCGGAAACAGCTTGTGCAATCCGTCGGCCATCACTTCGACCGCAAGCGCCGCCAGGATCAAACCCATCAGGCGGGTCATGACGTTGATGCCGGTGCGGCCCAGCACCCGGGCAATGGGGCCGGCCAACGAAAAGCACAGCGCGGTGGCCAAGGCAATGACCACGCCGTAGCCGACCAGGGTGCCCAGTTGGGCGAAGTTCTTGGCTTTTTCGGCGTAAATCACCACCGTGGACATGGTGGCCGGGCCGGTGAGCAGCGGGATGGTCAGCGGCACCACGGCGATGCTGGCCCCCATGGCGGCTTTGGCTTCGGCGTCATGGACTTCTTCGGCGTTGGCCCGGGCTTCGGCCGGTTGGGCGTTGAGCATCGACAGTGCGGCCGTCAACAGCAACATGCCACCGCCCACCTGAAAGCTGGCCAGTGAGATGCCAAAAAATTCCAGGATTTGCAAACCGAGCAGGGCGCTGGCCGCAATCACCACGAAGGCTGAAAAGGCGGACACCCAAATCGTCTTTTTGCGCTGGGCTGGGCTGAAGCCTTGCGTGTAGTGGATGAAAAACGGCACGCAGGCCAGTGGGTTGACGATGGCCAGTAGGGTGATCAGCGGTTTGGTGTCCATCGCCCCATTGTGCCCTGCTGGCTCACGGGCTTGGCGCTGGCGTGCGCCTTCTGAACATGCCCCAGCCTTCCATGTGCAGCACTTTGTCGCCGTTCTGGTTGAACATTTCCCACAGGTTGCGCGTCATGCCGACATCCGGGCGCTTGCTCATGGGTTTGGTCTCGAGCATGGTGCTTTGCAGTCGCAGGGTATCGCCCGGGTACACGGGCTTGAGCCATTTGATGCCTTCCAGACCCGGCGAACCCAGACTGGAGGAGTCGTTCAAAAAGTTGGTCACCATCAGCCGCATGGCCATCGAGCAGGTGTGCCAACCGCTGGCCGACAGCGCCCCAAACACCGAGGCTTTGGCCGCTTCGTCGTTCAGATGGAATGGTTGCGGGTCAAACTGCTGGGCAAAGGTCAGGATCTCTTCGCGGGTGGGAGAGATGGTGCCCAAATCACGCACCTCGCCTACCGCAAAGTCTTCCCAGTAGTACTTGAACTCCGCCATCAGCGGCCCCCAGAGACGTCGATCAGGCTCATGGTGGTGTAGCTGGCGGCGTCCGACAGGAGCCAGACAATGCTTTGCGCCACCTCATCGGCCGTGCCGCCGCGCTGCATGGGCACCAGGTGCTGCAGGTCTTTCACGCGGTCGGGCAGGCCGCCGGATGCGTGGATTTCGGTGTCGATCAGGCCCGGGCGCACGGCGTTGACACGCACGCCTTCGGCGGCCACTTCTTTGGCCAGGCCCAAAGTGAAGGCGTCAATCGCCCCTTTGGCTGCGGCGTAATCCACATACTGGCCGGGTGAGCCCAGGCGGGAAGCGGCACTCGAGACGTTGACGATGCTGCCGCCTTCGCCGCCGTAGCGGGTGCTCATGCGGCGCAAGGCTTCGCGGGCGCAAATCAAGCTGCCCATCACGTTGATGTCGAACATGCGTTTGAGACGCTCGACACTCATGTCGGCCACGCGGGCATAGACGTCGACCACGCCCGCGTTGTTGACCAGACCCGTCAGGCGCCCCAGCTTGGCGTCGATGTGCTCGTACATGCGCAGCACCTGCGCTTCGTCGGCCACATCGGCTTGCACGGCGATGGCATGGCCGCCCGAGGCGCGGATTTGGCGCACCACCTCATCGGCGGCCAGCGAGTTGGCGGTGTAGTTCACCGCCACGGTCCAACCCTGAGTGGCCGCCAACAAGGCGGTGGCAGCACCAATGCCCCGGCTGCCGCCGGTCACCAACAAGACTTTGTTCATTCGCTCACTCCTGCAAGATGTTTGTAAAACGGATAAAACCGCACCATCACACAATAAACCAGCCAGGAGACCGCATGGGTCACACAGTGGACTATTACTTCGCCCCCCAAAGCCCATGGGCTTACTTGGGGCACCAACGCTTGGCCGAAATCGCTGCGCGCACAGGGTCGGCATTGCGGGTCATGCCCATCGACCTGGGTGGCAAGGTCTTTCCGATCTCGGGCGGGCTGCCATTGGGGCAGCGCGCGCCTCAGCGCCAGGCCTATCGCTTGGTCGAGTTGCAGCGCTTCAGCGAGCACCTGAAAGCGCCAATCAACCTCAAGCCCAAGTACTTTCCGGTGAGCGGTGACGATGCGGCCAGGCTCATCATCGCCGCCGATCTGGCGCAAGGGTCAGCGGCTGCCATGCAGGTGGCCGGTGCGGTGCTTGCGGCGTGCTGGGCGCAGGAGCGCAACATCGCCGATGAGAAAGTGCTGGCCGAGTTGCTGGCCGAGCGGGGTTTGCCTGCCGCTTTGCTGGAGCAGTCGCACAGCCAAGCCGTACAAGAGCGTTATGAAACTGACACGCAGGCAGCCATCGATGCCGGGGTGTTTGGTGCCCCCAGTTATGTGATCGATGGCGAGATTTTTTGGGGTCAAGACCGGCTGGACTTTGTCGAGCGGGCCTTGAGTTCTTGATGTGTTGAACCGAACCAAGGAATGAACATGGGAAAGATGATTGAACTGCAGGCGGTGGACGGCACCGTGGTGCCTGCTTACGAAGCGCAACCTGCGGGCGCGCCCAAGGGCGCGGTGGTGGTGATCCAGGAGATTTTTGGCGTCAACAGCCACATCCGCAACGTGTGCGATGGCTATGCGGCCCAGGGGTACTGGGCAGTGGCACCAGCGGCCTTTCACCGTGCCAAACCCGGCGTGGAGCTGGGTTACAGCGAGGCGGACATGGGCGAAGGTTTTGGTTACAAGACCGCGGTCGAGGCTCTGCCTGCGCCCGGGGTGATGCAGGACATTCAGGCCGCGATCGATCATGCGGCCAAGGCTTCGGGCGGCAAGGTCGGCATCGTCGGTTACTGCTGGGGCGGTTTGCTGACTTGGCGAGCGGCATGCACGCTCAAGGGTTTGAGCGCTGCTGCGCCTTATTACGGCGGGGGCGTGACCACCGAAGCCGAAATCGCCCGCCAAACCCAGGTGCCGGTGTTGGCGCACTTTGCCGAGGAAGACAAGTGGATCCCGATGGACACCGTGGAAGCCTTCAAAAAGTCGCATCCCGAGGTCGAGGTGCACACCTATGCGGCGCACCATGGCTTCAACTGCGACCAACGCGGTGCCTGGCATGCCCCATCGGCCCAATTGGCCCGTGAGCGCACGCTGGTGTTTTTCAAGCAGCACTTGGGCTGATGCTTGGTTTCAAGCGCCTGGCCTGAGGGGCGGTGTCAATCGCCCGTGTTGGCGATGTAGCGTTTGCGCCAGAACACCAGCCCCATCACGAGGGCGATGGTCACCATGCCGCCCATCGTCCACCAAAAACCGCTGGTCCGGTGCAGCCAGGGCATGAACTCGAAGTTCATGCCAAAAATGCCAGCGATCAGGTTCAGGGGCAAAAAGATGGCGGTCAAGGCCGTCAGGGTGCGCATGGTGTCGTTGGTGCGGTTGCTCTGCACGCTGAAGTGCATTTGTACGCTGGTTTCGGTGTTGTGCTCGAGACGCCGCACGTGTTGGACCACCCGGTCAATGTGCTCCAGCACGTCGCGGCTGCGGATTTTGAGCAACTCGTGTTCGTGCTCGGCGTCGCTTTCGGGGCTGATCCGCCAGTTGTTGAGCGACTCGGTCCAAGCTTGAATGGCGGTGCGCTGGTCGTCGCACAGGGCTTCGATCTGGTGCAAAGCCAGTCGGGCCTGCAACAGGGCGTCCCATCGGTTGAATCGGGTAAGGGGGCTGAGCAACTCGGCCTGCCAATGGTCAAGTTGGCGGCTGAGTTCACGGCGCAAATCGAGGTAACTGTCCACCATCTGGCTGACGATGCGCAGCATCATGTCGGCCGGGCTGCTGGGCACGCCTCGGGCGCCAGTGGAGCGCAGGTCCTTGTCGTCCAGGTCTTGCGTGCTGGCCAGCAGTCGGCTGGCATAGGCTTCCCGTACGGCGCAATTGGCCGGGTGAACGCTCAGCAGCACACGGTCAAACACGGCAAAGCCCACCGGGCTGGTGTCGATGCGGTGTAAAACGGGCGGGCCAGACCTTTTACCGCCTTGCAGTTTCAGGCCATTGCCAGGCTCTTGAGCGCTGCTGCCAGGCCGTTGCGCCAGCCTGCGAAAAACCATCAGGTCGTAATGCAAGCTGTAATCAAAGCGTGAAGGCAATTGGGCGTTCAGCAAGTCCGACACGTGCAGGTCGACCAAGGTATGGCCTGTCAGCGCTTGCAGTGTTTGCTGAATCAAGACCAATTCGTCTTGGAAGCGTTCACGAGAACAGGCGATCCAGACATAGCCCTGTTCAGGCAATTGCCGTGGTAAGGCCAGTCCGGCTTGGATCTGTTGCCCAGAAACCGTGAAGACCCGCACCGCCTCAGCCTTGGCGGATCAAGCGGGCCGCGTCGCGTGCAAAGTAAGTCAACACCCCGTCGGCCCCGGCACGTTTGAAGGCCAACAGGCTTTCCATCATCACCAGGTCGTGGTCCAGCCAGCCGTTTTGCGCAGCGGCCTTGAGCATGGCGTACTCGCCCGACACCTGGTAAGCGAAGGTGGGAACCTTGAACTCGTCTTTCACGCGGCGCACGATGTCCAAATAGGGCATGCCGGGCTTGACCATGACCATGTCGGCGCCTTCGGCCAGGTCCATGGCGACTTCGCGCAGGGCTTCGTCGCTGTTGCCGGGGTCCATCTGGTAAACCTTTTTGTTGCTCTTGCCCAAGTTCCCAGCCGAGCCGACCGCGTCCCGGAAGGGTCCATAAAAGGCGCTGGCGTACTTGGCGCTGTAGGCCATGATCCGGGTGTGGATCAGGCCGCGTGCTTCCAGCGCCTGGCGGATCGCGCCGATGCGCCCGTCCATCATGTCGCTGGGGGCGACCATGTCCACACCGGCTTCGGCCTGGGTCAGGGCTTGCTGCACCAGCACTTCGGTGGTTTCATCGTTCAAGATGTAGCCGGTGTCGTCGAGCAAGCCGTCCTGGCCGTGGCTGGTGAAAGGGTCCAGCGCCACATCGGTCATCACGCCCAATTCGGGGAAGCGTTTTTTGAGTTCGCGCACCACGCGCGGGACCAGCCCATCGGGGTTTTTGGCTTCGCTGCCTGTGGGGTCTTTGAGGCGGGTGTCGATGACTGGGAACAGCGCCATCACCGGGATGCCGAGTTTCACGCAGTCTTCGGCCACGGGCAGCAGCAGGTCCAGGCTCAGCCGCTCCACGCCGGGCATGGAACCCACTTGCTGGCGCTGGTTTTGGCCATCCAGCACAAACACGGGGTAGATCAGGTCATGTGGCGTGACCAGGTGTTCGCGCACCAGGTTGCGGGTGAAGTCATCGCGGCGCAGGCGCCGTGGGCGGTTGGCAGGGAAGGGAGCGGTGGGGTTCATGCCGAAAATTGTGCCTGAACTCCCTGGGATTGCCAAAGTTGCAACGGGGTGCGCAGTCGCTCAGGCGTCCTTTAGGCAGTCATCCTGCTGAAGTTGTGATTTAAATATCAAAAATATCTTTAAATTCAAATTCACACTTGTTATCAGTTTTGATATTTGATAAATTGGTTGTCGGGCAGCTTGCTGCCTCCCGCTTTACCTCCCTGAGCGGGGCCTGGATGCGGTAACGCCAACAGGCTTGCCACCCTCGGCCTTTGGCCGGGGGTTTTTTTTGGGGCTTGCCATTCCCCTGTGCTTGTTCAGCCATCTCTGACTACACTTGCACCATGCTCTGGATCAAAGCCCTTCACATCGTCTTCATCGCCAGCTGGTTCGCCGGCTTGTTTTATTTGCCGCGTATTTTTGTCAATTTGGCCATGGTGGAGCCAGAGTCTGTGGCCGAGCGAGAGCGCTTGCTGTTGATGGCCCGCAAGCTTTACCGGTTCATGACGCTGTTGGCGATTCCGGCCTTGGTGCTGGGTTTGTGGCTGTGGCTGTATTACGGCGTTGGGCTAGGCCCAGGGCAAGGTTGGATGCACGCCAAGCTGGTCATTGTCTTGGCACTGATCGGGTACCACCACGCCTGTGGTGGGATCTTGCGCAAATTCTCACAAGGCCAGATGCAACGCAGCCATGTTTGGTTCCGTTGGTTCAATGAAGCCCCGGTCTTGATGATGTTCGCGGCGGTGATTTTGGTGGTCGTCAAGCCGTTTTAAGGGTCGGCATGCGCACATCCCCTTTGCGCAAAACGGCCGCTTGGCCTTTGGTCTGGATCTACACGGTCTTGATCTTCTACGCCAGCCTCTATCCCTTTGACCAGTGGCGCGTACAAGGCATCGCTCCTTGGGCTTTTTTGACGGCACCTTTGCCGCGTTATTGGACGGGATTTGATGTCTTGTCCAATGTGCTGGGTTATGCCCCTTTCGGGTTTTTGCTGGCTTTGGCCTTGAACAGGACGCGGCCGCATTGGCCAGCCGTGGTGTTGAGCACCTTGGCGGCGTTGGCGCTGTCATTGACGCTGGAGTCTTTGCAAATGTTCTTACCTGTGCGTGTGCCGTCGAATGTGGATGCTGCATTGAATATTTTGGGGGCTTTGGCTGGTGCTGTTATGGCGCGAGCTTTGGAGTGGGTGGGCTTGTTGGACCGCTGGAGCCGTTTTCGTGACCGTTGGTTTGTGAGCGATGCCAGTGGGGCGCTGGCTTTGCTGGCGGTCTGGCCCTTGGCCCTGTTGTTTCCGGCACCTGTGACCTTTGGCCTGGGCCAGGTGTTCGAGCGCACAGAAACCGGCTTGGCCCATTGGCTGGAAGACACGCCTTGGCTGGAGTGGTTGCCATTGCGCGAAGTGGAACTGGAGCCTTTGCTGCCGATGAGCGAAATTTTGTGTGTGGCCATTGGCTTGATGCTGCCTTGTTTGCTGGCTTTTGGGGTGTTGCGCGAATGGCGCCAACGCATCGTGTTGGCGGCGGTGGCGGTGGTGGTGGCTTGCATGGCCAGTGCCTTGTCGGCGGCGCTCACCTATGGCCCCGCCCACGCATGGGGTTGGGTCAGCAGCGAAGTGAGGTCTGGCTTGTTGTTGGGGGTTTTGGGCGTGGCGGTGATGTCTTTTCGGTCCGCACGGGTGTGTTGGGTTTTGGCCTTGGCCGCCTTGGTGTGGCAGTTGAGCTTGCTCAACAACGCTTCGGCCGATGCGTACTTTGCATTGACCTTGCAGACCTGGGAACAAGGGCAATTCATCCGGTTTCATGGGTTGATCCAGTGGTTGGGCTGGTTGTGGCCTTATGCCTTGTTGCTGTATTTGGTTCAGAGACTGTCTTCACCGGGCAGGGCTTCAGAAAGTTGAGCGCAGGCCAGCCTAGAATTCAGGCATGACCACAGAAAACACCAGCCCCTATTTCAAGCGCCACATTTTCTTTTGCTTGAATGAACGCAAGAACGACGAAGCGTGTTGTGCACAACACGGTGCGCAAGCAGCGTTTGACCATTGCAAAAAACGCGTCAAAGACCTGGGCTTGGCCGGGCCGGGGCAAGTGCGGGTCAACAAGGCGGGTTGCCTGGACCGTTGTGCCGGGGGGCCTGTGGCCGTGGTCTATCCCGAAGGTGTTTGGTACAGCTATGTGGACGCCAGCGACATTGATGAGATCGTCGAGTCCCACTTGAAAAACGGCCAAGTGGTGGAGCGCTTGGTCACACCCGAGCATTTGGGGCGCTGATGAACGCCGCCACTCAATCGATGACTTTGCAAGGTCCGGTCGGGACCCTGGAGGCTTTGTGTGATGCCCCTGCAGACGCCGCAGTCAGAGGCACGGCCGTCATTGCGCACCCTCACCCGCTTTTTGGGGGCACCATGCGAAACAAGGTGGTGCAAACTTTGGCCAGAGCATTTGTGCAGTGCGGTTGGCGGGCTGTGCGTTTCAACTTTAGAGGGGTGGGCGCGAGTCTTGGCACTTACGACGAAGGCCGAGGCGAAGCCGCCGACATGCTGGCCGTGATCGAGCAAGTGGCCCCGGCAGGGCCTTTGGCATTGGCAGGGTTTTCATTTGGTGCCTTCGTGACGAGCCATGTCGTGCAGGCCTTGGCGCCTGTGCGCAGTCCGGAACAGTTGGTGCTGGTGGGCACGGCTGCCGCACGTTTTGATGTTGCATCTGTGGCGGCAGAGCTGCACGAGAGAACCTTGGTCTTGCATGGCGAGCAAGACGACACGGTCCCACTGGCCAGTGTGATGGATTGGGCCCGACCCCAATCCTTGCCCATCACGGTGATTCCCGGCGTTGAGCATTTCTTTCACGGACAATTGCCCTTGCTCAAAACTTTGGTGGCGCGCCACCTGCGCGCCTGATTTTCGGTACTGCCTTTCAGGGGCGGCACAAGACACCCCCAAACCCCATGCGCCTATTTTTGAAAATCCTTGCAGCGGCCTTTTGTATGGTGCTCACTTGGAATGCGCAGGCGCAAATGCCCCAAGCTCCAGATGTCGCCGCCAGGGCTTATTTGTTGATCGACGTCACCGCCAACCAGGTGTTGGCCGCCAAAGACCCAGACATGGCGGTGGAGCCCGCTTCTTTGACCAAGTTGATGACGGCCTATTTGGTGTTCGATGCCCTCAAATCCCGCAAAATTGACCTGAAGCAAACCTTGCCGGTGTCTGAGCGGGCTTGGAAAATGCCTGGCTCGCGCATGTTCATCGACCCCAAAATGCGGGTGCCAGTGGAGGATCTGATCAAAGGCATGATCGTGCAGTCGGGCAACGACGCCACGGTGGCGCTTGCCGAAGGGGTGGGCGGCAGTGTCGAGCGCTTTGTTCAAATGATGAACGATCAGACCCAGTTTTTGGGGATGAAAAACTCCAGATTCCGCAACCCGGATGGCTTGGCCGAGCCCGGACACACCACCACGGCACGCGATCTCGGTGTGTTGGCCATGCGCTTGATGCGCGACTTTCCGGAATATGTGCCTTTTTACGCGATCAAAAAGTACCGTTATGAAGGCTCGCCCGTCGCCAACGACAGCAACCGGAACTTGTTGCTGTTTCGCGACGCCACGGTCGACGGCTTGAAGGCCGGCCACACCAAAGCCGCTGGTTATTGTCTCGTGGCCACAGCCCAGCGAGATTTTCCAAATGTGGGTTCGCGCCGCCTGTTGTCGGTGGTGTTGGGGGCCGACAGTGAAAACGCCCGGGCCAACGAAAGCCAAAAATTACTCAATTGGGGTTACAGCGCGTTCGATGCGGTGAAACTGTTTGATGCAGGCCAGCCAGTGCTGAGTCCACCAGTCTGGAAAGGCAAGTCGCCTGTCGTGAAGTTGGGCTCTTTCCAGCCCTTGGTCGTGGCTGTGCCCTCCGGTTCGGCCGCCCAAATCAAAACCGAGGTGGCACGCCCGGAACCACTGGTCGCGCCCATCGCCAAAGGCCAAACTGTGGGCCGATTGAAAGTGCTGCGCGCAGACCAGTTGTTGTTTGAAGTGCCCTTGGTTGCTTTGGAGCCGGTAGAAGAAGCGGGTGTTTGGGGTCGCGCCTGGGATGCGCTTCGCCTGTGGATCAGGTGATTTGAGGCGGGCAAACCACCTTCATTTGTGGATAACTTGCCCTCGGCCCGTCAGGCGGTTATACTGGCGGGCTTTTCCGCTTTTGGGGCGGGGAAGTTTCTTTTGTCAAAATTCAACGTTTAGGGACGTTACAAACAATGCCAACCATCAATCAATTGGTGCGTCAGGGGCGCGAGGTCGAAACGATCAAGTCCAAAAGCCCTGCGATGCAAAACTCTCCACA
>NZ_CAMBNZ010000085.1 GCF_945869175.1 Limnohabitans sp. Rim8 | reverse complement strand
AAACGAGAGACAAAAGTCTCGTAGCCGCCCACAATCACCATGATCAACAGGTTGGAGATCATGACCACGTCGATCAAGGCCAAAACCACCAGCATGATCACGGTTTCATTCAGTGCCGTTAACTGCACATCGGCTTTGTAGCCAATGCTGCTGACCAGGGCTTGGAGGGCGACCTGGTTGCCGAAAGCGGCCTCCAGCAGGTGGATCAGTTCAACCCAAAAATGGTATACATAGACCGCTTGTGCGGCGATCAGCCCCAAGTAAAGGGGCAATTGCAACCAACGGCTGGCAAAAATGAAATTGCTCAAGGGGCTCAATTTGCCTGGAGGGGCGGACTGCTTGGTGGACATGTTTTTCCTGAATAGGGCTTGAAGGCAGGGCCTTGCGGCGAAAATAGATTTTAGGCGGTAGAAGTTCCATTTCACCCCAAGTTCGTGCAAGTCTGATGTCAGTCAGTGCTTTGTAAGTGCGAAAGCAGACATTTGCACCAGTTTTCAAAACACTTATGTCATTGAGGAGACAAATTCGATGAGTTCCAACCTTTACCAACCCAGCGCTGACTTTGTCAAAAACGCTCACGTCTCTGGCATGCCTGCTTATGAAGCGCTTTGCAAAGAAGCCGAAGCCGACTACCAAGGCTACTGGGCTCGCCTGGCCAACGAACTGATCAGCTGGAAGACCCCCTTCACCCGGGTGCTCGACGAGTCCAATGCGCCTTTTTTCAAGTGGTTCGAAGACGGCACGCTGAATGCCTCTTACAACTGCCTGGACCGCAACGTCGAAAAAGGCTTGGGCGACAAGACCGCCATCATTTTCGAAGCCGATGGCGGCGAAGTGACCCAAGTGACTTACAGCCAGTTGCTGGCCAAGACCTGCCAATATGCCAACGTGTTGAAGAGCTTGGGCATTCAAAAAGGTGACCGCGTGGTCATCTACATCTCCATGTCCATTGAAGGCGTGGCCGCCATGCAGGCCTGTGCCCGCATCGGCGCAACCCATTCGGTGGTGTTCGGTGGCTTTTCTGCCCAGTCGCTGCGCGACCGCATTGAAGACACCGGCGCGGTGGCGGTCATCACCGCCGACAACCAGGTGCGCGGCGGCAAATTGCTGCCCCTCAAATCCATCGTGGACGATGCCATCAACCTGGGCGGTTGCGGCTCCATCAAGAATGTGTTGGTCGTCAAGCGCTCGGGCGCCGACATCGCCATGACCGCTGGCCGCGACCAGTGGATGGCCGAGCTGGCCGACCAACAGGCCACCACCTGCGAGCCCGAGTGGGTGGGTGCCGAGCACCCCTTGTTCTTGCTTTACACCTCAGGCTCCACAGGCAAGCCCAAAGGCGTTCAGCACAGCACCGGCGGCTACCTCCTGCATGCAGCCTTGACCACCCAATGGACCTTCGACTTGAAGCAAGACGACGTGTTCTGGTGCACCGCCGACATCGGTTGGGTCACAGGCCACACCTACATCACCTATGGCCCCCTGGCCCTGGGTGGCACCGAGATCGTGTTTGAAGGCGTGCCCACTTATCCGAACGCCGGCCGTTTCTGGAAGATGATTCAGGACCACAAAGCCACCATCTTCTACACCGCGCCCACAGCCATCCGATCGCTGATCAAAGCGGCCGAAGCCAACGATGCCGTGCATCCCAAGAGCTATGACCTGTCCAGCCTGCGTTTGCTCGGCTCGGTCGGCGAGCCGATCAACCCTGCCGCCTGGGAGTGGTACCACCAGCATGTGGGGGGGGGCAATTGCCCCATCGTGGACACCTTCTGGCAAACCGAAACTGGCGGCCACATGATCACGCCGCTGCCTGGTGCCACACCCATGGTGCCTGGCTCTTGCACGCTGGCCTTCCCCGGCATTCAAGCGGCCATCGTGGACGAGACCGGTAAAGACATGCCCGATGGCCAAGGCGGCATTTTGGTGGTCAAGCGCCCATGGCCTTCCATGATCCGCAACATCTGGGGCGACCCTGAGCGCTTCAAAAAGAGTTACTACCCGGAAGACTTCAAGGGCAAGTATTACTTGGCGGGTGACGGTGCGATCCGCGATGAGAAAACCGGTTACTTCACCATCACGGGCCGCATTGACGACGTCCTGAACGTCTCGGGTCACCGCATGGGGACCATGGAAATCGAATCGGCCTTGGTCAGTTGCACCGAGTTGGTGGCCGAAGCCGCCGTGGTGGGCCGCCCTGACGACACCACAGGAGAAGCGATTTGCGCCTTCGTTGTGCTCAAACGCTCGCTGCCCGACACCGAAGAAGGCAAGGCCATTGCCAAGCAATTGCGCGACCACATCGCCAAGGAAATCGGTCCGATTGCCAAGCCCAAAGACATCCGCTTCGGCGAGAACTTGCCCAAGACCCGTTCGGGCAAGATCATGCGCCGCTTGTTGCGTTCGCTGGCCAAAGGCGAAGAGATCACGCAAGACATCTCGACTTTGGAAAACCCGGCAATTTTGGGTCAGCTGGGTCAGGCCTATTGATAGTCGCTGAAGCGCAGAGGGCTTTTCAGCCCCTCGCACCGATGAAAAAAAGGCAGCCTCGGCTGCCTTTTGTCATGGTGCGTGGCCGTTTCAGCTTTTCATGGCCAAGCCTAGGCGCTCGATCACTGCCTTTTCAGATTGGAAGGTGTCGCGGATGAACTTGGTGTATTCCTCCGTGCCCATGTAAATCACCGACTGGTCGTATTTGTCGAAGCTGGCCATGACAGCCGGGTCTTGCAAGGTGCTCCTGAAGGCGTCATGTAATTTTTTGACCACAGCCGGGTCCATGCCCTTGGGGCCGCCGATGCCAAAGGGCGAGTCGGACACGGTGTCGAAACCCAGTTCGTTGAGTGTGGGCACGTTGGGCCAGCGCTTGGTGCGTTTGCTGCCATAGGTGGCCAGCAGTCGCATGGTGCCTGCCTCGACCTGCGGTGCCCAGCCGGTGGCGTCGCTGTGCGACATCACATGGCCGCCCAGCACAGCTTGCACGCCATCTGCGCTGCCTTTGAAAGGCACATGGGTAACGTCGATTTTGGCTTTGCTGGCGAATTCTGCAAATGCCAAGTGTGGCGTGGTGCCGTTGCCAGTGGAGCCATAGGTGAATTTGCCTGGGTTGGCCCGGGCAAATGCCACCAAATCGGCGATGGATTTGATGGGGGAGTCTGCCCTGACGACCACGCCAAAGGTATAGCCGGTCAGGCAGGCGATGTAAGTGAAGTCTTTGAGCGGATCAAACTGCATTTTTTGCATGTGCGGCAAACGCGCCACGCCAATGGTGATTTGCGACAGGGTGTAGCCGTCGGGCTGGGCACGAACCAGTTCATTGGGTCCGAGCATGCCGCTGGCGCCGGGTTTGTTTTCGATGACCACTTGAACGCCCAATGCCTTGGCGGCGCTCTCAGCCAAAGCACGCATGACCGCGTCGCTTGAGCCGCCAGCAGGCCAGGGGCAGATCAGTTTGATGGGCTTGGCTGGAAAAGCTTGTGCCTGCGCCACAGTAGGAAATGCCACTGTGGCTGCTGCGGCCACAGAGGCTTGAACAAAAGTGCGTCGTGACGTGCCTTGGGTTGTCAAACCAGTCTCCTTGATGAATAGGTCAGCTTATTGAAAATCAAGTCGATCGTTCCGACAAGGGGGCAAACCTGCACGCTGACCCTGGGCTGGTCGCTTGTGTGACTGGTGTCAGAGGATGCCCCTGGTTGATGGGTTCAGTCGCCCAACACCAAGCCTTCGCGTCGCGGGTCCGCCCCCCCAAACCATCCATTGGGTGTGCGCTCAATCGCTTGAATGCCGCTGGTCATGTCCATTTCACGCACCTCGTGACCGCGCGCTTTCAGGGCGTCCACGGTGCTGCGGTCAAAGCGCTGGGCTTCCAGCAGTGTGGGGCCACCCAAGGAGCCGAAGTTGGGCAGGTCGATGGCCTGCTGCGCGTTCAGCCCCCAGTGCAATGTGCCCGTGAGCAGCTTGGCGGTGTAGTGGATGATGGCTGCTCCGCCAGGGCTGCCACCGCTCATGAGCAATTGACCGGAGGTTTTGTCAAATACCAAGGTGGGTGACATGGAAGAGCGCGGGCGCTTGCCCGGCTCGACTCGGTTGGCAATCGGGCGGCCTTGGCCGTCCGCAGGCGCAAAGCTGAAGTCGGTCAATTCGTTGTTCAGCAAAAAGCCACCGGGTCGTGAGGGGTCGGTGGTGACCATGCGTCGTGAACCAAAAGCAGCCTCGATGGTGGTGGTCATGGCCAACGCGCGGCCTTGTGCGTCCACCACGCTGATGTGGCTGGTGCCGTATTCGGTTTGATTGGGCATGGGTGCCCACGCTGATTTGACGCCTGCAGGCAGGCCCGGTGATGCGGTCTTCATGGCTTGAGTGCCAATCAACTGACTGCGTTGACGCAGGTAGTCCGGTTCCAAGAGACTGCGCCAGTCGCCTCCCGGGGCTTTCACGAAATCAGGGTCTGCGAGGTATTGCGCGCGGTCTGCAAAGGCCAGGCGCGAGGCCTCGGTGTAGCGGTGCAGCCAGTCGGAAGAGGGCAGACCGGCTTGCATTTCTAGGCCTTGGGCATTGGTTTTGCCCATAATGCCCAGAATTTGGCCGATGGCGATTTGCCCTGATGAAGGGGGTGGAAAGCCGCAGATGCGGTAAACGCGTGTCTGAGCCGTATGGTCGAAACACAAGGCCTCGCGCACTTTAGGCTGGTAAGTGCGCAAGTCTTGCAGGCTCAAGCTGCCGGGTCGGGGCGCAGTTTGGGCTCGCTGCACAATGGCTTGGGCCACAGGCCCTTCGTGCAGGGCAAGGCTGCCCTCGGCCGCGATGCGCCGCAGCACATGGGCGTATTCGGGGTTGCGCAGCACATGGCCCACGGGCCAGGCCTGGCCCTGCGGGTTATAAAAAAAGCGCAAGGCCAAGGGGTCTTTTTTCAGATGGGGGTCGCTTTGCAGCAGGCTGTGAAGCCGCGGGCTCACCTTGAAGCCTTGTTCGGCCAAGGTGATCGCGGGCTGAAACAGCTGTGCCCAAGGCAAGTTGCCATGCTGCTTGTGGGCCGACTCCAGCATGCGCACCGCACCGGGCACGCCGACCGCGTGTCCGCTCAAAACAGCATCGTCAAAACCAAATGCTTTGCCGTCGCTGCCCATGAACATGTCCGGGCGCGCGCCTGCAGGTGCGGTTTCCCGGCCATCGTGCGCGGAGACTTTTTGACCGTCAAAGTGCAGCAAAAAGGCCCCGCCACCAATGCCACTCGATTGTGGTTCCACCAAACCCAGCACCAGTTGGACTGCTATGGCTGCATCCAGCGCCGAACCACCCGCACGCAAAACTTGCAATCCGGCATCGGCGGCCAAGGGATTGGCGGCAGCCACAGCTTGACGGGCGAAGGCCCAGCCTGGTTTATTGGTCATGCCAGTGGCTGCTTCGGGTTGCTCGGGAACACTGTATTGCCAGCCTGTGCTCGGGGTTGGGGATGCGCAAGCGCCCAACAAGGTCAGGGTGATCAGAGTCAAACTCAACTGGGTATGCATGTGGACCTCCATCTGTGCAACATGCTAGCCCGAAATTGACAACAGGCCTCGCTGGGCTGTCACCTTGGGCCTTGGAAGGCTCCCATCATTTCGGTGCGAGGCGGATCGCCCCATCCAAGCGAATCACTTCGCCATTGAGCATGTCGTTTTCGATGATGTGTTTGGCCAATTTGGCGTAGTCCTGCGGGGTGCCCAGGCGGCTGGGAAAGGGCACGCCGGCGGCCAAGGCGTCTTGCACTTCTTGCGGCATGCCGAACAGCATGGGGGTGCCAAAAATACCGGGGGCAATGGTCATGTTGCGGATGCCATTGCGTGCGAGGTCGCGGGCAATCGGCAGCGTCATGCCCACCACGCCGCCTTTGGACGCGGCGTAAGCGGCCTGTCCAATCTGCCCGTCGTAGGCGGCCACGCTGGCGGTACTGATCAGCACGCCGCGCTCGCCAGTGGATTCGGGCTCGTTTTGGCACATGGCTTCCGAAGCCAGACGGATCATGTTGAAGGTGCCGACCAAGTTGACCATGATGGTCTTGGTGTAGACGGCCAGGTTGTGTGCGCCGTTTTTGCCCACGGTTTTTTCGGCAGGGGCGATGCCTGCACAGTTGACCAGGCCCATCAGCTTGCCCATGGACACCGCTTTGGCCACCACGGCTTGGCCGTCGGCTTCGTTGCTCACATCGCACTTGACGAAGGCGCCGCCCAGTTCTTGGGCTATTGCGTCGCCTTTTTCAGACTGCATGTCGGCGATCACCACCTTGGCGCCGTTGGCCGCCAACATGCGCGCTGTGCCTTCGCCCAGGCCCGATGCGCCACCCGTGACGATGAAAACTTTGCCTTGAATGTCCATGATGGTCTCCTGAATTTGATTGACGTTACGTCAACTTCAATTATGCACACCTGGTCATTGATTCTTGCCCTTTTGGTGCTGGTTGAATGCGGTTTTCAAAGCCGTGCTTCAATGGGACCTCTTCATTTGCAAGCCGTTGACTCGGTTCATCATGACCCTCAATTCCATCCCATCTGATGCACTCGGACAAACGAAACCCCATCGACCTTGGCCGTTGTCGGCGCGTCTTTTCTTGAGTTTGGGTGCCTTAAGTGCTTGCCTGAGTGTGGTGTTCAGTGCCGCATTGGCGCATTTGCCCGTATTTGCAGGCGGCTTGCCCGCCATGGTGCAAACCGCATTGACCCAGCATCAATTCCATTCTCTGGGCCTGCTGTTCACAGGCTTGGCTTTGGTGGTATTTCGGGTCTCCCGATGGCTGCTGTCAGCGGGCTGGCTGATGCTGGTGGGTTTGGTCCTCTTCAGTTTCAACCTGTATGCGCGCCATGTCCTTGGGTTTGACTTGCTGCGGGCGTGGGTGCCTTGGGGGGGAGGCGCGTGGATTGTGGCTTGGTTGAGTTTGGCCCTTGGTTTGGCCACTGCGCGCAGCGCCATGGAGACCAGCCCATCGAGCAAGCTGGGGTCTTAAGCTTTTGGCTATCGACGCCATAGGAACTATTCATCGGTAAAAACCCTAGGTTGAATTATGATTGCTACCAATGAGTTATCTCATTCGATAGTTTTTTTAAATCAACCAAGGAAACACCATGTCCCTGATCAACACACAAGTTCAGCCGTTCAAAAACCAAGCCTTCCACAACGGCAAGTTCGTCGAAATCACCGAAGCCAGCCTCAAAGGCAAGTGGAACGTGTTCATCTTCATGCCCGCGGCGTTCACCTTCAACTGCCCCACAGAAATCGAAGACGCGGCTGACAACTATGCAGCTTTCCAAAAAGTTGGCGCTGAGGTGTACATCATCACCACCGACACCCACTTCTCGCACAAAGTGTGGCACGAGACTTCGCCTGCTGTGGGCAAAGCCAAGTTCCCATTGATCGGTGACCCCACACACAAGCTGACACGCGCTTTTGGCGTGCACATCGAAGAAGACGGTCTGGCCTTGCGCGGCACCTTCGTGATCAACCCAGACGGCATGATCAAGACCATGGAAGTCCATTCCAATGAAATCGCCCGTGATGTGTCTGAGACATTGCGCAAGCTGACCGCTGCCCAGTACACCGCCGCGAACCCAGGCCAAGTGTGCCCCGCCAAATGGAAAGAAGGCGCGAAGACTTTGGCGCCTTCCATCGACTTGGTCGGCAAGATCTAAATCTTGAACCCAAGCCCTGTTGATCAGGGCTTTCACCACCCTGCAGTGCAGGGCGTTGAGCACAGCGCAACACGGCCACAAACCTGGTGTGCGCTGTCCTCAACGATTCCCCCAAAACCTTTTTTTCGAGGCCTCGCCACAAGCAGGGCCCTGAATGTTTGCACCTTGAAACTGGAGAAAACCATGCTCGACGACACCCTCAAAGCGCAATTGCAGCAATACCTGGCCTTGCTGCGCCATCCGATTCGTTTGCTCGCATCGCTCGACGACAGCGAAACCGGCACGGACATGAAAAGCCTGTTGGAAACCATCGTGGGTCTGTCCGACAAGGTCACGCTGGACACCTCGGGCAACGATGCGCGCAAGCCTTCATTTGAGGTGTTGCGAGACGGTGAAACCCAGGGCGTTCGCTTTGCCGGTTTGCCGCTGGGCCACGAGTTCACCTCCTTGGTCTTGGCGCTGCTTTGGACTGGCGGCCACCCGCCCAAGGTCGATCCCGAAGTCATTGAGGCCATCAAAGGCTTGGACGGCGACTTCAGTTTTGAGGTGTACATGTCTTTGTCGTGCCACAACTGCCCTGACGTGGTGCAGGCCCTGTCGCTCATGGCCATCTTCAACCCCAAGGTTAAAACGGTGGTGATCGAAGGCGGTGCATTCCAGAAGGAAGTGGAAGAGCGCCAGATCATGGCTGTGCCCATGGTCTTCTTGAATGGTCAGGTGTTCGGCTCGGGCCGCATGAGTGTGGAAGAAATCGTGGCCAAGCTCGATACGGGCGCCGCCACCCGCGAAGCGGCCAAGTTGGACGCCAAAGATCCCTATGAAGTGCTGATTGTGGGCGGTGGACCTGCAGGCGCGGCGGCCGCTGTTTACGCGGCCCGCAAAGGCATCCGGGTGGGTGTGGCGGCTGAGCGCTTTGGCGGCCAGACCAACGACACCATGGCGATTGAGAATTACATCTCGGTGCTCGAGACCGACGGCCCCAAGTTCGCCGCCGCCTTGGAAGCCCAAGTGCGCCAGTACGGCGTGGACATCATGAACCTGCAACGCGCTGACAAGTTGACGCCAGCTGGCGCGGATGGTTTGGTGCAAGTCCACATGGAAAACGGCGCAACGCTCAAAGCCAAAACCGTGATTTTGTCGACGGGTGCGCGTTGGCGCAATGTGAACGTGCCCGGCGAAGCCGAGTACAAAAACAAGGGTGTGGCGTACTGCCCGCATTGCGACGGCCCGTTGTTCAAGGGCAAGCGCACCGCTGTGATCGGTGGCGGCAACTCCGGCATCGAAGCGGCGATTGACCTGGCTGGCATCGTCGAGCACGTCACCGTGATCGAATTTGCTGATCAGCTCAAAGCCGACGCCGTGCTGGTGAACAAGCTCAACAGCCTGCCCAATGTGACGGTGCACACCAACGCCCAGACCACCGAAATCACCGGTGACGGCAGCAAGGTCAACGGTATCCGCTATCGTGACCGCGCCACCGGCACCGAGCACCATGTGGCGTTGGTGGGCGTGTTCGTGCAAATCGGCTTGGTGCCCAACACCGAGTTCTTGAAAGGCACGATCGAACTCTCCAAGTTTGGTGAGATCATGATTGATGCCAAAGGCCACACCAATGTGCCCGGCGTGTTTGCCGCAGGTGACTGCACCACCGTGCCCTTCAAGCAAATCGTGATCGCCGCAGGTGAAGGCTCCAAGGCCGCCCTGAGCGCCTTCGACCACCTGATCCGGTCTTGAGCTTTATTTGAAGCCGACGCGGTCCAGCATTTGCTGGACCTTGATCTGGTTCATGCCCACGGCGCTGGTCGGGAGCAACTCGCTTTTGAAGCTGCCGCCGGTCATGGCTTTGAGGGCCGGGTTGTCAAAGCCCACACCTTTGGCGGCGGGCCATTCGTTGTTGCCGTTGGCAAAGTGGTTTTGCGCACTGGGGCTGGCAAGGTATTCCAAAAATTTGACCGCGTTTTCCGTGTTTTTGGCGTAACGGGCGACCGCGCCCCCGGCCACATTGACGTGCGTGCCCCAGCTGCTTTGATTGGGAAAGACCACCCCAATTTTGTCGGTCACTGCTTTGTCAGCCGGGTTGGACGAGCGCATCATGCGGGCCAGATAGTAAGTGTTGGTCACCGCTACACCGCATTCGCCAGAGGCCACTCCCTTGATCTGGTCGGTGTCACCGCCTTTGGGGCTGCGGGCCATGTTGTCCACCAGACCCTTGAGCCAGATTTCGGTTTTTTGAGAACCCAGGTGTTCGGTCATGGCGCCAAACAAGCTCAGGTTGTAAGGGTGTGAGCCAGAGCGGATGCACAACTTCCCCTTGAATTTTGATTCGGCCAGTTTCTCGTAGCTGTCCACATCGGTTTTGTTGTACGTGACCTTGTCGTACACGATCACACGCGCCCGTGTGGACAGGCCAAACCAAGCGGTTCCGCCGTTGTCGGATGCTTTGGCTCGCAATATGGTCGGAATGGCTTCTTCGAGTTTGGCTGATTTGATGGGCAAGAAAAGCCCATCGACCTCGGCACGCCACAAGCGAGCGGCGTCCACCAGCAAAATCACATCGGCAGGTGAAGCTGCACCTTCTGCTCGCAGGCGGGCGAGAATACCGGCATCGTCGGCATCGACCCGGTTGATCTTGATGCCGGTGGCTTTGCTGAAGTCGCTGTACATGACCTCGTCGGTCGGGTAATGCCTGGCTGAGTAGATGTTCAGGATTTTGTCTTGCGCCAATGTGGAGAGGGTGCTGAGCAGGCAAGCGATGCCGACAATGGATTTTGTGAAAGTCATGTTTTTTAGTGGTTTGGTTATTCAGAGTTTAGTACAAATGCGAATCATTCTCAATAAGTTATTTTTAAGTCATCCCTCTTTGTGGGTACAAAGCGACCTGAACAAAGTGCCGCTGAGGGGTTGGGCCTTTTGGTGTTTGCCACTCTGCCTGTTGTTGTCGGCTTGTGGCGGCATGCCGCCCGTCCCAACAAGTGAAGTAGGTAAAACACCGCCCGTTGTTGAGCGACGCGAGTTGAAACTGGGCCTGGCTTTGGGCGGTGGCGCGGCGCGCGGCTTTGCGCATTTGGGTGTGATCGAGGTGCTGGAAGAAGCGGGATTGCGACCCAGCCATTTGGTGGGCACTTCGGCCGGGAGCTTGGTGGCGGCTTTGTATGCCAGTGGCAAAAGCACGGCTGAATTGGCCCGCATTGCCGAAACCATGCAAGAGGCCGACATCACCGACTGGATGTTGCCCATTTTGAACAGAGGTGCTTTGCGAGGAGAGGCGCTGGCCAAATACGTCAACACCCAAGTGGGTGGGCGCAACTTGGAGCAGATGAAAATCCCCTTGGGGATCGTGGCCACCGACTTGAAAACTGGCGAGGCGATCACCTTTCGACGGGGCAACACGGGTGCGGCCGTGCGGGCCTCTAGCGCAGTTCCGGGGGTTTTTCAGCCGGTGCGCATTGGGGATCGGGAGTATGTCGATGGTGGTTTGGTGGCGCCCGTGCCGGTGCGCCAAACACGTGACATGGGGGCCAATTTCGTGATCGCTGTGGACATCTCCAGCGACCCTGAGGGCAATCCTTCGGCCGACACGTTTCAAATCCTGATGCAAACCTTCACCATCATGGGCAAGACCATCAACACCTTGGCCTTGAAGGAGGCCGATTTTGTGGTCAGACCTGCCTTGTTTGGAATCAAAAGTGCGGACTTTGGCGCACGCATGCGATCCATAGAGGCCGGACGCTCAGCCATGCGGGCATCCTTGCCCGCTCTGAAAATGCGCTTGGCGCAGTTCGAAGAGGGCCGCTGACCTGGACTGAATGGGCCTTGGCTGAGTCGACCTGGGCTGAATTTGGCAAATAAAAAAAGGGCTGATCTGACGATCAGCCCTTGAAGGGGTCCATGTTTCTCATCCAGAAATTCAAAAGGACCCGAGGAGACAACTTGCCTGAAGATCCGTTGGGCCACGCGTGCCTGAACGGAACTGAACCATCACTTTTTCTTGACTGCTTTGGGCGCGGCAGTTTGCGTCACCGTGGCCAAATTGGATTCGGCCAAGTCAGCGGCTTGCTTGACGGCTTTTTGCACCGACTCAAAAGCGGCACTGGCTGCACCAACTGCACTTTTCATCATGGCCACCGCTTGCTCGGAACCGGCAGGTGCATTTTGAGCAGCGGTGTCCACCAAAGTGGCCAATTGCTTTTGAGCGGCAGCCGATTGGGATTCGAATGCTTTGGTGAATTCGCCACTTGTGCCCGAAGCGATGTCGTACAGGTGACGGCTGTAGGCGGATGTTTTTTCGGCCAATGGCTGGAACAGGTTGGCTTGCATGGCCAGCAATTCCTGGGCGTCTTTGGCG
>NZ_CAMBNZ010000084.1 GCF_945869175.1 Limnohabitans sp. Rim8 | reverse complement strand
TCATAGTTCCCCCCCACAGTCGTTGCGGTCATGCCAAATTGAGTGCCCGTACTGATGGTCACATTAGAAGGGTCCAGCAACCATTGCCCGCCGCCTGTGTCAATTTGCACCGTCTCGGTGACTTCCAACCCATGACCGGACGTTTCAATCTGTCCGCCTTGGCCTGTGCCAGAGGGCTTGGCCTCGATGCGTCCCTCGACCCGTGTGAGGCCCTTGGGCTTGTGCACATCGCTCCACAGCACCACCGTGCCGCCATCGCCCGCCCCTGTGGCGTTGGCTTCGATGCTGGCACCTTCCGCCATCGTGACCTGGATGGCTTGGCGCGTGTCGCCACGGCCTTGCCAGTCCCCCCCGACCAGCACGGTGCCGCCGCCTTGCGCGCCATTCGCTTCAATGCGGCTGGTCCCCGTCAGCTCGATGCGGTCGGCCATCAAGACGATCTTGCCGCCCATTTCCGTCAGGCTGGTGGCGCTGAGCTGCCCGCTGTTTTTGACCACAGCGCCTTGCAGCGTGGCCAGGGCATGGGCCGACAACATGATCTGCCCGCCTTCGGCCAATACCGCGCTTCGGTTCTCGACCAAAGCAGCCATGGCTTGCGCGGTGGTGGTGATGCCCACCAAACCGGTGCCTGCATGGTTCCAACTCAGGGCAATGGCTTCGCCCGAGGCCAGTGCCACGGTGCCCATTTGGGCCATGACGGTGCCTTGGTTGCGCACCTCGGGTGCCAAAAGTGCCACGTAACCCCCTGCTGCTGCGCTGAGACGGCCTTCATTGACCACGCTGCCGGTGCTGCCTTCGCGGTGGAAGGTGACCTTGCCCGTCATGAAATCGTCAGCCTTGATCTTGCCCGTGGTGGCCACCAGGCCGCCCACATCGACCTGCGCCGTGGGCGAGAAGTACACGCCGTTCGGGTTGCTCAGAAACACCTGCCCGTTGGCACTGATCTGTCCGTAAATTTGGCTGGCGTTGTGGCCCAGAATGTTGTTGAGCACCACCGCGCTGCTGCTGGGCTGCGTGAACTGCACCTTGGCCTGGCTGCCCAGGTTGAAGCTGGCCCAATCGATCACCGCGCGTTGGCTCGCTTGGTTCACGCTCATGAGCGCGTTGCCTGCGGGCGTGGTGCTGGTCTGGAGGGTGGCGTTGCCTCGGGTGACCACGCCACCTTGGGGCAGTTGGTGCACAGCTGGGGGCGCCTGCTGCGCATGGCTCAGGCTGAGCGTGCTGCCCAAAGCCACGCTGGCGAGGGCGGCCGCGACGGCTTGCGCCAAAGTTTGACCCGTGCGGCTGCCCTTGCCTGAGGCGCGTGCGGTCTCGGGCACAGGCTGGAGTTGTTGGCTGCGACCCGATCGCTTGAGGCGGTAAACGTGGTTCATAGCTTGGTTCAGAAATTCAAGGTGGCTGACAGCCACCAACGGTTCACGATGAAGGTGCCGTCGTTGTCGGCTCCGGTGGTGGGGTGGGCCGCGGGGTTGGCCCCCAAGCGGCGGCTCCAGGTGGCTGAAACTTCGTGTCCCTGGGGGCTGCGCCAGTTCACAGAAACGCCTGCACCTTTGAGCGTCTGGGTGTTGGTATTGATCAGCTCGTGGCCCGAAGCACTGGTGTTGTTTTTGTAAACCTGTACACGACCCCAATCGGCAAAGGCATTCCAAGAGAAGGCATCGTTGATGCGGTGCCTGAGCCCCACGGTGGCCGTGGTGCCCGAAGTGCCGCCCGCTTCGCTGCTGGGGTAAGCCCGCACGCTGCTGGCACCGCCCAGGTAGAGCTTTTCGGACGAGTCGAGGTTGCGGTTGGCCCACTGGGCCCCGGCTTGGAGGTAGGCGGTGGTCTGGTCCGTCAGGTTGTGCTCTCGGCTGAAGTTGACATTGAGCTTGCTGAAGGCACCCGCCGTGTGGGCCGCCAGCGCATCTGCACCCACGTTGGGCGAAAAGCGCAAGTCCACTTTGCCCCAACTCGCTTGCAGGCCCAACGTGTTTTGGGCCGGGGTCAGCAGGGTGTCGATCCAATGGCCCGACAAGCCTGCACGCAGCACATCGATGCGGTAGTTTGAAACCGTGGTGGCTTGTGTGGCTGCGACGTTGGCCAGGGCCAGGTTGTCAAAGCGTTTGTGGTCGGTATTGAGTAGCAAATTCAGGTTGCGCCCTGACTGGCGGACCCAGGGGGCCGTCAGGTCAAGCCCCCAGGTTTGGGCCGAGCCGCTGGCTTGCAGCGCGGCAAAACTGCCCACCAGGCGGTAACGCATGTCGGACGCGTGCAGTCCTGCACGAATGCCTTGTAAACCAACTGGCCAGTTGTAGGCCAGGCGACCGTAGCGGCTGCCGTCGGTGGCAACCCCTTGCAATTGCAAGGCATCGCCCAGGTCTGCGGGGTTGCTCGCCAAGATGTTCGCGCTGATACGGGTGCGCCCGGTCGAGATCGCCCCAAAGTTGTCGGTGGTGATGCTGGCGTCCAGCGCCTTGCTCTGGCTGATCGCGATGCGCACGTCTGTGCTGAGATCGAGCTTGCCCTGGACAAACGAAGCATTGGCGACCACACCGGGCAAGTCGCCCAGCAGCAAGATCAAACGGTCGAGCTGGTTCAGGTTGATGGGTTGTCCCTGCGCCAAATGGGCTTGGGCCATGGCCTCAATGTGTTGGCGCGGCAGCTTGGTGCCTTCTGGAAACTCGGTGCGCACTTGGCCCAAACGGGCTTCAATCACGCGCAGGGTCACGACGCCACCTTCGATCTCTTGTTCCGGTACCAAGGCATGGGCCAGCCAGCCCGCTTCGCGGTAGCTTTGCACGATGACCCAAGCTGCTTCTTGCAGTTGCGTGAGACTCAGGTCGCGTTCGGTAAAACCTTTCAGGGCGGCGTGCAAGTCCTCAGGGCCAAGAAGTGTTTGACCTTCAAAACGAAAAGCATTGACCCGCACCACCGCGCCGCCGGTCTCCGCCGCGGGCGGTGTGGGTACTTGAGGCGTCTTGAGCTGGGGCGCCACCCGGTTGCCTGCGGGGCGCGCTTCGAGTTGCTGCAACAGAGAGCCGGCATCGGGTGCGGCCCAAACCGACACAGACCACCCCCACAACAGGACTTGTGCAAGCCTGCGGGCTGTTGTAACCATGCTTTGGGTGAGTCGGCTCATGACTTGGGCACCTGGCTGTTGGCTTTTTGCGCTTCGTTCAAATCAATGCCCAGGCACTGCGCCGTTGACGAAAAGTCGAGTCGGGTAACCGGCCATGGGTTCCATGAATCCTGTTGCCAGAAACTTTTTAAATGCTGTCGAACCACTGGATTTTTCAATTCAAATGGCTTCATAGACGGTGAATAAAGCATCGGGAAAGATGGTGAATGGACTGGGCTTCAGACGAAGCAATGGATTCTCCACATTTTTCTAAAAATGTAAATCATAAATAAACAATTTGTATTTTATATTTGCTAATTCAAATTATAAAATTATTAAAAACATTATAATTTATCAAACGATTTTCAAGAAGACCGTTATCAGCTGCACTGAAGGGTTTGCTTTTGTCCTGGCGTATTGAGTTGCGGCCAGAATGTGGCCCATGTCCCCCTCGTGGGGAGGCTGCCCTGACCCGTTCATTGAGCGGGTGGCTTAAACTCAGTGACCATGAACACCCTCGCCCAGCCCCTGCAGCGCCCAGTTCGCAGCCAATACGAAGACTTCATGCGCCACGTGTACACAACAGGCGTACAAAAGGGTGACCGCACCGGCACCGGCACGCGCAGTGTGTTTGGCCACCAAATGCGTTTCGACCTGAACGAAGGTTTTCCGCTTGTGACCACCAAAAAGGTGTTTTTGCGGGCCATCATCGTGGAGCTGCTGTGGTTTTTGCGCGGCGACAGCAACGTGAAGTGGCTGCAAGAGCGCGGCTGCACCATTTGGGACGAATGGGCACGCGAAGATGGCTCACTTGGCCCGGTTTACGGCGTGCAGTGGCGCAGCTGGCCCACGCCAAGCGGCGGCCACATCGACCAGATACAGCAGGTCATGGACACCCTCAAGAGCAACCCGGACAGCCGCCGCATCATCGTCAGCGCCTGGAACGTGGCCGAGCTGGACCAGATGGCCCTCATGCCTTGCCACGCGTTCTTCCAGTTTTATGTGGCGCCGCCGCAAAACCCCGGCGAAAAAGCCAAACTCAGCTGCCAGTTGTACCAGCGCAGCGCCGACATTTTTCTGGGTGTGCCCTTCAACATCGCCAGCTACGCCCTGTTGACCCATATGGTGGCGCAGCAGTGCGACATGGACGTGGGCGACTTCATCTGGACCGGCGGTGATTGCCACATCTACAGCAACCACCACGCTCAAGTGGAGCTGCAACTGAGCCGTGCGCCCATGGCTTACCCCACGCTCCACATCCAGCGCAAGCCCGCCTCGATTTTGGATTACGAGTTCGAAGACTTTGAGGTGCTGGGCTACGAACATCACCCGGCCATCAAAGCCCCCGTCGCTGTCTAAGCCCCTGTTCAATGCAGTTGCACCTGATTTACGCCCGCGCCCGCAATGGTGTGATCGGCAAAGACAACCAAATGCCCTGGCACCTGCCAGAAGACTTGGCGCATTTCAAGCGCACCACTCTGGGACAGCCCGTCATCATGGGCCGCAAGACTTGGGACTCGCTGCCCGCGCGTTTTCGGCCACTGCCTGGCCGTGTCAACATCGTAGTCACCCGCCAAGCCAACTGGTCAGCCGAAGGTGCTCTGAAGGCCGGCTCGATCGAGGAGGCCATGCGCCTGTGCGGCGAGGCGACCGACGCCTGGGTCATGGGCGGCGCAGAAATTTACCGCCAAGCCGAGCCGCTGGCCAGGACAGCCGTCGTCACCGAGATCGATGCAGACTTTGACGGCGATGCTTTCGCCCCCACGCTGTCCACAGGCTGGCAAGAGGTTCAGCGCGAATCACACACCTGCGCCAGCGGCTTGTGTTTTGCGTTTGTCACCTACCAACAATCAAGCGCCTCATGAAAATCGCTACTTGGAACGTCAACTCTTTGTCCGTACGCCTGCCTCAGGTGCTGGACTGGCTGGTTGCCAACCCGACCGAGGTGCTGGCCCTGCAAGAGCTCAAGCTCACCGACGACAAGTTCCCTATCGCTGCCTTCCAAGAAGCAGGCTATCAAGCCCATTGGTTCGGCCAAAAAACCTACAACGGCGTGGCGCTGATTTCATTGGCCACAGGCGCCGAAGTGGTGAAAAACATCCCGGGCTTTGAAGACGACATGTCGCGCGTGATTGCCGCCACCTACCCCGATGGCCAAGGCGGTGAAGTTCGGGTGATCGGTGCGTACTTCCCCAATGGACAGGCCCCGGACAGCGACAAGTTTGTCTACAAAATGCGCTGGCTCGATGCCCTGCGCGATTGGGTGCAAGGCGAAATGACGCGCCACCCGCAACTGGTGCTCACAGGCGACTTCAACATCACCTTTGACGAACTGGACATGTGGGACCCGGTGGGCCTGGCGGGCACCATCCACTGCACCGTGGCCGAGCGCGAAAAATTGCAAGCGCTGACCGATTTGGGACTGGTCGACAGCTTCCGCTTGTTTGAGCAGCCCGAAAAAAGTTACAGCTGGTGGGACTACCGAGAGTTCGCGTTCCGCCGCAACCGTGGCCTTCGGATTGACCACATTTTGATTTCGCCAGCCCTCAAAGAACGGGCCAGCGCCTGCGTGATCGACCGCACACCCCGCAATAACGAGCGGCCCAGCGACCACACGCCGGTGGTGCTGACGCTGTCCGCCTGAGCGGCCAAACACCCAGTCCCGCGCCCCCTCGCCACAGATCAAGGAGGCACGGTGTGGTGCCAATACCGCCGAGCCCAATCCCTTTCGCAGTGCACTGTCTGCGGTTTTGAACTGACCCAGCGCGCAGCGCCGCAGCGGGTGTTTTCAACCAAGTCAATGCCCATGGCCTTGTAACGCTGAACCACTGGCTCTGCCGGATGGCCATAGCGGTTGCGGTAGCCGGCTTGAACCACGGCCACTTGGGGCTGCAAGGCCTCAATGAATGGCTCTGTGGACGATGTCTTGCTGCCGTGGTGAGGCACCAAGAGCAGGTCCACGGGTTGAAGGCCTGACGCCACCAAGGCCAACTCTTGAGGGGCCTCGATGTCACCGGCCAACAAAGCCGATGCCGCCCCTTGGCTGATGCGCAGCACACAGCTGAGCGCATTGGGTTTGATTTTTTTGTCCAAGGTCGCGCCAGTGGCTTGCACAGGCGGATGAAGAATCTCAAAAAGCACCCCATCCCAGACCCAGGATTGCCCGGCTTGGCAACGCGTCCAGCCAGGACGCAGGCTGTGCAAAGGGTGGCCCTCTTCCAAAGAAGACCACAGCGCCGCTTGAGGCTGCATGGACAACACGGCGGCGGCACCGCCCGTGTGGTCACTGTCTCGGTGGCTGAGCATCAGCACATCCAAGCGTTCTCCCGATTGGGCCAACAAGGGCACCAACACCCGGTGCCCCGCATCACTTTCGGATGAATAACGCGGCCCTGCGTCGTAAAGCAAGCTGTGCTGTGCGGTTCGCACCAGCACCGCATTGCCCTGACCCACATCAGCGGCCAGCAGCTCAAAAGTGTCCGCGTCGGGCCTGGGCGTTTGCCAAAACAGAACGGGCCAAAGCAGCGGCAGGCAGAGCACCTTCCAAGACAACGGTGCTTTGAGCACCAGAACCACGGCGCCGACCAGGGCCAAGACAGCGTAACCCCAAGGCGCCATGGCCATAGACACAGAGGACATGGGCCATGACGCCATCCAGGTCAACACCAACGACAGCGGCTGCATAACCCACACCGTCAGGTCCCAGGCACCCGACCACACCACCCCCAGCATGGCCAAGGGCGTGACCAAGAAAGTCACCCAGGGAATGGCCAGCAAATTGGCGAGCAACCCCACCAAAGAAATTTGTCCAAAAAATAACAATCCCAGCGGTGCCAAGGCGACTGTGACAATCAATTGCTCCCTGACCAATGACCCAGCTTGTCCCAGCCAAGCATTGGCCCCTAATGTCTTTTGCCCTGACTCCCAGGCATGGCCCGTCGCCATCAAAATCCCCACGGCCACAAAACTGAGCCAAAAGCCCGGCTGCAACATGGCCCAAGGGTCCCAAGTCAGCACCACCGCCCCGGCCAAAGCCCAGACCAATGGCCCAGGCCAAAGCCGGGCCGACAGTTTGAGCACCACCACCACCGCCAACATCCACATCGTGCGCTGCGCGGGCACGCCCCAACCGCTGAACAAGGCATAAAAACCGGCCAGCACAAGCCCCGCCAAAGCCCCCACCTGAGGTGCGGGGTAACGCAAAGCCCCTGAAAAGCCCCAAAGCGCCGATCTGCGCCAGCCCCAGGCCACGACCAGCGAAGCCAGCCAGGCGAACATGGTCACATGCAGACCTGAAATGCTCATCAAATGGGCCACCCCAGTGGCCCGAAAGAGGTCCCAATCGCTTCGCTCTATGGCGGCCTGATCGCCCGTGACCAAGGCGGCGACCACGCCACTGTGTTGGGCGGACGCTGCACCCTCGGGTGACGAGGCCAAATGGGTCAGCAACCGATCGCGAACCGACTGTCTCCAGCTTTCTATCGGGTGCCGCCACGTGCTGGCCAGCCGCTCAGGGCTCGGGTCTTTGACACCAGTTCGGACATAGCCTGTAGCCCGTATGCCTTGTTCCCAGAGCCACAACTCGTAGTCAAACCCCCGTGGATTCAAATGGCCGTGCGGCGCTTTCAAGCGGACACGCAGTCGCCATCGTTCGCCCGCCTTCACCGGCTCGGGCAATGCCGACATGTTCCATCCGCTGTCGTGTCTGCCATCTTGCCCATACCACCCCAAATACACCTGCGAGGGCAGTTCCTTGTCCAAGTCTATCGCCCGGTTTTGACCTGATTGATCAACCCGCCAGGCTTGCTCGATGCGAAAACGAAAACGCCACCCCACGTCTTGCCGCTGGGGCATGGCTTGCACCACACCCACCACATCCAAGTCTTGGCCCTCCAGCGCGGGGTCGATGGCCAGCGACCGCGTCAGCGCATGCAAACCCGTCACAGCAAACGAAAGACAGACCAACACTCCCCCCAAAGCGAGGGGTCTCAGCCATAAGGTCGGTTTTTGGCGGTGGATCCACCAGCCCGTGCAACACGCCAAAGAAGCCAGGGCGGCATAAGAAGACAAGGCCCAAAGCGTCTCTTGCTGCAGTTGCAAAGCGATCCCTGCGCTCCAAGCCACAAGACCCAACAACCACCCCCGCCCTGAGCGAGCGCTCATGGACAAGCCCGCAGCTGGAAAATTTGGCTTGGGGTCCGACTTGGATTGAGGGTCATGACAGCCTCCCCGAATGGGCTGGATTTATGGAACGCTCGGAATTTATTTTAAGCATACTTTTATATCAGTTTAGACATGTCTTCGGGTCATGGTGAGGGTGTGAATGGAAATCGGTTTCAGCGACAATCGCTCGACAACGAATGATGATTGCCAAAATCCTCCGATCCAACCTCACAACGAGCCAACGCCATGAACGTCTATGACACCCTGAAATCCCTCAACATTGAGCTGCCCCCGGTGGCTGTACCGGCTGCCGCTTATGTGCCTTTTGTGCCAACAGGCAATCTGGTATTTCTTTCGGGCCACATTGCCAAAAAAGACGGCAAAGTCTGGGCCGGCCAATTGGGCAAAAACATCACCACCGCCGAAGGCCAACAAGCGGCGCGCGCTGTGGCGATTGACCTGATGGGCACCCTGCACGCCGCCGTGGGCGATCTGAACAAGGTCAAGCGCATCGTCAAGGTGATGAGCCTGGTCAATTCCACAGGCGACTTCACCGAGCAGCACCTGGTCACCAACGGCTGCAGTGAACTGCTGGGCCAAGTGTTTGGCCCCCAAGTCGGCGCACACGCCCGCAGCGCTTTTGGCGTCGCCCAAATCCCGATGGGCGCTTGTGTTGAGATCGAACTGATCGCCGAAATCGGCTGAGAACGCGCATGGCCATCGAACTGAGCAAAGAAGACCGGGCCCAGGCTATTTCCAGCATCGAGCGCTACTTCCTGGAGAATTTTGACCAAAAAATCGGCAACATCACGGCCGGTGCTTTGCTCGGCTTTGTTCTGGAAGAAGTTGGCCCCAGCATATACAACCGCGCGGTGAGTGACGCCAAAGAGCGCATGCTCATGCGCGCAGAAGACCTGGAATACGAAGTCCGTGAGGATGAATTTCAGTACTGGCAAAAGTTCAACAAGCGCCAATAAGGCGCGAACCCAAATTCACGCAAACGCATCAAACCATTCATTCAAACCCGGAGACTTTCATGACCCTTTCCATGTCCAGCGCCACATTGCCTGTGTGCACCCGAATGCTCACCAACCTCAGCCACATCCTGGCCAAGGCCGAGCAGTTCGTTGAAGCCAAAAAGATCGACCCCAGCGCACTGACCACCTACCGTTTGGCCCCCGACATGTTCCCGTTCACACGCCAGGTGCTGATTTCTTGCGATGCGGTCAAGAACGGCGTGGCCCGTTTGAGCGGCATGGAAGCGCCCAAGTTCGAGGACACCGAAACCACACTGGCCCAATTGCAAGAACGCATCCAAAAAACCCTGGCCTTCATCGCCACCGTTCCGGCCGCGGCACTCGACGGTACGGAAGACAAAGAGATCACTTTCCCCGCGGGCCCGGGCAAAACCCGCACCCTCAAAGGCCAGGACTACCTGACAGGCTGGATGATGCCCAATATGTACTTCCACATCACCACGGCTTACACCATCTTGCGTCACAACGGCGTCGAAGTGGGCAAGATCGATTACCTGCTGGGCGCGCAGGGCTGAGTGAAGATCACTCCACCCGCGTCACCCGGTTTGGTTTGAAACCCAAATCGGCGACTTTGCCTTTCTTGGCCCGCGCCACTTTGGCGTTGTTCAGGCTGCGGATTTCCAGGGTTTCTTCGCGCGCCTTGCCACCTCGGCCAACGCCCGCAATCTTGATGCTGCGGGTGTAGGCCGCCGCGCCCGCCAAGCTGTCTTGGGCTTCCAGGTCGATGAGCATCAGGCCTCGGCCGCCTTTTTCCATGGTCTTGAGTTCAGCGATCTCAAAGGTCAGCACACGGCCACCTGTGCTGGCACAGCAGACACTGGTGGCGGCGGGCATGGGCTGCTTGTCGGCCGCTACGGTGGCACTGCTGCCACTGACATGGCTGGGCGCGCACACGGTTTCGCCTTCACCCAGGCTGATGAAGGCTTTGCCCGCTTTGTTGCGCGAGACCATGTGCTCCACCGCAGCCATGAAGCCGTAGCCGCCTGAGCCGCTCAACAGCAAGGTCGCATGGGCCGGGCCTGCAAAGTAGTGGGCGGGTTGGGTGCCGGTTTCCAGGTCGATCAGGGTGGTGATCGGTTGGCCGTCACCCCGTGCACCGGGCAATGTGGCCACAGCGACACTGTAAATTCGGCCCGATCCGTTTTTGGCCGTCCCGAAAATCAACAGCGTGTCCACCGTGCGGCATTCGAAGGTGCCATACAAAGCATCGCCTGCCTTGAAAGCAAAACCCGTGGCATCGTGGCCGTGGCCGGTGCGGGCGCGCACCCAGCCTTTTTCAGAAACCACCACCGTCACGGGCTCGTCCACCACTTTGACGTCGGCCACCGCTTTTTTCTCTTCCTGGATCAGCGTGCGGCGCGGGTCGGCAAAGGTCTTGGCATCCTGTTCGATCTCTTTGACCATCAGTCGGCGCAGCGCGGCGGGGCTGCCCAAAATCTCTTCGAGCTTGCCCTGCTCTTCGCGCAGTTCGCTCAATTCTTGTTCGATCTTGATGGCCTCCAGGCGGGCCAGTTGGCGCAGGCGAATTTCGAGGATGTCTTCAGCCTGGCGATCGCTCAAGCGAAAAGCTTCGATCAGCGCGGGCTTGGGCTCGTCGCTGTGGCGGATGATGCGGATCACCTCGTCGATGTTCAGCAACACCAACTGGCGACCTTCCAGAATGTGAATGCGGTCCAGCACCTTGTTCAAGCGGTGCTGGCTGCGGCGGGTGATGGTGGTCTGGCGGAAGCTAATCCACTCCACCAGCATCTGGCGCAGCGACTTCTGGATCGGCTTGCCATCGATACCCACGGACGTCATGTTGATCGGCGCCGACGTTTCCAAGCTGGTGTGGGCCAGCAAGGCGGTGATGAGTTCGCTCTGCTCGATGCGGCTGGTTTTGGGCTCGAACACCAAGCGCACAGCAGCGTCTTTGCTCGACTCGTCACGCACAACGTCCAGCACATTCAGGATGCTGGCTTTGAGCTGGACCTGATCGGCGCTGAGTGCTTTTTTACCGGCCTTGACTTTGGGGTTGGTGAGTTCCTCGATCTCTTCGAGCACGCGCTGAGAGCTCACGCCTTGCGGCAGTTCGGTCACCACCAACTGCCACTGACCACGGGCCAGTTCTTCGATCTTCCAACGGGCACGCACTTTGAGGCTGCCGCGCCCGGTGCGGTAGGCGTCAGCGATGTCGCTGGCCGGGCTGATGATCTGGCCACCACCGGGGTAATCGGGGCCGGGGATGATGGCCATCAACTCGCTGTCGCTGAGTTTGTCGTTGCGGATCAAGGCGACACAGGCATCGGCCACTTCGCGCAGGTTGTGGCTGGGGATTTCGGTGGCCAGACCCACGGCAATCCCGCTGGCACCATTGAGCAAACTGAAGGGCAAACGGGCGGGCAACTGGCGCGGCTCTTCGGTGGAGCCGTCGTAGTTGGGAATGAAGTCCACCGTGCCCATGTCGATCTCACCCAGCAACAAGCTGGTGATGCGCGACAAACGAGCCTCGGTGTAGCGCATGGCGGCTGCACCGTCACCGTCGCGCGAGCCAAAATTGCCCTGGCCGTCGATCAGCGGGTAGCGCTGCGAAAAGTCTTGCGCCATGCGCACCAGCGCGTCATAGGCTGCGGTGTCGCCGTGCGGGTGGTAGCGGCCCAGCACATCGCCCACCACGCGGGCGCTTTTGACGGGCTTGGCGGCGGTGTTGTTGTTCGGGCCGCTGTACGA
>NZ_CAMBNZ010000083.1 GCF_945869175.1 Limnohabitans sp. Rim8 | reverse complement strand
AGCTGCGAAGCGGGGATGGTGGTGCCGGAGTTCAGGTGACCGATCACACCGTTGACTTTGGCGTCAACCAGCTTTTGCGCGGCAGCCGTGCCTTGCTTGGGGTCGGCTGCATCGTCTTCAGCCAGCAATTCGAACTTCACAGCCTTGTCACCGATTTTGAGACCAGCGGCATTGAGCTCTTCAATGGCCATACGCGCACCGTTTTCATTGTCCTTGCCCAAGTGAGCGATGGCACCGCTGACAGGGCCCACGTGACCAATCTTGATCACTTGTGCGTCAGAAGCGGCTTCTTTTTTACCGCAAGCTGCCAAAACCACTGCAGCCACAGCCACAGACACCAAGGTCAAAGTACGCGTACCAGAAAATGTCATGGAAACTCCCAAAATGATTTGCTTCAATCAAGCAAGCCGCAAAGATACTGCAAAAACGACCATTTACAAGCTAGGGAAAACCAAAATAATCATAAAAGGTCTGGGGCCTTTCACCAACCATCAGTCCAGATCCAATCGGAAACGTGCTGCCCAAGCTTGGGAAAGGCTGCGGTGTACCAACTCGGTCGCCATACGCTCCAAATCGGGGCGCAACTGCTGCACCAAGTTGTCCGTCAAGGCCATGAATTCGGCCTTCTCCAGCAGCCTTGCATCCAGCGCAGCCGACACCCACGCGGAAATTTGAGAATCGGGCACAACCGTACTTAAAACAGGAACCACCTGAGGCATGGGGTCGGGTTGGGCATCAGATTCAGGCCGTATCATGTGCTCGCCGCTTTGGACAAATCGTGTTGCAACAAATCGTACCCTTGGGCGGTGTAATGCCGCCACCGCTGACGCGCGGTCATGCGGCCATGGTCATCACTTGCCACCACTTCAATGAGGCGATGGCATTGTGCAAACCCTTGGGGGACCTCGTCGCCCAGGTTCACCCATACATCCAGACCACGGCAGCGCGAAGGGTCTAGGTGCAACTGAATGGGCGAAGCATCCTGGATAGCCTTTGAATCTGAAGGGGTGCTGTGCGGCAAGAAGTCCGTGTCTGAAAAGGTCCACAGCGCAGCGCTCAACTGTCGCAAAACCACTTCGGACCCCAGCACGCCCATGCGCAAAGATTGACGGTGGGCTTTGCGCAGCAACCGACACACATAGGGCAAGCGGTCTGGTGCATTGAAATGAAATTCAATCCGGGTCATCCCAGCCCCATCAACGGCGGTTCGCCACCCGGGTCTTGGCGGCAGCCCCACCCACTTGAGACAAGAGGTATTGCAACAGCAAGGCCACCGGCCTGCCAGTGGCGCCTTTGGCAGCACCACTGCGCCAGGCCGTCCCAGCGATGTCCAAATGGGCCCATGGGTACTTCGATGCAAAGCGCTGCAAAAATTTGGCGGCTGTGACCGAGCCGGCCTGGCGACCGGCCACATTGGCCACATCGGCAAAGCGGGACTTGAGGCCTTCGGCGTAATCGTCATCCAAGGGCATGCGCCAGCAAGTGTCCCCTGAGGCTTCGCCAGCCGACTGAATCGATTGCGCCAAGGCGTCGTCACTGGAGAAAAGACCCGAACGCACACCACCCAGTGCAATCACGCAGGCTCCGGTCAAGGTCGCGATGTCGATCACAGCCTTCGGTTTGAAGCGTTCTGCATAGGTCAGTGCATCACACAGCACCAAGCGCCCCTCGGCATCGGTGTTCAGTATTTCAATGGTTTGACCGCTCATGCTGGTCACCACATCGCCTGGCTTCACAGCCAATCCATCAGGCATGTTCTCGGTGGCTGGAATCAAACCCACCACATTGAGGGCCGGCTTGAGTTCAGCCAGCGCTTTGAAAACACCCAAGACACTGGCGGCGCCGCACATGTCGAACTTCATTTCGTCCATTTCGGCCGCTGGCTTGATGGAAATGCCGCCGGTGTCGAATGTGATGCCCTTGCCCACCAGCACAACAGGCGCTTGAGATGCAGGCGCCCCGTTGTAGCGCATGACGATAAAGCGCAAGGGCTCATCAGATCCGCGCGCCACCGCCAAGAAAGCGCCCATGCCCAGCTTGGTCACTTCTTTCGGGCCCATCACTTCGCATTTGAATGAAGCGCCTTTGGCGATCGATTTGGCGGCCTCGGCCAACATGGACGGCGTGGCATGGTTGGCGGGTCGGTTGGCCCACTCTTTGGCCACTTCGATACCAGACACCAAGGCTTGCACATGCGCCACAGCCCCGCGCTGCTCGGCACTGACCCGTGCCATGCTGAACACGACGTGTTTGAGCGTTCTGGGTTTGGGTTGGCTCAAGGTACTGGTGTAGCTGTAACTGGCATCGGCCAGCGTTGTGGCGGCCATCTGAAGGGCTTGGGTCGACACATCGAAGGCCGCATGGACGCCCAAGCGCTTGACTTTGAAGGATTTCAAAACGGACCATGCCGCAAGGAGGGCCGTTCGAACCTTCGCCGGCTTGCCGTCGGCCACGGAAACGATCACCAAGTGCCTGGTTTTCACACCCGGGTGGGCATACAAAGACAAGGTGGTACCGGGCTTGTGGTCAAAATCACCGTGTTGTGTGGCCGTCTTGACCAAGGCCGAGATGGGGTCAAGGCTGGCGGTCAGTTGGTCGTCTGGGGCTGGCCACAAGACCACCACAGCGTCCAGATCCTCACGAATCAGCGTGGACAGGGCGCGTTTTTGGATTTCGAAGTTCATAATTCAGCTTTTCCTTGGTTGGCATGTTATTCCATTCTTCATTACGCAAAGATCTGGGCCGAAATTTTTGGTCAAGCTTGGTGGTTCTGGTCTCTATTTTGATCACCATCACCTTGATTCGGACTTTGGGCCAGGCCAGCCGTGGCAGGGTCAACCCCTCCGAAGTGTTGCAGGTCATGGGCTTCAGTGTGGTCAGTCAACTCACGACCATCATGGCCTTGAGTCTTTTCATCGCCGTGGTGGCCACCCTCTCTCGCATGTACAGCGACAGCGAAATGGTGATTTGGTTTTCGAGCGGTCAAGGTTTGGGCCAATTTGTGCGGCCTTTGTTTGGCTTCGCTTGGCCTTTCTTGTTGGTGGTGTTTTTTCTGGCCTTGTTGGCCTGGCCTTGGAGCAACCAGCAAATTCATGAGTTGACCCAACGGTTCGAGAAACGAAATGACTTTGAGCGAATAGCGCCTGGCCAGTTCCAGGAGTCCGCAGGCGGTCAGCGTGTCTTTTTCATTGACAAGGACAGTCCAGACAACCGGATTGGCCGACATGTGTTCATCTCCAGCATAGACGGCCACATGGAAAGCGTGACCACAGCACAATCGGGCCGCATCGACATCGTCGGCAATGACCGATTTTTATTGCTTGACAAAGGCCAACAGTGGTTGACCAACCGTGAATCTGGGGAAACGCGACTGACGCAATTTGAGCACTACGAATTGCTGATCGATGACGATGTCAAATTGTCATTGACCGGTTTGAGCGCCCGCCACGCCTCCACCTGGCAGTTGCTCCAATCACCCACCCCGGAACACTTGGGTGAACTGTCTTGGCGTTTGGGGCTCGGCCTGGCCAGCGTCAATTTGATGCTGATGGCTCTGGCCGTCTCGACCGTCAACCCACGGGCAGGTCGCAGCTACCACTTGGCATTGGCACTTTTTATGTTTGTGGCCTATTTCAATATGCTGAATGTGGGCCAAAGCTGGGTCGGTTCGGGACGCGTTGGGTTCGCCCCCTTCATGCTGATGCTGCATGGCGGATTCTTTTTGCTGGCATGGGCATGGCTTGCAGTGCGCCATTTCAATGGGGTTTGGCCCATGTTGCGCGTGTTCAGCTTTTCTGTCCCTGGGCGTGCGCCATGAAGACCGTCCGCAAAATCTTGCATGGCGAAATCACCCGCGGGGTTGCTTTTGTGGCACTGGCCTTCTTGGCCTTGTTCCTTTTCTTTGACATCGTCGAAGAGTTGCAACATCTGGCCCGATATGCCAGCCAGGGCTACTCGCTGCAACACGCTGTTTTGTATGCCTTGCTCAAGACCCCAGCGCACATCTATGAGTTGTTGCCGATTTCCGTCTTGATTGGCGGCATCTTCATCATGGCCAGGTTGGCGCAAAGTTCCGAATTCACCATCTTGCGAACGGGTGGGTTGGAACCCCTCAGGGCCCTGGGCACGCTGCTGCAACTGGGAATGGTTTTTGTGGTTTTGACGTTTTTGGTGGGCGACTACGTCGCGCCTTGGGCCGATCGACAAGGCGTCCTGCTCAAATCGAAATTTCAGGGCCATTTGACGGTGGGCCAAACCGGTGCTTGGCTGAAAGAAACACAAGACAAGCGGCACTTTGCGGTGAATGTCCGAAGATTTGATGGCATCGGCCACATGCAAAACATCCGAATTCACGAATTCAATGAGTCAGGACAATTGTTGGCCATCACCACGGCCACCGAGGCAGACATTGGCCAAGGTCAATGGCACTTGAAGCAAGCAGAAGAAAAATCGATTCAAGCTTCCGGCCCAGCAGCGCCATTGCGCTACCAATCCTTACAACACGCCACGCTCGACTGGTCTACAGACATCAGCGCCGACATGGTGGCTGCTGCGGTGCTCAGTCCAGACCGCATGCGAACCTGGGAACTCCTCAAATACATCCGCCATCTGTCTGCCAACCAACAGAACGTGCAGCGCTACGAAATCGAGTTTTGGCGCAAAGTTTTTTACCCTTTGAGCTGCCTGGTGATGCTGGTGATGGCTTTGCCCTTCGCTTATTTGCACTTTCGCTCAGGACAAATTGCCGGGTACGTTTTTGGCGGGGTGCTGGCAGGCATCAGTTTTTCGCTTTTGAACAATTTGTTTGGGCACGCAGGGAACTTGCAAAACTGGCAACCTTGGTTGACCGCGGCGGCGCCCTCTTTGATTTACAGCGCTGTCTCCTTGTTGGGTTTTTGGTGGATGGTGCTGAGGCGATGATGACTGACATGAAATCCAATGTGGGGGTGATTTTGTTCGCCCACGGTTCACGCGACCCCCTGTGGCGTTTGCCCATCGATGCCGTGGCTCAGGAAATGACCCGGCAGTGGCCTGCATTGACCGTGGCCTGCGCGTTTTTGGAGCTGACCACGCCCGACCTGCCCACCACAGTCGAGGCCTTGATGATGCAAGGCAAGTCCCATTTGCGGATCGTGCCCATGTTTTTGGGGGTGGGTCGGCACGCGCGGGAAGACTTGCCCCAATTGGTGGCCGACTTGATCGAAGCCTATCCCCAAGTGGCGTTTGAAATGCTCCCCGCCATCGGTGAGCACCCCGCCATGACCCAGTTGATGGCCCAAATAGCCGCAGGCCAACCGTCCAAGCAATAGTTCGAATAAAGCATAATGATGCCAATCAATATGGCATTTAACGCATGAACCTCCATCAGTTTCGCTTTGTCCAAGAGGCCGCTCGCCGCAACCTGAACCTGACGGAAACAGCGAAAGCCTTGCACACCTCTCAACCCGGCGTTTCCAAAGCCATCATCGAACTGGAAGAAGAGCTGGGCATCGAAATTTTTGCCCGCCACGGCAAACGACTCAAGCGCATCACAGAACCTGGCCAGCATGTTCTGCAAAGCATTGAGCTCATCCTGCGTGAAGTGGGCAATTTGCGCAAAATCGGCGACCAATACAGCGCGCAAGACAACGGCACTTTGTCGATCGCCACCACGCACACCCAAGCGCGTTATGTGTTGCCCCTGCCTGTGGCCAAACTGCGTGAAAAATACCCCAAGGTCAACATCAGCCTGCACCAAGGGGCTCCGGACCAAGTCGCGAAAATGCTGCTGGACGACACCGCCGAAATCGGCATTGCCACCGAATCCTTGTCGGCCTACGAAGAGTTGGTGACCCTGCCCTGTTATGAATGGCAACACGTGTTGGTGCTGCCCTTGGACCACCCTTTGGCCCACAAAGAACACTTGTCACTGGAAGACATCGCCAGCGAACCCCTCATCACCTACCACCCGTCGTTCACGGGCCGCAGTCGCATCGACCAAGCCTTTGCCGCCAAAAAATTGCACCCCCGCATTGCGCTGGAAGCCATCGACTCTGATGTGATCAAAACCTATGTGCGCCTGGGCCTGGGCATCGGCATCGTGGCCGAGATGGCCGTCCAAGAAGACCCGGTCAAAGACTTGGCGATTCGTCCTTTAGGGCATCTGCTGGGCAAGAACGTGGCCCGTGTGGCGTTCAAGCGGGGCGCTTACCTGCGCCAATTTGTCTACCATTTTGCTGAACTGTTGAGCGACCGCCTGACGGCCCCACTGATCACCAAGGCCATGACAGGCCATGTCAACGATTACGAACTTTGAGCGCACGCCGCTCTGCCTGATTTCACTTTCATCTGCCACGCCATGAACGCTCGTACACCCACCCTCGTCTCCAAAGCGCCCGACATGGGCACCACGATTTTCACCGTCATGTCGGCGTTGGCCACCGAAAAAAAAGCGGTCAATCTGGGCCAAGGTTTCCCGGACTTTCCCTGCGACCCCCATCTGCTCGACTTGGTCAACGACGCGATGCGCGAAGGCCTCAACCAATACCCGCCCATGACAGGCGTGGCGCCGCTGCGCGAAGTGGTGTCGCGCAAAATTGAAACCCTGTACGCTCGCCACTATGACCCCGTGAGCGAGATCACCGTCACCGCCGGGGCCACCCAAGCCATCCTCACCATCGTGCTGGCCATTGTTCACCCAGGCGACGAAGTCATCGTGCTGGAACCTTGCTATGACAGCTATGTGCCCAACATCGAGCTGGCGGGCGGTGTGGTGGTGCGTATCCCCTTGACACCGGGCACCTTCCGACCTGACTTTGACAAAATCCGCGCCGCCATCCGCCCCAAGACCCGTGCCATCCTCATCAATTCACCGCACAACCCGAGCGGCATGATCTGGTCTGAGCAAGACATGCTGACTCTGCAAGAGATTCTGGCCCCCACCAACATTGTCCTGATCAGCGACGAGGTGTACGAGCACATGGTCTACGCGCCCAAGCAGCATTGGAGCGCCGCCCACTTTGACGGCCTGGCCGCTCGGGCCTTCATCGTCTCCAGTTTTGGCAAAAGCTTCCACGTCACGGGCTGGAAAATCGGCACGGTGGCCGCGCCTGCCGACTACACCGCCGAGTTTCGCAAGGTGCACCAATTCAACGTGTTCACCGTCAACACCCCGATGCAGCATGCCCTGGCACGCTTCATGGCCAACCCGGCGCCCTACCTCGAATTGCCCGCCTTTTACCAGCGCAAGCGCGATCTCTTCCAACAAGGCTTGGCGCCAACATCGTTCAAGTTGCTGCCCAGCGAAGGCACTTACTTTCAATGTGTGGACATTTCCGGCTTGAAAGTACCCGAGAAAAACCTGAGCGATGCCGACTTTTGCAAATGGCTGACGACCGACATCGGCGTTGCCGCCATTCCGCTGTCAGCCTTTTACGGCAATGGCTTTGATCAGAAAGTCATCCGGTTTTGTTTCGCGAAAAAGGACGAAACGCTGAACCTGGCGCTTGAGAAGCTGGCCAAGCTGTGAGTTTTCAGGCGCTGTGGGTTTGTGGGCGCAGCGCCCTCTCGGTGATGGTCCGTGCACCACTTTGGCCAGAGCGACTTCAATCGTCCTCAGCCGCGCTGATACCGGGAAACAGAACTTCAGTAAAACCAAAATGCGTGAAGTCGCGCACCCGCATGGGAAAAAGCTTGCCGATCAGGTGGTCACATTCGTGTTGCACCACCAGGGCGTGAAAGCCTTCCACGGTGCGGTCAATGGCTTGGCCTTTTTCGTCAAAGCCTGTGTAGCGCACACGAGAACAGCGGGGCACCAGGGCACGCAGCCCTGGCACCGACAGGCAACCTTCCCAGGCTTGCGCTTCATCGCTGACGAGCGGCGTGATGACCGGGTTGATGAGCACCGTAGGCGGCACCAGTTCTCGGTCGGGGTAGCGCGGATTGACCGACGTGCTGCCAAAAATCACCACCTGCAGGTTCACCCCAATTTGCGGCGCTGCGATGCCCGCGCCGTTGGCCGCGGCCATGGTGTCGCGCAGGTCGGCCAGCAGCGCATGCAGCTCAGGCGTGTCAAAAGTCTGTACAGGCTCTGCCACACGCAGCAGGCGGGCATCGCCCATTTTCAGAATCTCTCGCACGGTCATGGTTTTTCTCCGGAAAGCAAAACAGCCAAGCCCGCATCGTCCAAAACGGGCACCCCCAGTGCTTGAGCCTTGTCGAGCTTGCTGCCCGCCTCGGCCCCGGCCACCACGTAATGGGTTTTTTTACTCACCGATCCGGCCACTTTGGCCCCCAGAGCTTCAAGTTTTTCTTTGGCTTCGTCGCGGCCCATGCTTTGCAAGGTCCCTGTGAGCACCACCGTGACCCCCGCCAGTGGCATCTCGGTCGGGGCCAAGGCATCGCCTTCGGGCCAGGTCACGCCAGCATCTCGCAAGGCTTGAACCACTTCCCGGTTGTGCGACTGGTCAAAAAAGGTGCGGATGCTGTGCGCCACCACAGGGCCGACATCGGCCACTTGCAACAAAGCGTCCTCGCTGGCGACCATGATGGCATCGAGTTGGCCGAAGTGACGGGCCAGCTCCTTGGCCGTGGCCTCGCCCACATGCCGGATCCCCAAACTGAAGACAAAACGGCCCAGTGTGCTTGTCTTGGATTTTTCCAAGGCTTGCAGCAAGTTTTCAGCCGATTTTTCAGCCATCCGGTCCATGCCTGACAGTGTTGAGAGGCTCAGGCGATACAGGTCAGCCAGCGTTTTGACATGGCCGGCATCGACCAATTGGTCCACCAGCTTGTCGCCCAGGCCATCCACATCCATGGCGCGGCGGTGCGCAAAGTGCCAAATGGCTTGCTTGCGCTGGGCGCTGCAAAACAGACCGCCCGTGCAGCGGTGGTCGGCCTCGCCCTCTTCCCGCTCTGCCAAACTCCCGCACACTGGGCAGTGACTCATCATGGTGAATTGGGGCACATCGGGTGGGCGGCGGTCCAGCACCACCGAGACCACTTCAGGGATCACATCGCCCGCACGCCGCACGATCACGGTGTCGCCCACCCGCACGTCCTTGCGGCGGGCTTCCAGTTCATTGTGCAGTGTGGCATTGGTCACCGTCACGCCGCCCACGAACACCGGAGCCAGTTTGGCCACAGGCGTGAGCTTGCCCGTGCGCCCCACCTGCACATCAATGGCCAGCACGGTGGTCATTTCTTCTTGCGCCGGGTATTTGTGGGCCACGGCCCAACGCGGCTCGCGGGTCACAAAGCCCAAACGGGCCTGGAGCGCGAGGTCGTTGACTTTGTAGACCACGCCGTCGATGTCATAAGGCAAGGCATCGCGTTCAGACGCGATGCGCTGGTGAAATGCCACCAAGCCGAAAGCGCCTTGAACGCAGGCGGTTTGCTCTGCCACCGGAAAACCCCAGGCCTTGAGCTGCATCAGCATGTCGTAATGGCTCAGCCACTGCGGGGCGCCATCCTTCGTTGGGGTGATGTCGCCCAGACCATAAGCAAAAAAGCTCAGCGGCCGTTCGGCAGCGATGCCCGAATCCAGTTGGCGAACAGCGCCAGCAGCGGCATTGCGCGGGTTGACGAAGGTTTTTTCGCCTTTGGTGCCCGCGGCAATGCGCTGGCGTTGGCGTTCGTTCAGGGCTTCAAAATCATTTCGGCGCATGTACACCTCGCCGCGCACTTCGAGCACGTCAGGCGCGTCGCTTGGCAAGCGCAGCGGGATTTGCCCGATGGTGCGAATGTTGGTAGTGACCTCTTCCCCAGTTTCGCCATCGCCCCGGGTGGCCGCTTGCACCAGCACGCCGCTCTCGTAGCGCAGGCTCATGGCCAAGCCATCAAACTTCAGTTCGCCCACATACGACACCGCCGGGTCGGCTTCAGTCAGGCCCAGCTCCTTGCGGATGCGGGTGTCAAACGCTTCGGCCCCGCTGGCCTCGGTGTCGGTTTCGGTGCGGATGCTCAGCATGGGCACGCGGTGCGTGACTTGCGCAAAAGCATCGAGCACCGCCCCGCCGACCCGCTGCGTGGGCGAATCGGGGCTCAGAAGTTCGGGGTGGGCCGCCTCCAGCGCTTGCAATTCCTGGAACAATCGGTCGTATTCGGCGTCCGGAACTTCTGGCTGGTCGAGCGTGTAATAAGCGTGGGCATAGCGGTGCAAGATGCCGCGCAGGACAGCGGCACGTTCGGAAGGCATGCCCAAAGAATGGTTTTTTTGCAGCGCCGTATCTGCAGATTCACCGGTTGACAGGTCGCCAAACAAGTCCGGATGCGACATGGTGCAAGAACCGAATCAGGAAAACAGGCGACGTGCTTGGGCCGAACCCGCCGACAACTCGCGAGCGGCCAAGGCGTCATAGAGCTGCTGCAGGTCGCTGGCAATCTGGTCCAGCACCTCGTCACCCAGCATTTGCTCATTGCCATCGGTCACCACGCCGTCCATGTGCTCGGCCAGCAAACGGGCGCATTCGCGCAAACGCTCAAAGGGTTGGTCTTCGCGTGCAATTTGGGGCACATCCAGGCTGAGAGAAAACTCGCGGATGGCGGACAAGGCCGGGTCGTCGGCCATGGCCGCTTGGGTGTCGAAGGTCAAAGACAAAATGGGCGGCATACCGACCACGGTGGCAGGCACGACCATGCGGCCAGGGATCACCCCCGCCACAAAACCCAAACGGGCGGCATGTTGCTGGATATAGCCAGGGCTCCAAGCCGAGGCCCGAGCGCATACGGTGAAACTCAGCTGCGCATCATGCGCGCTGGCAAATTGGTCCAATTCACGGGCCCGTGCCACCTCTTCAAGCATGTCGCTGAAATTGGCGCTGCCGCCCACCGCATCGGCAAACGCCTGGGTTTTGACCACAAATTCAGAAAATTCAATGTTGTTCAGCGCACCCACCCGGTTGGCCAGTTGCACGCCCGCCTGAAAAGCCGAATACCGACGGCCCGCGGTCAAGGCTTCCCATTCACCACTTTCCTCACTGCAACCTTCCACATGGAAGGGCTTGGTGCCCACGCGGCGTGTCCCCGGCAAAAAAGCCAAGGCGGCATCACCAGAAACCGTGTGGTCGACCTCGATGGTGGCGATGACGTCAATCAGCGCATCCAGTTGGGGCTTGCGCTCAGGTTGCGGCAAGCGGGCGAAGTCGTCGGTCAAAACCGGTTCGGTCTGCTCGGTGGCTTTTGATGAGCTGCCAACAGGCTCGCCCATGGGTTCAATCTGAGGCTCGGCCTGCTTCGGCGCATTTTTTCGCGACAGCCAGTGATTGAACAACACCACAGCACCCACAGTCAGCGCGCCAATGGCCGCCAAACTCAATTGCAAAGAACTCATTGATTCCAACATAAGGTCCTCAGGCCATGTCGGCCATAGAAACGGCAGACTCCATGTCCACCGCCACAATGCGCGAAACGCCCTGTTCTTGCATGGTCACGCCGATCAACTGCTCGGCCATTTCCATGGCGATCTTGTTGTGGCTGATGAACAGGAACTGGGTCTCTTTGCCCATGCCCTTGACCAGTTTGGCGTACCGTTCGGTGTTTGCGTCGTCCAGCGGCGCGTCCACCTCGTCCAGCAAGCAAAAAGGTGCGGGGTTGAGCTGAAAAATGGCAAACACCAGCGCGATAGCCGTGAGGGCCTTCTCACCGCCCGAGAGCAGGTGGATCGTCTGGTTTTTCTTGCCCGGCGGCTGCGCCAGCACCTGCACGCCTGCGTCCAGGATCTCGTCACCGGTCATGACCAGGCGGGCATTGCCACCACCAAAGAGTTCGGGAAACATGCGGCTGAAATGCTCGTTGACGACCTTGAAAGTGCCGCCCAACAGGTCGCGGGTTTCGGCGTCGATCTTGCGGATCGCGTCTTCCAGCGTGTTCATGGCGTCGGTCAGGTCAGCGCACTGTGAATCCAGGAACACCTTGCGCTCACGCGAAGTGCTCAGCTCCTCCAGCGCGGCCAGATTGACCGGGCCGAGTGCCGTGATGTCGCGGAGGATGCGGTCAATCTCTCCTTGCAGGCCCGTCACACGCACCGGGCCCGCCTCGATCGACTGGGCCACCCTGTCCAGGTCGGCTTGGGCGTCTGCCAAAAGCTGGCTGTATTGCTCCAGGCCCAGCCGTGCGGCTTGCTCCTTGAGTTGCAAATCGGTGATGCGTTGGCGCAAAGGGTCCAGTTCGCGCTCGAAGCTCACGCGGCGCTCGTCGCTGGCCCGCAATTTGGCCGTCAGGTCATC
>NZ_CAMBNZ010000082.1 GCF_945869175.1 Limnohabitans sp. Rim8 | reverse complement strand
GTTTGGTGATGCGCTGGTCTTGCGAGCCGCTAGGGCTTATGAGTCGGTGGTGCCGGTCATGCGACCGATCTTGTAAGAGCGCCCTTCGAGAGGACTCATCTGTTAGGCCTTGGTCAAGGTTCTCTACGGCCGACTGTTATGTATCATTAGCCCTTTTTTATTCGTAAATTGCCTGCTTTCTTCGTCAGGTAATTGTTTAAAACGTCTTTTATTCTGTTGCCTACTTGGGGAAAGCATGCAGTTGATTTGGATCGCTGGGCCTGCTGGCAAGGTCGTCAAACTCGCCATCACAACACGCACGTTGGGCATGCTGCTGGCGGGCTTGGTCGTTTCTTTGGTCGTTCTCGGGTTTGTCTTTCATTGGATTGGCTTGCGCGTGGCCATTGAACACGCACCCCTGTTGGCCCATCGCTTGGGCGGGGTCACCAGTCAAAGCGAGCAAGATAAAATTGAGGCCACTTACCGTGCCAAGCTGGAACATCTGGATCAGCAGTTGCAGGCAGTCAGTGACAGTCTAAAAAAATTGGAAGAAACCAAAAACCAAGTGCTGGGCCGGGTGGGGCTCAACAAGCTCCTGTCTTTTTCAAGCCAGGACAAAATGGACTTGAACCGTGGCCAAGGCGGCCCCCTGAACCTGTTGCCCCGCTGGGGCATCAATGAGTGGCGGCTCGATCAGCAAATCGACCAATCCTTGCAGCAGGCCCAGCGTTTTGAAAAATCGCTGTCTCAGATGCAAATTCGGTGGGAGCAAGATCTGGGTCAGCTGCACCAACTGCCCACCCAGTTGCCTGTTTCGGGTGAGTTTTTGATCACCAGCTCCTTTGGTTTTCGTGTCGACCCATTCACCCGTTTGCCCAGCCTTCACGAGGGCATCGACTTTGTCGCACCTGTGGGCACGCCGGTGTTGTCCACCGCGGCGGGTGAGGTGATTCGGGCCGAGTACTCCGGGGCATATGGCAATCTGGTGGAACTGGCGCACAAGCAGGGTTTTGTCACCCGCTACGCGCATCTGAAAACCATCGACGTTCAGCTGGGCGATCAAGTGGCCCAGCATGCCGTGTTGGGCGCTCTGGGCAACACCGGCCGTTCAACCGGCCCCCATTTGCACTACGAGGTGCTCTTTCAGGGGAGATCAATGCACCCCGCCAAGGCCATGTCGGCCTGGGCGCGTGATTGAGAAACACATCATTTCAGGAGACAACATGTTCACCAAGAAGAAAACAAGCATCAGTCCCTTGGTCATGGACCAGGAGAAATTCGACACACTGATCGGTCGCCATGCTGAAATTCACGGGTGTTTGAAGCTCAAGGAAAGCGTGCGCATCGATGGCAAGGTGGTGGGCAACATCGAGGCGCCCAACGATGCCAGCATTTCTGTGGTGATTGGCCCCACGGGTGAAGTGATGGGCGACGTGCTGGCCAGCCGCATCATCGTGGCAGGTCGGGTGTCGGGCAATATTCATGCGTTTGACCGTGTGGAGGTCATGGCCAGCGCGTTGGTTCAGGGTGACATTCGCTATGCATCGCTGGCGGTGGAGCATGGGGCCAAACTGCTGGGCTTGATGATCCAGGTGGATGCCTCTGATCTGCCAGCCCGATCGGACCGTGGTGCGCAAGAAGCGATTCGCAAAGCGCAAAGAGAGTTCTGAAACTCTTTATCATCGCCGGATGACATTTTTAGCCATCGATGTGGGCAACACGCGCCTGAAGTGGGCGCTGTACGACCAACCCAGCCCCCATGGGCAGTTAATGGCGCATGGTGCCGAATTTCTGGAAAACATCGACCGGCTGTCTGAAGGGGCTTGGGCGCAACTGCCTAAGCCTGACCAGATGCTCGGATGTGTGGTGGCCGGTGATGCGATCAAGCGCCGTGTGCAGGAGCAAATGGACATCTGGGATGTCACGCCGCAGTGGGTCGTGCCCAGCGCGCAAGAAGCGGGCCTGATCAACGGCTACGACCACCCTTCCCGTTTGGGTTCTGACCGCTGGGTGGCCATGATCGGTGCCCGTCACCGCATGCCAGCCGAAGGCCCTTCTCGCCCCTTGGTGGTGGTCATGGTGGGGACAGCCGTGACGGTCGAAGCGATCGATGCCGAAGGGCGGTTTTTGGGTGGGCTGATTTTGCCTGGCCACGGGATCATGCTGCGGGCGCTGGAGTCCGGCACGGCCGGTTTGCATGTGCCCACAGGCGAGGTCACGCTCTTTCCCACCAACACCAGCGATGCCCTCACCAGTGGCGGCACCTATGCGATCGCTGGGGCTTGTGAACGCATGGTGCAACACCTGCGCAAGCACTCAGGGCAAGAACCGTTGTGCGTCATGACGGGCGGCGCAGGTTGGAAAATGGCGCCCAGCATGTCGCTTCAGTTTGAGTTGGTGGACAACTTGATTTTTGACGGTTTGCTGGCACTGGCGGCTTTGCGTTTCAAAACAGCGCCCTGAGTCCTGGCCGCAGGCAAGAGGCCTTGAAAGGCACTTCAGCGCGATCCGTTGGCGCTGTAAGCCGAGCTCAAAGCTTGCAAATGCGCTTGCAAATCCTGGCTGGCCATGTAGGGCGTCAGCAAAGCCAGCACATGTTGCGCACCCCGCGTCAGGGCCAGACCCGCGCTGGCAGGCTCGAGCGCTTGCCGTGGGTTGCGCACATACTCATAGCTGAGCCAATACGTCACCATCACCGACATGCTGGCAGACAAGGTTTCGATGCTGTCCGGGTCAATCGACATCAAGCCCGCCGCTGCCAAGGCTTCGAGCATTTGTCGAAAAGCCAGAGTTTGGCGCTCCAGCACCGCATAAAAATGGGTCTCCAAGTGCCGATTGCCCGAGAGCAAATTGTTCAAATCGCGGTACAAAAAACGGTGGTTCCAGACCTGCTCAAACAAGGAATGCAAAAAGAACCATGCGTCTTCGGTGTCACGCACATCGGGTGCGGCGTCCAGCAAGGCCAAGATGGCCACTTCGTACTGGTCAAACAGGTGGTTGACCAAGGCATCTTTGGACGCGAAGTGGTAATAAAGATTGCCCGGGCTGATGTTCAGCTCAGCCGAGATCAGCGTCGTTGAGACGTTCGGTTCACCAAACCGGTTGAACAAGGCCAGCGTGACCTCGGCAATGCGCTCGGCGGTGCGGCGGGGGGCTTTTTTGGCCATGTCGGTGCGCCGTGCCTGTGGTTCAAGCGGGCTTTGAACGGGTTTTCTTGGCGGGTGTTTCGGCTGCTTTTTTCGCGGCAGTCTTTCCCGAATTTTGAGCAGGCACTTTGGCCGCAGTTTTTGCTGCTGTATTGGTGGGCGTTTGCTTCGCGGATGCAGGTGACGTTTTCAGCACAGCAGCCAATTGAGATTCGAGTTGCGCCACACGCTCGGTCAGCATCTGGATGTCCAGCAGTGTGGGCATGCCCAGACGGTGCAAAGCTTTGGCCACGCGGTCTTCAAACAAGTGCTCCAGTTTGTCCACACGGCCCGTGGCCTGTTGGCCAAAGTCAGTGGCCATATGACTCAGGCGTTCGGTAGCTTCGTGCAGTCGTTTTTGGGCCTCGGCCTGGCTTTTGCGCTGGAATGCCAAGCCGTCATTCAGCAAGGCCTCAATGGCTTTGCTGCCTTGCTCTTGGGCTTTGGCCATGGCCCCCAAACCGGCCAACCAAACGTGCTGGGCGGGTGGTGTGGTGCTGTCTGGTGGCGCAAAGGCGTTTGTTTTGTTGCGCGTGGAGTCGTTTGATTTGGCCATGGTGCACTTCCTGAACAAGATGCCACTTTAACCTGCGATCGAGCGCAATGCTTCTAAAATCGCAGCACAGTGGTAACGCGTCCTGCAGTACCCAACAGATCCTGATCCTCATGACCCTTCTTGTCACCGGCGGCGCCGGCTTCATTGGCGCCAACTTTGTCCTCGATTGGCTGGCCACCAGCCAAGAACCCGTCATCAACCTCGACAAGCTCACCTACGCGGGCAACCCCGAAACCCTGGCCAGCCTGCAAGGCGATGCGCGGCACCAACTCGTGCAAGGCGATATTGGCGATGCAGCCTTGGTCAGCCGCTTGTTGGCAGAGCACCAACCGCGTGCCGTGCTCAACTTCGCGGCCGAAAGCCATGTGGACCGTTCCATTCATGGCCCCGGTGAATTCATTGAAACCAACATCGTGGGCACTTTCCGGTTGCTCGAGTCGGTGCGGGGGCACTGGGCCGGTCTGTCGGATGCTGACGCGAAGAGTCGGTTCAGGTTTTTGCATGTCTCCACCGACGAGGTGTACGGCTCTTTGGCCAAAGGCGATCCGGCGTTTTCCGAATCCCACCGTTACGAGCCCAACAGTCCCTACAGCGCCAGCAAAGCGGCCAGTGACCACTTGGTCCGTGCTTGGCACCACACCTATGGACTGCCGGTGCTCACCACCAACTGCAGCAACAACTACGGGCCATACCATTTCCCCGAAAAGCTCATCCCGCTCATGATCGTCAACGCATTGGCCGGCAAGCCGCTGCCCGTGTATGGCGACGGCATGCAGATCCGCGATTGGTTGTATGTGAAGGACCACTGCAGCGCCATTCGCCGTGTGCTCGAAGCCGGCCGCTTGGGTGAGGTCTACAACGTGGGCGGTTGGAACGAAAAGCCCAACATCGAGATCGTGCAAACCATTTGCAAATTGCTGGACGAGATGCGCCCCAAGACCGAGGGCAGCTACGCCAGCCAGATTAGCTATGTGACCGACCGCCCAGGCCATGACCGCCGCTACGCGATTGATGCCCGCAAACTCCAAGCCGAATTGGGCTGGAAGCCTGCCGAAACTTTTGAAACTGGCATCCGCAAGACCGTCGAGTGGTACCTCGCCAACCCCGATTGGGTGGCGCATGTGCAAAGCGGTGCATACCGTGAGTGGGTGAGCAAAAATTACGCCGAGCGCCGAGCATGAAGATCTTGTTGTTGGGTAAAAATGGCCAAGTGGGCTGGGAGTTGCAGCGCAGCCTGGCCCCCCTGGGAGAGGTGCTGGCCTTGGACCGTCACAGCCTCGAATTTTGCGGCGACCTGAGCCAAGCTGAGCGTTTGGCGCAAACCGTGCGGGATTTCCGGCCCGACGTGGTTGTCAATGCGGCGGCCCATACGGCGGTGGACAAAGCCGAGTCTGAGCCTGAATTGGCCCGCATGCTGAATGCGACTGCACCCGGTGCACTGGCCAGGGCCGCAGCCGAGGTGGGTGCTTGGTTCGTGCACTACTCGACCGATTACGTGTTCAACGGCGAGGGCGACCAAGCTTGGCAAGAGGGCGATGCCACCGGGCCCCTCAGCGTGTATGGCCAGACCAAATTGGAAGGTGAGCAGGCCATTGCCGCCAGTGGCTGCAGACACTTGATTTTTCGCACCAGCTGGGTCTATGCAGCGCGGGGCGGCAACTTCGCCAAAACCATGCTGCGGCTGGCGGGGGAGCGTGAGCGCTTGACGGTCATCGACGACCAGCATGGCGCCCCGACTGGCGCTGATGTGATCGCCGATGTGACGGCCCATGCCCTGCGCTGTGTCTTGCACAAGCCAGAACTGGGTGGGCTTTACCACTTGGTGGCCTCGGGTGAAACCACCTGGCATGGTTACGCCAGCCATGTGATCGCGCAAGCCCGTCAACGGCACCCCGCCTTGGACCTGAAAGTGACCGAGATTGCGCCTGTGCCCACCACAGCCTTCCCGACAGCCGCCCAACGACCTTTGAATTCACGGCTCAACACATCCAAGCTGCAACAAGCATTTGGTTTGGTTTTGCCGCCGTGGCAGCACGGTGTCAACCGCATGCTGACCGAGATCCTCTGAGCCGTCACCGGCTTGCGGCACAATCCTTTGGACTTTTAATATTCCTTTGAAACTTCGCCACGCACCATGACCGACACCACTGCTGCCTCTACCCTTGCACCGCACGACCAAGCCCTGATTCTGGCGCAGGCCATGCCCTACATCCGCAAGTTTCACGGCAAGACCCTGGTCATCAAATACGGCGGCAATGCGATGACCGACCCGGCCCTGCAGCAAGCCTTTGCCGAAGACGTGGTGCTGCTCAAACTGGTGGGCATGAACCCGGTGGTGGTGCACGGCGGTGGCCCGCAAATTGAAACGGCCTTGAAGCGCTTGGGCAAAACTGGCGAATTCATTCAGGGTATGCGTGTGACCGATGCCGAAACGATGGAAGTCGTGGAGTGGGTGCTGGGCGGCGAAGTGCAGCAAGACATCGTGGGCATGATCAACCGCGCAGGCGGCAAAGCCGTCGGTCTCACGGGCCGCGACGGTGGCCTGATCCGGGCCAAAAAACTGCGCTTGGTGGACAACCAAGACCCGAGCAAAGAGCACGATGTGGGCCAGGTGGGCGAGATCGAAAGCATTGATCCGTCGATTCTCCAGTGCCTGCAAGACGATGCCTTCATCCCGGTGGTCAGCCCTATTGGTTTCGGCGCCAACAACGAAAGCTACAACATCAACGCCGATGTGGTGGCCGCCAAGTTGGCCACCGTGTTGCAAGCCGAAAAGCTGTTGATGTTGACCAACATCCGCGGCGTGCTCGACAAAGAAGGCCAGTTGTTGACCGAATTGACGCCTGGTCGCATCGACGAGTTGTGTGCCGATGGCACCATCAGCGGCGGCATGATCCCCAAGATTGCGGGTGCCCTCGACGCCGCCAAGAGCGGTGTGAACGCGGTCCACATCATCGACGGCCGTGTGCCCCACGCCATGCTGCTGGAAGTGTTGTCTGAACAAGCGTTCGGCACCATGATCCGCAGCCGCTGAAGTCGATCCAAGATCTGGACGACCCAGCGACACAAACAGAGGGGCAGAGATGGACGACCAACAACAAGGTGAGCGGTTTTCAGAGGATGAGGCCACACCTGGGCGCAAACGACCACGCCCCGGCGAACGGCGTTTGCAAATCTTGCAAACCTTGGCCGACATGCTGGAGCAGCCCGGAGCAGAGCGCGTGACGACAGCCAGCCTCGCCGCCAGAATCGGTGTGAGCGAAGCGGCCTTGTACCGGCACTTTGCCAGCAAGGCACAGATGTTTGAAGGTTTGATTGATTTTGTCGATCAATCGGTCATCGGCTTGATCCGTCAGGTGACAGACCGTGAGCCTGCAGGACCAGCGCAAGCGGGCCGCATCGTGGCCTTGCTGCTGCAGTTTGCTGAAAAAAACCCGGGCATGAGCCGTGTCATGACCGGCGACGCGTTGGTGCTGGAGCACGAGCGCTTGCAAGAACGCATCAACTTGCTTTTTGACAAGATCGAAGCGCAGCTGCGTCAATCCCTCAAAGGCGCTGAGTCAGCCACCCCAACGGCTGACGCTCAATTGGTGGCTTCTTTGCTGGTGGCCTTCATGCAAGGGCGCTTGCAGCGCTTTGCCCGTTCGGGCTTCAAGCGCATGCCATCAGAGCATTTGCAGGCGTCGCTGGCGCGGATGCTTTAAGGCATTCCCAGCTGGCCAGTGTGCGACACGGGGTGTTGTTTGGTATGTTCTGACTGTGTCCGGGTCGTGTGGGTCAATGGCTGATTTAGGCTGTAAGCGGCCACAAAGTCATGGTCATGGACGGCCCGAAACCGCGCTGCTCAATTAAAAATGATCTTTGGCTACGATGTGAGATTGTGACATGAGGCCTAGGAGTGAGTAAAGACTTACAGAGGTCTTCAGCTTTTCAAAGTGAGGAGCCTCCTCACGTCTCGAAGGCTATTCATGCTCGGGCTGAACAAGCATTCTGATTAAAGCTTTTTAGGATTTGCAGATGCTTCTTCACGCAGCCATAACGTAAATTTTTCCACCCTGTCCCATTGGGCATGAGCGCGAGGATAAACCAAATGGTGAGCATGAACTGTCATCGCTTTTCGATCTTCAAAAACAGGTACCAAATCGCCCCTCTGTAGTGCTTTTTCAGCTGTCCTAGCACTATCCAACGCTATCCCCAAACCTTGTATTGCAGCTTCAAGGACCATTGAAGTTCTGTCGAATGAGAGCACAAAATTATTTGGTCCCAAGGGAACGTTATGAGCAGCAAACCAGTGCTGCCATTGAATCATCGTGAGTTCAGACCGAATCAACTCAAAGTTAACCAAATCAATCGGTTCGCTAATTTTAAGAGTTGACTTCAATCGAGGGCAAATCATTGGAAAGATGTCTTCAGAAAAGACTGCCTCGATGTGAAGATCTCTACCCTGAACATTTCCATAACGGATGTCCACATCCGCTTGCCCCCTGGAAAAATCAGCCTCCCCATGCGATGCAGCGAGATGAACGCGAATTTTTGGATGCAACTCCCGAAACTTAGGAAGGCGAGGCATTAGCCATAGGCTTGCAAACGAAGGGACTGCGTGAATGCGCAGTACTTCATCGGTTTCGCCCGATCTCAGGTTTTGTGCAGCTGCAGAAATCAGTGTCAGTGCACCTGAAATTTCCCTGTGAAATCTCTCTCCATAGATTGTTAAGGTCACTCCTTTTGAAGATCGTTCAAGTAATTTTTGATTGACGAAAGACTCTAACGTTGAAAGCTGATGACTTACAGCTGAAACCGTCAAATTCAGGTCTTCAGCAGCTTTGCTGATGCTGCCAAGTCGGACCACAGAGTCGAGTGCAACGATGCCTTTTATCGGGGGAAGTTGCATAGGGTTTATACCGCTTAAAAAAAATTCAATCCCAGTTGAAGGAAAGCTTCTTGTTGCAGCAGTAGCAACCGAGAAGAATGCAATAAATCATAAAGCAGATGCAAATTCCTGTTGTATCCAATGCGTTCAAAAAGGAATCTAGGCGATGAATTTGAATAAAACGTCCTCCCCCGCTGAGACCACTAATCTTTTGGAGGTTTTGCATTGTGCATGGCGTATTCGCCGCTACGCCTTACGCATGGGTGAAGTACAGGGTCAAGGCTATGTTGGCCAAGCGCTTGGCTATGCAGATGTTTTAGCGGTTGCCTATGGCCACGCCATGAATTTTCGACCCAATGAGCCTGAGTGGCCTGGGCGTGACCGATTTTTGCTCTCGCACGGTCATTACGCGATTGCAGCGTATGCAGCCATGATTGAGGCGGGCATCATTCCCGAGTCCGAGTTGGAAACCTACGGCAGCGATGACAGCCGCTTACCTATGTCAGGTATGGCCACTTACACCCCAGCCATGGAAATCTCTGGTGGATCTCTTGGCCTGGGTTTACCTATAGCAGTAGGCATGGCTTTGGGGTTAAGGCACCAAGGAAACTCTGCCTTTGTCTACAACTCTATGTCAGATGGGGAGCTGGACGAAGGCTCAACTTGGGAGGCTGCCATGTCTGCAGCGCACCACGGGTTGGATAACTTGATTTGTTTGGTGGATATCAACAACCAGCAAGCCGATGGGCCGTCCACAAAGATCATGGGCTTTGAGCCTTTAGCAGAGAAATGGGCCTCGTTCGGATGGCACGTTCAGCGTATCGATGGCAACCACTTGCCAAGTGTTCTGAACGCCTTTGACACCGCACGTTCATTGAAAGACGCTAAGCCTCGAGTGATTTTGTGCGACACATTGATGGGTAAAGGCGTCCCTTTCCTCGAGGCACGCGAAAAAAACCACTTCATCCGCGTTGACCCGCCGGAGTGGAAACAAGCGTTGGATGTGTTGGACTCGAATCGACCAGAAGGAAAAAAATGACAGTTGTCACTGACAAAAAACCCCGGCTGACTACGTCGGCAATGATCGCGTCTATTGCGTCTGAAGGCCAACGAGTTCAAGCTGCACCATTTGGTAAAGCCCTCGTTGAGTACGCAGCCAATCATCCTGAGGTGGTGGGCATGACTGCCGACTTAGGCAAATACACCGACTTACATTTATTTGCACAAGCATATCCTGATAGGTTTTTCCAAATGGGTATGGCCGAGCAGTTACTCATGGGTGCTGCGGGCGGAATGGCTAAAACAGGCTTAGTCCCATTTGCCACCACCTATGCGGTATTCGGCACACGTCGGGCCTATGACTTCATCCACCAAGTCATTGCTGAAGAAAATTTGAACGTGAAAATTTGCTGTGCTTTGCCAGGACTGACCACAGGTTATGGCCCAAGCCACCAAGCCACTGAGGATTTGGCAATGATGCGCGCGATTCCCGGCATGACAGTGGTCGACCCGTGTGACGCACTCGACATCGAGCAAGCTGTGCCCCAAATCGCGGCACACCAAGGCCCTGTTTACATGCGCTTGTTGAGAGGCAACGTCCCACTGGTCTTGGACGAATACAACTACAAGTTTGAGTTGGGCAAAGCCAAGATGCTGCGTGATGGGAATGAAGTCCTGGTGATCTCCAGCGGATTCATGACGATGCGAACACTGGAGGTGGCCAAGGAACTTGAACGCGACCATATTGATGTTGCGGTATTGCACTGCCCAACCATTAAGCCGTTAGATGAAGCAACCATCTTGGCCGAAGTGCGTAAACCGGGACGTTTGGTCGTAGTTGCTGAAAACCATTCCGTTACCGGCGGATTGGGAGAAGCCGTGGCAAGTTTGTTGTTGCGTGAAGGTGTTGCACCCAAAAAATACCGCATGTTAGGACTGCCTGATGCGTTCCTCGATGCAGGTGCTTTGCCAACTTTGCACGATCGCTATGGAATTTCAACCGAAAAGATGGCGGCATCTATTAGAAGTTGGATGTAAATCGAATAGCTTGACTCGCCAAGCAGTTTCTAAAACAAAGACTGGGGTGAATTTTGACCAATGAAGTGACAAGAACATCAATTGGATTGATTGGTTTAGGCGCAATGGGTCGCGGTGCCGCAATCAACTTGTTGAAACACAAATTCGAAGTAATAGGTTTTGATGTCCGTAAAGAGTCTCTAGATTGGCTTCAAGAGCAAGGAGGCGTTCCCGTACCCTCAATTGAGCAATTAGCTTCTAAAGTAAAAATCGTCATCAGTTTCGTGGTGAATTCAGAACAAACTGAATCCGTTCTCTATGGTAATTCAGGGTTAATTGAGAAGTTGTCTAAGGAATCTGTAGTGATCGTGTGCAGCACTATGGATCCAACTTATGTGAAAAATTTATGCGAAAGAATGTCCAAGGATGGCATTGCATTAGTGGATGCACCCGTTACAGGCGGTGCCTCCGGAGCAATGAAGGGGACTCTGACCATCATGGGATCGGGAGACCCCACGGCATTTGAAATAGCTCGACCTGTATTGGCGGCCTTTGGTTCCAATGTCTACTATCTTGGCGCTGCCGGGGCAGGCGCCCAGATGAAAGTACTTAACCAGTTACTTTGCGGCGTTCATCTGGCCGCAGCCGGTGAGTGGTCTTGACCCCGTAACCCAGTACCGTCGGTATGTTTAATTTACCGCTCGTTTCTCCCTGAACAGCTTGGGTGGCACGTAGCCCAAAGCGCTGTGTGGGTGATAAGAATTGTAGTCATCGAACCATTTGGGCAATTGCTCCATCACCGTTTGTGAGTCCGGCCGTTCGGCCAGTTTGGCGTAGTCCCGTTTCAATGTTTTCACAAAGCTCTCGGCCATGCCGTTGCTCTGCGGGCTGGTCACAGGCGTGGTCACCGGCTTGAGTCCCAATTGCCTGGCAAAGCTCTTGGTCTCGGCCGCCGTGTAGCAGCTGCCGTTGTCGGTTAACCATTCAATCGGCTTGGGCGGCTTGCCATCCGGGCCAAACCTGTTCTCCACCGCCTGCATCATCAAATCCCCCACCAAGGCCGCATCGATGCCTTTGGTGGTGGCCACCCAGCTCATGATTTCCCTGTCACAACAGTCCAGTGCAAACGCCACCCGCACTTTCTCGCCGTTGTCGCATGACAATTCCAGGCCATCCGAACACCAGCGCACATCGCTTTCCTTGACGGCCACTTCGCCTTCGTGCTTTCGGGTATCGACGGGTTTAGCCCCATGCCTGTAAAGCAGCCAGCCTTCGTCACGCATCACCCGGTAAACCCGCTTGTGGTTGACTCGGTCGTGTCCTTCCAGCCGCAAGCGAGCCCAGACACGGCGGTAGCCATAGGTGGCGCGGCCCTTGACCACATTGGCAATGGCTTGCTTGACGGCGGCGTCATCAGTTCTTGAGGGTGACTTTCTCAAGTCTGTCCATTCGGATGGGCGAACTCTCATAGCCAACACATGGCTGCGCGACACGCTAAGGGCATGGCAGACGGCTCTCACTGCTCGCCCCCGGGCAATACTGGCGAGCGCGCAATCCACTTTTTTGCTTTGGCGAAGTCCACAGCCTCCTTGAGAATCTCGTTCTCCAAAGTCTTACGGCCCAGTGCGCCTTCGAGTTGTTTGATACGGCGC
>NZ_CAMBNZ010000081.1 GCF_945869175.1 Limnohabitans sp. Rim8 | reverse complement strand
CAGCCGATTGGGATTCGAATGCTTTGGTGAATTCGCCACTTGTGCCCGAAGCGATGTCGTACAGGTGACGGCTGTAGGCGGATGTTTTTTCGGCCAATGGCTGGAACAGGTTGGCTTGCATGGCCAGCAATTCCTGGGCGTCTTTGGCGCTCAAAACAGCTTGTGTGTTGCTGGAAGACTCTTCCAAGGCCGCTTTGGCGGCGCTCAAGTTCAATTCAACCAATTTTTCAACGCCTTCGAATGCTTTGGCGGTTAAACCAAACAGGGTTTCAACGTTGGCTTTGTGTGCGGCGACGATTTGCTCGGGTGTCATCATGAAAGGCTCCAAATAAAAATCAAGGTCTCAAGAAAACTGCGCCGAAACTGACCGGGGTCATACAACATTGTTGCAGTGCAGCATGGTTTTGATTTTAGGGTTTGTGCAGAGCTTTTCAAGCCCAAGGCCCTTGTCAGGGCTCAGTTTAGAGAGGGTTTTCTAGAATCGGGTTGTGCTGGATCAAGCCAATCACCCCATTTATGCACGCCTATTACGCCGATCACTTTGTCCTGCCCTTGCCCGAAGGCCATCGCTTTCCCATGCGCAAGTACAGCCGACTGCGCGACCGCTTGGGGGCTGAGCTGACCGGGGTGGTGATGCGCGAGGCTCCCGCGGCCAGTGATGGCGAGTTGGCCTTGGTGCACACGCCTGACTACATTCAAGCGGTGAGCACAGGGGGACTTGCTGCGACTGTTCAGCGGGAAATCGGTTTTCCGTGGAGCCCGGCCATGGCCGAACGGGCGCGCCGCTCGGTGGGCGCGACTGTGGCTGCTGCGCGCGACGCGCTGGTGCAAGGCGTAGCGGGTAACTTGGCCGGAGGCACGCACCACGCTTATGCGCACAAAGGCGGCGGGTTTTGTGTGTTCAACGACATCGCCGTCACGGCCCGACGGATGCAAGCCGAAGCTTGGCGGCATCGCCGCCGAAGCATGAACGTGGCGGTCATCGATCTGGATGTGCACCAAGGCAATGGCACTGCACACATCTTTGCCAACGACCCCAGCGTGTTCACCTTGTCTGTGCATGGCGAAAAGAATTTTCCATTTCGAAAAGAAGGCAGTGACCTGGACGTGGGCTTACCCGACGGTTGCACCGATGAGCCCTATTTGGCCGCCCTGGAGCAGGCCCTGCAAAGCCTGCAAGACCGGTTTGACCCGCATCTGGTGGTGTATTTGGCAGGGGCCGACCCGCACGAGGGCGACCGACTGGGCCGTTTGAAGCTCACAGCCGATGGCATGCAAGCCCGCGACCGCGTGGTCATGGACTGGGCATGGCAGCGCCGATTGCCCGTGGTGATGTGCATGGGTGGGGGCTATGGGCACAACATCGAGACCACGGTGCAGGTGCAAATGCAAACCTGGGCGGTGGCGCTTTCTTACTGGCAACGCTGGCACAATCGACAGCCATGACTTCGCCCGTGACTCCATCCCCGAAGCCCCAAGCCGACGCACGCAGCGCTTACAAGGCGTTCAGACCCATCAGCACGCGCTGGATGGACAACGACGTCTACGGCCATGTGAACAACGTGGTGTATTACAGTTGGTTTGACACGGCTGTGAACTCCACGCTCATTGAACAAGGTGTTTTAGACATCCATGCTGGAACCACCATCGGCTTGGTGGTGGAAACACAGTGTTTCTATTTTGCGCCCTTGGCATTCCCCCAAACCATCGACGCTGGCATTCGTGTGGCCAAGCTGGGCACTTCCAGTGTGCGCTACGAGGTGGGTTTGTTTGCCCAAGGGGTCGACCTCACCGCTGCTCGGGGCCATTTTGTCCATGTGTATGTGGACCGTGAGACCCGCCGCCCCGTTGCCTTGCCCGCAGACCTCAAAGCCTATTTGGAGACCTTGACATGAGCACATCCCCCAGTCTTTCACCTGCAGGCCCACAAGTCAGCACCCGTGTGAACGACCCCGCCAGCGTGGACGCGGCCATTTTGAGCCGATTTTCGGCCCGCGCTTATTTACCCCAAGCGGTGGACCGCAGCGTATTGCAAGAGGTGCTCGGCATTGCCGCCCGTGCGCCCAGCGGCACCAACACCCAGCCTTGGAAAGTCTACGTCCTGCAAGGCGCCAAGCGCGACGAACTGGTGGCCCAAACCTGCGCCGCACACGACGCCATCCGCTTGAACCCGGCCTTGGCCTCTGACTACGCCGAGTCCTACGACTATTACCCCGAGAAATGGGTCAGCCCCTACATTGACCGCCGCCGCGAGTGCGGCTTTGGCCTGTACGGTGTGCTCGGCATCGGCAAGAGCGACAAAGACCGCATGCATGCCCAGCACCAACAAAACTTCCGCTTTTTTGATGCGCCGGTGGGCCTGATGTTCACCATTGACAAGGTCATGGGCCGTGGCAGCTTGCTCGATTACGGCATGTTTTTGCAAAGCATCATGGTCGCAGCCCGTTCCAGGGGTCTGCACACTTGCCCGCAAGCGGCTTGGAACGGGTTTTCTAAAATCATCTTGCCGCACATCGGAGCCGGTGACAACGAAATGTTGGTCTGCGGCATGTCTTTGGGGTATGCCGACGAATCGGCGCTGGTCAACACTTTCCAGACGACCCGCGTGATGGCCCAGGACTTCACCCACTGGGTGGCGTGACCTGGCCGATCTGACCAGAAAGGAACAGGTTTGGGTTTCGATGGCTTGGCGCTTCAACTGCTCAATGGGCTGAGCCACGCCACCACCTTGTTCCTCATGGCCTCCGGACTCACGCTGATTTTTGGCGTCACCCGGATTGTCAATTTTGCGCACGGCAGTTTCTTCATGCTGGGCGCTTTGTGGTCTGCGCACGCCGTCACGCTGTGGTGGCCCACTTGGGGGGAGTCCGCTTGGGGCTATGCCGCTGCCATGCTTTTGGGGGCGGTTTTGGCGGCCTTGCTCGGCGCTGTGACCGAAGTCTTGTTGCTTCGGCGCATGCGCCAAGCGCCGCAGCTTTACCAATTGGTGGCCACCTTTGGCCTGACGTTGGCGCTGCACGACGCCATGCGCTGGTACTTTGGCCCAGAAGAAGTGTTTGCCCCGCGCTTTCCGGGCCTCAAAGGCGCGGTTGAACTGGGCGAGGCCTATTTCCCAACCTGGCAACTGTTCACCTTGGCGCTGGGGCCCTTGGTTTGGTGGGGCTTGCACTTGTTGCTGACCCGCACCCTGTGGGGCCAGCGTGTGAAAGCCGCCACGCAAGACCGCGACATGCTGGCCGCCTTGGGTGTGAACCCTGCGCCGCTGATGTTGGGTGTGGTCATGCTCGGTTGTGGTCTCGCGGGCTTGGCTGGGGCATTGCAGTTGCCGCGCGAGCCGGCCAATTTGCAGATGGATGTGAACGTGGTGGTTGAGACTTTTGTGGTCGTGGTCACGGGCGGGCTGGGCAGCATTGGTGGCGCTTTGGCTGCGGCGGTGTTGATCGGCGTCATCCACGCAGTGGGCCTGAGCTTTTTCCCACAAGCCACCTTGGTCTTGGTCTTTTTGACCATGGCGGTGGTGTTGGTGTGGCGACCCCACGGTTTGGCGGGTGCTGCAGCACACGAGGAACAACGTGAAAGCGTGCCGGTGTTTTCGCTTTGGCCTGCAGGGCCCTTTGGACGTTCGGTTTTTGTGGCCACGTTCATGGGCTTAACGCTTTTGGCTTGGGGGCAGGGCGATTACGGACGCAGTCTTGCAGAAGATGTGATGGTCATGATGCTGTTTGGCCTGAGCCTGCAATGGATGATGGCTTTGGGCGGGCTGGTCAGTTTTGGCCATGCGGCATTTTTTGCCTTGGGTGCTTATGGCGCGGCGCTCGCCCATTTGTACGGCGGGGTCGGGGTTTGGCTGGCTTTGACCGCTGGCATGGCGCTGGCCTTGGGCGTGGCCTTGGTGTTTGGGGCTTTGGCTGTGCGCAGCAGCGGGGTGTATTTGGCCATGCTGTCTTTGGCTTTGGCCCAAATGGTGTGGGCCGGGGCCACACAATGGGTCGGGCTGACGGGTGGTGACAACGGCCTGATTGGGCTTCGGTTGATCTCTGCCGAATCTCGCCCGCTGTGGGATGCGGTGTTGTGCGCCTTGTCTTTGCTGGCGCTGGTGGCCATGGCCCGCGTGGCCCGTTCGAGCCGCGGCGCTGCCTTGCAGGCCTCGCGCGATGCGCCCTGGCGTGCGGCGGCCAGTGGTTTGCCCGTTCAGGCCTTGCGTTACCAGGTGTTTGTGGGCAGCGCCACCTTGGCGGGCTTGGCCGGCGGCTTGTGGGCTGTGTTCAAGGGGGCCGTCTTCCCCTCGGTGGCTTCGGTGGCCATGTCGGTGGATGCCTTGCTGGTCATCTTGCTGGGCGGGGTGCACCAACTGTGGGGTGCGGCCGTCGGCAGTGCACTGTTGGTTTGGGGCGGTGCCCAATTGGGGCAGGGCCTGGACTATTGGCGCGGCATTTTGGGCTTGGTGATCATGGTCGTCATGGTCTTGGCCCCCAGCGGTGTGCTGGGCGCTTGGCACCGCTTGAACCGCAGGGCACAGTCCCATGACAGGCCTGCCGTATGACCAACACACCCCAATTCAAACTTGGACCTGCCTTGCAAGTGCGAGGCCTGGTCAAGCATTTTGGCGGGGTACACGCCCTCGACGGACTGGATTTTGAGATCCCAGCCGGCCAGTGCGTGGCCTTGATTGGCCCCAACGGCGCGGGCAAATCCACCTGTTTCGCGTGTTTGGCCGGACAACAAAGCCCCACCGCTGGCCAAGTGATTTGGCAAGGTCAGCCCTTGCTGGGACGAACGCCAGCGCAGCGGCTGCAGCAGGGGGTGGCCCGCACCTTTCAGGTGGCGCAAACCTTTGAAGCGCTGACGGTCTTGCAAAACATCCAATTGGTGCTGTCGGGCGCAGGCCCCTTGTCATGGTGGGACCGCCTCGACCAGCGCGACATCACCCGGGCCCTGCTGCTGGCAGAACAAGCGGACCTGCAAAGCTGGTGCGCCATCACCGTGGCCGAATTGCCTTACGGGGCCAAAAAACGACTGGAACTGGCCATGGCGCTGGCCGGTTTGTCCGAAGCAGGGCCCTCGCTCTTGCTGCTGGACGAACCCGCAGCGGGCCTGGCTTTGGACGAACGGGCGGCCATGATGGCCTTGGTACGCCAAGCAGCAGGGCGTGGGGTGACCGTTCTGTACACCGAGCACAACATGGACGCTGTGTTTGGCGTGGCCGATCGGGTGCTGGTCCTCATGCAAGGCCGATTGGTAGCCGATGGTTTGCCGCAAGACGTGGCGCAAGATCCTCAGGTTTTGCAAAATTACCTGGGCTTGGACTTCAAAGCGCCAGGTCCCACCGGGAGATCGTCATGAACTCTGCTCAGTTGCAGGTGGGGCCACTCAACGCCTGGTACGGGCAGGCGCAAGCTTTGTTCGATGTGTCCTTTCAGGTCAGTGCGGGCGAGCTGGTCGTCTTGCAGGGCTTGAACGGTGCGGGCAAATCCAGTTTGCTGATGTCCATCATGGGCATTGGCCCCCGAGCAACGGGTCGCGTGGAATGGACAGGGCAGGACATGGCCTCTTGGCCAGCCCACCGCCGCGCGCAAGCGGGCTTGGGCTTTGTGGCCGAAGACCGCCGGCTGTTCACGGGCTTGTCGGTGCGCGAAAACCTGTGGATTGCGGCTCGCGGCGAGTCCAAAGTGGCCATGGCCCAGCAATTTGAACGGGTGATCACCTTGTTTCCCGTGCTGGCCCAGCTCCTTGAGCGGCCTGCCAGTCAGATGAGCGGCGGTGAACAACAAATGTTGGCGATTGCCCGAACCTTGATGACCAGCCCGCGCCTGTTGCTGCTGGACGAACCGTGCGAAGGCATTGCACCCGTCCTGGTGCAAGCTTTGAACGGTGCCCTTTTGCAGCTTCGCCGCGAAGGTCTGGGTTTGCTGGTGGCCGAGCAAAACAAATTGTTGGTCGTTCACGCCGACCGGGTTTTGCGCATGGCGGGGGGGCGCTTGGTCAAGGTGCCATGATCCGGCCCACACGCCCATCATTTACACTGATCCAAAAATACGGCAGGCGCACTGCCCAGAGACAAAAACGCCATGATCATCACCAGCTTGCTCGACACCGACCTGTACAAATTCACCATGATGCAGGTCGTGCTGCACCAGTTTCCGGGGGCACAGGTGGATTACAAGTTCAAGTGCCGCAACCCCGGCGTGCCACTGGCCCCGTTTGTCAATGAGATCCGTCAAGAAATCCGCTCGCTGTGTGGACTGACCTTCAAAGAGTCCGAGCTCCAATACTTGCGCTCGCTGCGCTTCATCAAGAGCGACTTTGTGGACTTTTTGGGCTTGTTCAAGCTCAACGAAAAATACATTGAAGTCAAGGCGCTGCCATCAGGTGAGATCGACATCACCATTCAGGGGCCTTGGCTGCACACGATTCTTTTTGAAATTCCGGTGCTGGCCATCGTCAACGAGGTGTTCTTTCGCAACACTCAAAAAGTGCCTGACCTGATGGAAGGGCGCCGCCTTTTGGACACCAAGATCGCCCAGCTCAAAGCGCCCAGTCTTGAAGCCCTCAAAATCGCCGATTACGGCACCCGTCGCCGATTTTCCCGTGCTTGGCACGAAGAGGTCCTGCGGGTTCTGTCGGCACGTTTGGGGACCGGCCCCAAAGGCCAATTTGCGGGCACCAGCAACGTTTACTACGCCTACTTGTTGGGGCTGACCCCATTGGGCACCATGGCGCATGAATATTTGCAAGCAGCGCAAGCGCTGGGGCCGAGGCTACGGGACAGTCAAATTTTTGCTTTTGAATCGTGGGCCAAAGAATACCGGGGTGACCTGGGCATTGCATTGAGCGATGTGTATGGCTTCAATGCCTTCTTGCGTGACTTTGACCTGTATTTTTGCAAATTGTTTGACGGTGCTCGTCACGACAGTGGTGATCCCTTCGGTTGGGGTGAGCGCATGATTGCGCACTACCAGTTGAACCGCGTGGACCCCAAAACCAAGACGCTGATTTTCAGCGATGGGTTGACGATCCCCCGAACCATCGAGTTGTTCGAGCAATTCAGGGGCCGATGTCAGTTGGCCTTTGGTGTGGGGACCAACCTGACCAATGACCTGGGTTACGAACCGCTGCAGATCGTCATCAAGATGACCCGCTGCAACGGCCAGCCTGTGGCCAAATTATCAGATACACCGGGCAAGGGCATGTGTGACGATGAAAAGTATCTGGCTTATCTGAGCCAGGTTTTTGAGATCAACCCCAGCAACTGAACCCGGCTTGGTGGCCGTTAACATACAGCATCAATTTCAAGGAGATTTCCAATATGTTGCGATGGGTTAAGCGGTATACCGCGTGCCTGGCTTTGCCGCTTTTGATGTGGTCTGGCGGAGCTATTGCCGCCGATTTTGATGGCTCTCAGCTTTCGGTGATTTGGGGTGTGCCGTTTGCGGGCATTTTGCTGTCCATCGCCTTGATGCCTTTATTGGTGCCGCACTTTTGGCACCACCATTTCGGCAAAGTGGCCGCCGCTTGGGGTTTGGCTTTTCTGGTGCCTTTCGCTTGGGTGTTTGGCCCTGCGGCCGCTGGTGCCAACACGGTGCATGCCTTGTTTGCCGAATACATCCCCTTCATCATTTTGCTGACGGCCTTGTTCACCGTGTCAGGCGGTATTTTCATTCGGGGTAACCTGCATGGCAGCCCAGGCCTGAACACTGCCATCTTGGCCATTGGTGCTGTGTTGGCCAGTTTCATGGGCACGACAGGAGCGTCCATGTTGCTGATTCGCCCATTGATCCGCGCCAACGACGACCGCAAGCATGTGGCGCATGTGGTGGTGTTTTTCATCTTCATTGTCTCCAATGCGGGTGGTTCTTTGACCCCGCTGGGTGATCCACCCTTGTTTTTGGGATTTTTGAAGGGTGTGGATTTTTTCTGGACCATTCAAAACATTCTTCCAGAGACCTTGTTTTTGGTGGGCAGCTTGTTGCTCATTTTCTTTTCGCTCGACTCTTGGTATTACCACCGCCGTGAAGCATTGTTGCCGCAAGACCCGACACCCGACTCCAGAGCGGTTGGTTTTGACGGCGCCATCAACTTCTGGCTGTTGGCCGCTGTGGTTGGCTTGGTGTTGATGAGTGGTTTCTGGAAATCTCCAGTGTCTTTCAACATCTACGGCACCGAAGTGGGCCTGCCCGGTGTGTTGCGCGATCTGGGTTTGTTGGCCGTCACTTTTGTATCACTCAAAATCACGCCAGCCAAAGTTCACGAAGACAACCAGTTTGGCTGGGGCCCCATGGCCGAAGTGGCCAAGTTGTTCGCGGGCATTTTCCTGACCATCATCCCGGTCATCGCCATGCTCAAGGCGGGCGTCAATGGTCCATTCGGCGCAGTGGTTCAAGCAGTGACCCAACCCGATGGCAGTCCTGACGTGATGATGTATGTCTGGATCACGGGCGCATTGAGTTCATTTCTCGACAACGCGCCGACCTATTTGGTGTTCTTCAACACAGCCGGCGGTGACCCTCAGGTCTTGATGACCACCTTGGCACCGACTTTGGCCGCTATCTCTGCTGGTGCCGTCTTCATGGGTGCCAACAGTTACATCGGCAATGCGCCCAACTTGATGGTCAAAGCCATTGCCGAAGACCGTGGCGTGATAATGCCCAGCTTCTTTGGTTACATGTTGTGGTCGGGCGCTGTCTTGATTCCGTTGTTCGTGGTCATGAGTTTCATCTGGTTCAAATGATGTCGAAATCTTCCATTTTGGTGGCGCGCGCCATTTTTCCCGAGGTCCTGCAGTCTTTGGCGCAGGTGTTTGAAGTCGAAAGCAACCAAGCCGATGAGGTCTGGTCTGCCGCCGAGCTGACCCGCCGCATGCAGGGCAAAGTGGGCGCTTTGACCACAGGCAGCGAGCGCATCGACGCGGCGCTCTTGCAAGCCAACCCGCAGCTGCGCATCGTGGCCAACATGGCCGTGGGCTTCAACAATTTTGATGTGCCTGCCATGACCGCTGCGGGCGTTCTCGCCAGCAACACGCCCGATGTGCTGACCGAAACCACCGCCGACTTTGGCTTTGCATTGCTCATGGCCACGGCCCGCCGTGTGACCGAGAGCGAGCATTACCTGCGTGCTGGTTTGTGGACCAAGTGGAGCTACGACATGTTTGCCGGGGCCGAGGTACACGGTTCGGCCCTCGGCATCATCGGCATGGGCCGCATCGGTCAGGGCATTGCCCGCCGCGCCGCGCATGGCTTTGGTATGAATGTCACTTACCACAACCGCAGCCGCCTGAGCGCCGAGCTGGAGTCCGATTGCAAAGCCCGTTATGTGAGCAAAGAAGAACTGCTCAAAACTGCTGACCACGTCATGTTGGTCGTGCCTTACAGCGCCGAGTCGCACCACACCATCGGCGCGGCAGAATTGGCACAAATGAAGCCCACCGCCACCTTGGTCAACATTGCACGTGGCGGCATCGTGGACGACGCGGCTTTGGCCAAAGCCTTGGCGGCGCGCCAAATTGCAGCGGCGGGCATCGATGTGTTCGAGGGGGAGCCGTCTGTGCACCCCGACTTGCTGAAAGTGGCCAACGTGGTGCTGACTCCCCACATTGCCAGCGCCACCGTCAAAACCCGTATGGCCATGGCCCAGCTGGCCGCTGATAACCTGATCGCTTACCTCACACGCGGCCAGGCGCTCACGCCGATCAACACCGTGCTAAGCCCGGCAGCATGAGCGACGCCACCTCGATGGTGTTGCTGGTGCTGGCGGTGCTGAATTTGCTGGTGCTGGCGGCACTGTGGGTGCGCAACAAACCGGCAGATGCAAGCCGTCAGCAGCAAGCGCAACAAGCTTGGCAGCAGCAACAGTTCGAGGCTTTGCAGCAACAAACCGAGCGACTGGAGCGTGAGTTGCGCACCGAAATAAGCCAGTCCAGCGTGCAAGGTCGGCAGGAAGCCATGCACAACCTCACGCTGTTCCAGCAATCGCTGTTGCAACAAAGCGCCGAGGCCACCCGCACGCAAAATCAGCAGATTGATGCGCTGGCCCAGCAACTGACGCTGATGCAAAAAAGCCTGACCGACAGCTTGGCCCAGCAGGTCCATGCCCTGTCTGAGGCGAATGCCCGGCGCCTGAGCGAGATGCGCGGCACCATGGAAACCCAGCTGGCCCAGCTGCAGCAAAGCAACGCGGCCAAACTGGATGAAATGCGCCAGACGGTGGACGAAAAACTTCAGGCCACGCTGCAAGCCCGCCTGGGTGAGAGCTTCAAGCAGGTGGCCGACCGGCTGGAACAGGTGCACAAAGGCCTGGGCGAAATGCACACCTTGGCCCAGGGCGTGGGTGACCTCAAGCACCTGCTGACCAACGTCAAAACCCGTGGTATGTTTGGCGAGGCCCAGCTGGCCTCGCTGCTCGAACAAGTGCTCACGCCCGAACAATACGCTGTGCAAGTGGCCACGCGCCCGGGCGACAAAAATCGGGTGGACTTTGCCATCCGTTTGCCAGGCCGATCCGACAGCGGCCAGCCCGTCTGGTTGCCAATCGATGCCAAGTTCCCCAACGAAGACTACGAGCGCTTGCTTGAAGCGCAAGGCCGCGCCGACCCGGTTCAGGCCGAGCTGTGCGCCAAGGCTTTGGAGACGCGCATCAAGCTCGAAGCCAAGTCGATTGCCGAGAAGTACCTCGAACCCCCGCACACCACCGACTTTGCGGTCATGTTCTTGCCCACCGAAGGGCTTTACGCTGAAGTGCTGCGGCGCCCCGGTCTGATGGAAACCCTGCAGCGTGACCACCGCGTGACCTTGGCGGGTCCGACCAACCTGATGGCCATGCTCAATGCCTTGCAGATGGGTTTCAGGACGCTGGCATTGGAAAAACGCTCCAGCGAGGTCTGGCAAGTGCTGGGTGCGGTCAAGACCGAATTTGGCAAGTTTGGCGATGTGCTGTCCAGAGTGCGCAACCAGACGCAGTCCGTGCTCAACACCCTCGACCAAGCGCAAACCCGCAGCAATGTGATGAGCCGTGCCTTGCGCCAGGTGGACGCGCTGCCTGAATCGCAGGCCCAGTCTTTGCTGCCTGGCGGCCCAGACTTGCCTGAAGAGGGGACCGGGTGACGCCAGATTTGGCGCGCTTGATCGCAGGCCAAATGTTCCTGCACGCCTGCATGGCGGGAACCCGGATGGCCATACCGTTGTTGGCCCTCAAGCAGGGTTTCAGCCCCGTGGCGGTGGGTGCCTTGTTGGCCTTGTTTGCGCTGGCGCCCATGTTTTTAGCCCTTCCTGCAGGCCGCTACAGCGATCGGCGGGGTTTGCAAAAACTCATGCGCATCAGCGTGGTCTTGTCCGCTTTGGGGGTTTTCTTGTCTGCGCTGTGGCCCATTTTTCCAGTCATGTGCCTGAGTGCTTTGGCTGCTGGCGGTGCCACAGGCATGGCCGTGATTGCCTTGCAGCGCCATGTGGGGCGCATGGCCAAAGACCCGGCGGCGCTCAAGGTGGCTTTCAGTTGGTTGTCTTTGGGCCCGGCGGTGTCCAACTTTGTTGGCCCGGTTTTGGCAGGTTTGTTGATCGACTTTGCCGGTCCTGTGGCCGCCGATGTGGCGGGCTTCAGATGGGCATTCTTCTTGATGGCGCTGTTTCCGCTGTTCTCTTGGCTTTGGATTCGCCGTGTACCTGAGTTGCCCTTGTCCCCTGAGTTGGAGAACGGCCTACCCCGACGTGCGCTGGATTTGCTGACGGAGCCCTTGATGCGTCGCTTGCTCGGCGTCAATTGGTTGCTGTCGTCGTGCTGGGATGTGCACACCTTTGTGGTGCCGGTGCTGGGTCATGAGCGGGGTTACAGCGCCTCGGTAGTGGGTGGCATTTTGGGCGCTTTTGCCTTGGCGGCGGCCTTCATTCGGGTGTGTTTGCCCTTTATCTCCCGCCACGTCAAAGAACACCAGATCATCACTGGCGCGATGCTGTGCACCGGGGCATTGTTCGCGGTTTACCCCCTTATGCCCACCGCTGGGTCCATGCTGGTGTGTTCGGTCTTCTTGGGTTTGGTCCTGGGTACCGTGCAGCCCATGATCATGAGCACCTTGCACCAAATCACGCCACCACACCGACAAGGTGAGGCGCTGGGTTTGCGGCTGATGAGCATCAACGCGTCCAGCGTGCTCATGCCCATGTTGTTTGGTGCAGCCGGCGCTGTCGCAGGCGTGGCACCGGTGTTTTGGGTGGTCGGTGCGGCGGTGGGGACAGGGTCTCGCGCTGCCTGGCATCTGCGGCCGGGACATGCGTCCAAACATCACGACACTTTGAGTTGATAAAACGCGCAGATTGCCTGCCAAGCCGCTTCAGGCGTGTCCACATACTGCAACAGGTTCAAGTCTTGAGCTGAAATCATGCCTTCTTCCAACAGCATGTCCAGGTCGAGCAAACGGTGCCAATAGTCGCTGCCAAACAACAAAATCGGCACCGGCTTTGATTTGCGGGTTTGGACCAGAGTCACCACTTCAAACAACTCATCGAGCGTGCCAAACCCACCAGGAAACGCCACCAAGGCTTTGGCCCGCATCATGAAATGCATTTTCCTCAGGGCGAAGTAGTGGAACTTGAAGCTCAACTCGGGCGTCACATAGGCATTGGGGTTTTGCTCGTGGGGCAAGGCGATGTTCAGGGCCACTGACAGCGCGCCGACTTCAGATGCCCCTCGGTTGGCCGCCTCCATGATGCCGGGGCCACCGCCTGTGCAGATGAAAAGCTGCTCATGCTGAGGCAAACATGCGCATGAGCGCGCCACCATTTGGGCAAAAATACGCGCATTTTCATAATGCTCGGCGTTGCGCACCCAAGCCTGCGCCTGAGCGATGGCCTTCGCGTCAGCATTTTGCAGCGCTGTGTTCAGGCGTTCTTGGGCACTTTCGCGGTCGATGAATCGGGCG
>NZ_CAMBNZ010000080.1 GCF_945869175.1 Limnohabitans sp. Rim8 | reverse complement strand
CCCACGGCCCAGCAGGCCTTGATCAGCGCGGTGGTTTTGGCTTGACCCAAAACAGGATCGCTCAGTCCGTGGAATTTGTCTTCCAGCAGCGCTTGGGTCATGGGGTTTTGCAGCGAGCCTATGGCGTGCTTTACAAACACATGCACGGTGCTACCGTCGGTCAAGGTGGCGGTCACGTCGGCGCTGGCTTCGTCGATCGAGTCGTCCACCATCGCCACCACTTTGCGGCGCAAAGCCACCATGTCGTCGCGGGCCACGATGTGGTCAGAGAATTCTTCTTCAGCGGCAAATCCAAAGGTCAAGCCGGCAGCACAGCCGTGGTAGACGCTGAACTTGGCTTGCAGGCCATCGACGGGTTCTTTTTTGCCGGTCAGCTCGAGCACCAGTGAGTGCACGCGCAAATCAATGCGTTGCACTTGTTCGGGGCGCACGCCTTTCGCACGCAATTGGGCGCAGGCGTCGATGCTGGGGTGAATCACGATGCCGCAGGCGAAGGGCTTGTAGCTGTTGAACGAAATTTCAAAGCGCTCGCCCAGTTCGTGCGTGATCTCGCTCCAGTCGTTTTTGATGGACACCGTCTGCATCATGCCGCGAGGCGCTTCCAGCGCTTTGGGACTGGCTGTGAAACCTTGCTGGGCCAAGAGTGCAGACATCAGGCCTGCACGCGCGGCGGCGCCGGGGTGGAAGGGTTTGGTCATGGTGCCGAACTGCTCGCGCATGCCAATGGGCTGCGAGGCGGCAATGCCCAAGGCCATGGCGGTTTGTTGCTCGTTGAGTTTGAGCAAGCGTGCGCAGGCGGCAGCGGCGCCCAAAGTGCCGGTAGAGCCAGTGATGTGCCAGCCACGGTCGTAGTGGTCCGGGTACATGGCATTGCCCACGCGGCAAGCCACGTCGATGCCAATGACCAGTGCATCGATCACTTCTCGGCCACTGCACTGCTGGTGTTCGGCCAAAGCCAAAATCGCCGAGGCCACAGGACCCGCCGGGTGGATGATGGTTTTCAGGTGGGTGTCGTCAAAGTCAAATGTGTGCGAGGTGATGCCGTTGATCAAGGCGGCGCTGGCCATGTCCACTTTCGTGCTGCGGCCCAGCACGCTGGCTTGCGCTGCGGGTTGCAGCACTTGCACGGCCGCCAAGACTGCATCGGTCGCTTCGTGGCCAGTGGCACCCACCGCGCAGCCCAGCCAGTTCATAAAAGTGCGGTGTGCCTCGAGATCGACCTCGTCGCTCCAACCTTTGGAGGGGTGCGTGGCCACGAATTTGGCCAGAATTTGAGTCACTGCAGGAGCGTTGTGGTCAGCGGTGACTTGGGTATTGCGAGCCATGGTGTTCAGTTATCGAGTTGGATGTTGCGAGCTTTGGCGATGGCGGTCCATCGGACGATTTCAGCTTTGATGAAGGCGCCAAATTCGTCGGGCGTCATGGTGATGGGTTCGATGGCCTCGATCGAGAGTTTTTCGCGCAAGTCAGGGCTTTTGAGCACGGTGGACAAGGTGTCGTTCAGGTGCTTGACGATGGGCGCAGGCATGCCTGCAGGGCCCACCACCCCGTACCACTGCTGGGCATCAAAACCTGTGAAGCCGGATTCCTCCAAGGTGGGAATGTCTTTGTATTGCGAATGACGCTTGGGGCCCGTGACCGCCAGTGCACGCACGCGCCCTGACTTCATGTGGGGCACGGCGGCGGCCAAACCGGGAAACATGGCTTGGGTCTGTCCACCTATCAGGTCGGTGAAGGCCAGCGCGACGCCTCGGTAGGGGATATGGACCATGAAGGAGTTGATCTGTTGTTTGAACAACTCCATGGTCAAGTGCGTCAAGGAGCCTTGGCCCGCCGAGCCATAGCTGAGGCGCCCGGGATTGGCTTTGACGTACTCCACAAATTCTTTGATGTTGCGCACGGGCAGCGAAGCGTTGACCACCAGCACATTGGGTGTGGCGCCGATCATGCCAATTGGCGTGTGGTCTTTGACCGGGTCATAGGGCACTTTGCGCGTGGCTGGGCTGGTGCCGTGGGTGGCCACATAGCCTTGCAGCAGGGTGTAGCCATCGGGAGCTGCTCGCGCAGCAGCTTGGCAAGCGATGACGCCGCCGCCGCCGGCTTGGTTGTCCACAATGAAAGATTGTTTGAGCAAAGCACCCCAACGCTCGGTCAAGGTTCGACCCACCATGTCGCTGCCACCCCCGGCCACCACGGGCACGATGTAGCGGATCGGTTTGTTGGGGTAAGCGGCTTGGGCATGGCCGAAATTGGGCAGCAGGCCTATGGCCGATGCGGCTTGCAGCAGTTGGCGGCGTTTCATGGTGAATTCTCCAGTTGAGAGGTGTCTTCCAGTCGGACAAGGGCGTCGTTGACGTGACGGATCATCAGCAACTCGGTCTGCATGAAGTCGCCTTCTCGCAGGGCCCGAACAATGCTTTGGTGCTCGGCAATCGATGCTTTTCTGCCGCTGTTGGCAGAGAGGTTTTTGAGGCGCGAGATGTGGAGTTTTTGCACAATACCCCGGTAAATTTCGGCCATCTGCCCGTTGCCTGCAGCCTCGACGATGGCCCAGTGAAAATTCAGGTTTTCTGAGTAATAGCGGTTGGTGTCGGCACCTTTCAGGGCCTCTTGCATGCCGTGGGTGGCGCTCACCAATGATTTGATCAAACGGGCGCGCTCTATGGGGAGCAACTGTGCTGCAGCACGTCCGGCAAAGCCATCGAGCAAAGCCCGCAGTTGGTACAAATCGCGCACTTCGACGCGGCCCAATTGGCGAACAAATACACCGGAGTGCTTGCGCGAAATCACCACGCCAGAGCTTTCAAGTTCTCGCAAGGCCTCACGCACGGGCACCCGAGACACATTCAGCCGCGCCGCCACATCGGGCTCGTTGATGCGTTGACCGGGCGTCAAACTGCCATTGAGAATGCCCGCCAGCACATCGTCGCGCACCCGCTTCGCCAAAGAAGTGGTGTGCGAGTCGTGTGCTTGTTCAGTCGGCGTTTGGGCAAGCCAAGGGAGCATGCGATCTATTCAATTCGTATACGAAAAGACAATCGTATACGAAAATGAATGGAAGAAGATAAGGGAATTCCCTGACCGTTCAATTCAAGGCATCACGTTTCAGGTGCGTGGTGCGCACTGGAAATTCGGGTTCGCCGCTGTCTACGGCCTCTGCCGCCCCGACGGCTGCCCGGGTCTGCAGGCGCAAAGCTTGCTCTGCTTCTCGCTTGCCGCCATGCTTGGCCGACCGACCCCGTACGCGCATGCGCCAAACCCTGAACGAGCGTGTTTTCAGTTGGCCCCGCATCAAGGCGATGACCTCGTTTTCACCCAAACCGAACTGCAAGGCAATGGCTTCAAATGGGGTGTCGTCAGACCAAGCCATGCCGATGATGCTCGACACGTCGGCCTCGGACAAGGCGCTCGAAATTTCAGAGCGCGGTTCGGTTTTTTTCATGCAAGCCTTGAACACCGCCTGTGAAACGCTTCTTCAAACGCCGCCTTGTGGGTGTGTGGGGTCAATCCAGAGAACCGTTTCTGGTTTTTCAGCCGGTTCAATGTCCATGTTGACCGCCACGGCCTGGCCGTCGCTGCGGCACAAGACGCACTCCAAGGTCTCGTCTGCGCTGGCATTGATCTCTTGATGCGGCACGAACGGCGGCACATAAATGAAATCACCCGGCCCGGCTTCTGCCGTGAATTCGAGTGCATTGCCCCAACGCATGCGGGCGCGGCCCTTGACCACATAGATGACGCTTTCCAATGGCCCGTGGTGGTGCGCGCCGGTTTTGGCATTGGGGTGGATGTGCACCGTGCCTGCCCACAGTTTTTGAGCACCCACCCGTGCAAAGTTGATGGCCGCTTTGCGGTCCATGCCCGGTGTGGAGGGCACATTGCCATCCAACTGGTCACCGGGTACCACGCGCACACCATCGTGCTTCCAGTCGGTAGGGGGGTGACCGTGCACGGCGGAATCGTTGGGGTCGTTGGGTGTATGCGACATGGCTGGGGTCCTCACTGAAACAGAGATTTTCACTTTAGCATGGGGTCATGCCCGATTTTCTGCAAGGCCTGAGCTGGGCTCAACTAAACTCTGGCCACTCGCACCCAAAAAGGAATTTTTTTTTGCAGTGTCGACGGTGGCTCATTTCTTCTTCTGAATCCCCATGAAATTCAAAATGTCCGAGAAGTCGCTGTTTGCGACTTTGCTGCGTGCCCCTTGGTGGGTGAGCTTTTTGGTGATGTTGGCCGTGGCCTTGGTGGCCGGGGCTTTGCTGCCTGACGCTTATAAAACAGTCGGCATGCTGGGCGCGTTTCCATTTTTTGTGATCGGTGTCATGGCGGCTTGGCGGCAAAGAAACGCCATCTCTGCCAACCAAATCCAAGAACTGGTCGAGCAAGCCCGGGGCATGGGCTGGCGTGACTTTTCGGTGTTGGTGGAAGAAGCGCTGCGACAGCAGGGTTTTGTGGTGACCCGCCTGGCCGGTGGCCCGGCCGATTTTCAAATTGAGAAAAATGGCCGCATCACCCTGGTCAGCGCCAAACGCTGGAAAGCGGCCACCGTGGGCGCCGAACATCTGCGGGAATTGCTGGCAGAGCGTGAAAGCCGCGATGCCTTTTCGTGCACCTGCATGAGTCTGGGCGTCTTCAGCCAGGCTGCCATCGACTTGGCGAACGACAGCCCCATGCAGCTGCTGGGGTCGGCCAACATTGCGCAACTCATGCACGACGGTGCGAAAGCCCTGCATGTCTGAGACCTTGGCACATTTTTTGATCCACCCAGGACCTCCATGACCCGACCCCTTCTTGCCGAATCGGCCATCCACCCGGCCATCCGCCAGCGCATTGCCGAGCACCACTTGCCCGTGATCCAGCAGGTGCAAAAAGCCATTGCCCAACACCCCGTGGTGGTGGTGGGCTTATCGGGTAATCCTTTTGTGGGGAAGGCCCGCAAGGCGCTTGCAGCAGCTGGCGTGGCACACGAATACATTGAATTTGGCAGTTATTTTTCAATGTGGCGCTTGCGCAATGCCTTGAAAATGTGGACTGGCTGGCCCACCTTTCCGATGGTCTTTGTGCGTGGCACCTTGGTCGGCGGGGCAGATGACCTGCGCCGCTTGATGGACAGCGGTGAACTCCACACCTTGCTCAAAGCCTGAGGTTCATGACCGCCATGGCAAAACCCGAGTTGTGGCGCACGGAGGTGGGCGATGCGGTGGCGGTGCTCCACATTCCAGGCGCACTCAAGCGCGCTCGCACTTTTGACATCGATGTCAGCTTGTGGGTGCGTGTGCCCGAGGACAATGCCGAGGCTTGGCACGAATTGACGCTGGAGATCGACGGCAAGCAGCAATGGCACCGTCGCATCGCCAGCAGTTGCCCGGGTCAGACCGATGGGCTGGACTACCACTGCCGCATGGTGCTTGAAGCCGGGCCGGCCCTGCGTATTCGCGCTGTGGCGGGCACCCAGGGCGCAGTGGTCCAGCGCCTGCAAATCGAAGCCCGCGAAGACGTGCAGGACTAGCCAATCACCTGAAGTTCGCGCAGTGGGCGGTTTTGCACCAGGCGCTCAAAGCCCAAGTCATCCACGGCAATGGTTTTGGACTCGCCATGAAGCATCCATTCCGCCAGTGCCAAACCGGCTCCTGGGGCATGTTGCATGCCGTGGCCCGAAAACCCGTTGATGAAATACAAGTTGCGCCAATCCGGGTGTGGGCCGATCACGGCGTTGTGATCGAAGGTGTTCATCTCGTAATATCCCGCCCAGGCCCGCTCCACCCGCAGCGCGGACAGCGCCGGGATGCGGTGCGCCAGCGACGCCCATTGCGCGTCGCTCCATTCGGCCCAGTCGGGCTCCAGCGGCAGGCCAGGTGCGGTTTGCAAAGGCTCTGCACCGCTGATCAAAAAACGGCCCTCGGGTCGCAGCCACCAACCGCTTGGGTCGATCAGCAAGGGGCAATGCGGCAGCGGCTCTGGGCAGGACAGCACAAACACGGTGCGTCGCGCTGCTTCGATGGGCAGTTGCACCCCGACCATGGCAGCCACCTCGCCAGCCCAGGCGCCCGCCGCATTGACCACTTGTGCGCAGCCCAAAGAGCCGCCACTGGCCAGCCGCACAGCGCTGACTTGCGAGTTTGCATGGTCCAGACCCACCACCCGGTCGTGCAGACGCTGCACGCCTTGCGCCATGGCTTTTTTCAAGAAGGCCTGGTGCAGCGCCGGGCCATCGAACCAACCTTCGCCGCTCAAACCCAGACTGCCCAAGGCCACATCGTCCACGTTCAGCCAGGGGTAGCGCTGGCGCAGAGCCTTGGGGCCCAGCAAGGCCACATCAGCCCCGGCTTGTTTTTGGATGTGATGGGCATTTTGCAGTTCTGCGGCTTGCTCGGGCTGAGCCAGGTACAAATAGCCGGGCTCCTGTAAGCCCAGCGCCACCGGGTGGTCGGGCAGGCCCAGGTATGGCTCGGCCTCGCGCAAAAACGTGATGCCAAACTGGCTCAGGCGGATGTTGACCGGGCAGGTGAACTGCTGGCGGATGGAGCTGGCCGACAGCGATGAAGAGGCTTTTTCGTACCGCGTGTCCGACTCGACCAGCGTGACACGCAGGCCTGGCTGCAAGCGGGTCAACCAATAAGCCGTGGCGGCGCCCATCACACCACTGCCCACGATCACCACATCGGCGTGGCTCATGGGCGAGTGCCTTCGGCCAAAGCTGCGCGGTACACCAAGCGTGCTGCCACGGTGTCTTCTACCGCTTGGCCCAGCGATTTGAAAATGATGGTCGTGCCCGCAGGCGGTGGTGCTGTGCGGCCACACAAAATTTCGCCAATTTCGGCCGCGACCCGTGCGCCCGAGAGCATCACATCCCCCGATTCTTTTTCGGCCGCTTCGCGCTGGTCGGCCACCACCCAATGCGCCATGGCTGCGTCGTCCAGCTCGCGCCAGCTGGGGCGGGGTGCTCCCACCGCCGCCACAAAGGCACCGGGCTTGAGCCAAGCGCCCAGCAGTACCGGTTCACTGGCGTTGGTCACGGTGCACACGATGTCGGCCCCGCGCACCGCTTCTTCGGCGTTGGCACAGGCCACCCCGGCAATGTCTTGTGCGCACTGCTGGGCGTTGACCGCCGTGGGGCTCCACACGCGGATCTCGGAGACCTCGCGCACGGCCCGCAGCATCAGTGCATGGCTGCGGGCCAGCACGCCGCTGCCCAGCATGGCCACCACCTGCGGCGTGTGCGGCACCAGCGCGTCTGCGGCGACGGCAGAGGCGGCCGCCGTGCGCATGGCGGTGATGGTGTTGCCCTCCATGACGGCCAAGGTCTGGCCTGTGGCCGGGTCCATCAGCACGATGGTGCTCAGCAAGGTGGGCAAGCCCTTTTGGGCATTGCCCGGCACCAAAGTGATGAGTTTGGTGCTCAGGGCATCACCCAGTTGCGCGGGCTTCAAAAACAGCAAACCATCGGCCGCGGCATCGCCAATGGCCATGACCATGCGCAGGGGTTGCACCACCTGGCCCAGCGTCAGCGCCACCAAGGCTTCGCGCACGCCTTGCAGCAGGTCGGGAACGCTCAACAATTCCTGCACGCGGGTTTCGTCAAAATAGTGAACCATGGCTTTTCTATGGGTTGGAGGGTGGCATCAACCAAGGGTGGGTGGCCACATACTGGGCTTCAAAATCACGGATGTCTTGTGCATGCATCAGGCTCATGCCCACGGCATCCAGGCCGCGCACCAACATCTCTTGGTGCAACGGGTCCATCTCAAAGTGCAGTGTCTGGCCATCGCCCGGTGAGTGCAAGGTTTGTCTGGGCAAATCCAGTGTCATGGTGCAGTTGTCCGGGTTCTGGGCCAAGGCCATCAAGCGATCGATCTGCGCTGCCGGCAGCACCAGTGCAGGCACGCCATTGCGCATGCAGTTGTCGCTGAAAATGCCCCCAAAGCTGGAGCCCAGAACGCACCGGATGCCCATCTCGCGCAGGCCCCAGACCGCGTGTTCGCGGCTCGAACCGCAACCAAAGTTGGGGCCCGTGATCAAAAACACCGCATCACGCCATGGCGCCTGGTTCAACACAAAATCGGGGCGCATTTGTCCAGAGTTGTCAAAACGCATGTCGTGCAAAAAGCCCTTGGACAGGCCTTGCCGATCAATTCCCTTGAGGAATTGCTTGGGCATGATCTGGTCGGTGTCCACATTCGGCAAGGGCAGTGCGGCCGCGGTGCCCAAAATGATGTTGACGGCTTGAGTTGCAAAATTCATCGCATCGTCTTCAACAGGCGCTCAAGGCACGCACATCGGTCAACATGCCGGTCACGGCTGCAGCCGCCACCATGGCTGGGCTCATCAGGTGGGTGCGCGCGCCCGGACCTTGTCGGCTTTCAAAATTGCGATTGGTGCTGGACGCACAGCGGTCCCCGGGATTGAGGTGGTCTTCGTTCATGGCCACGCACATCGAGCAACCCGCCTGCCGCCACTCAAACCCAGCCTCTTGAAAAATGCGGGCAATGCCTTCGGCTTCGGCTTGTGCGCGCACCCAGGATGAACCTGGCACCACCAGGGCTCTGACCCCCTGGGCCACGTGCCGGCCTTTCAACAGGCGCGCCGCATCGCGCAAATCATCGATGCGGCTGTTGGTGCAGGAGCCAATGAAGGCATGGCTGATGGGCAAGCCTTGCAGGCCTTGCCCGGGTTTGAGATCCATGTAGGCCAGAGCGCGCTGCATGCCCTGTCGTTTTTGGCTATCGGTTTCGTGCGCAGGGTCAGGGACCACGCCGTCAATGGGGACCCCCTGGTCGGGGCTGGTGCCCCAGGTCACGCGCGGCGTGATCTGGCAGGCGTCCAAGCTGACCTCGCGGTCAAACAGGGCATCGTCTTCGCTGCGCATTTGACGCCAGTGCGCCACGGCAGCATCCCACTGAGCGCCTTGCGGCACACGCGGGCGGCCGTGCAGATACTCGAACAAGGTGTCGTCCGGGGCCACGATGGCCCCGCGTGCAGCCGCTTCCACGCCCATGTTGCACAGCGTCAGGCGACCTTCCACACCCATGGCGCGAATCGCCTCACCGGTGAATTCGATCACATGGCCCGCAGCCCCATCGGCCCCGATGAGTGCAATCAGACTCAGCACCAAGTCTTTGGCGGTCATGCCAGGTTGCAGCAGGCCGTTCACCGTCACGCGCAGGTTCTTTTGCGGTCTGTACATCAGGGTTTGGGTGGCCAGCAGGTGCTCGATCTCACTGCTGCCAATGCCAAACCCCAAGGCACCCATGGCGCCGTGGGTGGTGGTGTGGCTGTCGCCTGCAGCCATCACCATGCCGGGCAGCACCCAGCCTTGTTCGCTGGCCACCACATGCTCAATGCCTTGGCGTGCGTCCAGCATGTCAAACAGTTCAATGCCGTGCCGTGCACAGTGATCAGCCAGCGTGCTGACTTGACGGGCTCGATCGGCATCGTGCAGCACCATGGTGCGCGCGTTGCGTATGGGCGTGGTGGCGTTCACGTGGTCAATCACAGCCAGGGTGGACGCGGGCCGCCAAACTTGGCGATTTTGCGCATGCAAGGCGGCAAATGCTTGCGGGCTGGTGTATTCGTTGAGCACCTGCCGGTCGACGTACAGCAGAACCTGACCACTCTCGCCCAAGGGCCGCACCGTGTGTGCATCCACGATGCGTTGGTACAGGGTCCGTCCAGCCATGCGGGTCAGGTCGGCAGCGTTGTGCCTGCGGCATAGGCGGCTGTGGCCGCCACCACATCCGCTACCGCAATGTCAAGCGCCTTCAAGCCCCTGGGGAGCATGATCACACCATCGGCATCGGCCACCAAATGGTCGCCGGGGATGAAGGTCACGCCGCCAAAGTGCAGCGGTACATCCCGCTCACCAGCACCGCTGCGGCTGCCACGTTTGGGCACCGTGCCCAAAGCTTTCACACCGATGTCGATGACATCGAGTTCGTCGGCATCGCGCACCACGCCATGAATGACCAGACCTGCCCAGCCGTTGCGTGAGGCCAACTCGGCCATCACATCGCCAAACAAGGCCCGCGCCATCGATCCGCCACCGTCGATGACCAGCACCTGACCGAGGCCTGGTTGGCTCACTGTGTCGCGCATCAGGCCAATGTCTTCGTGGCACCGCAGGGTGCGAATGGGCCCGGTGAAGGCCCGGCGCAAGCCATAACTTTGAAACAGCAAAGCGCAGGCCAGCGCGTCATCGCAGGCATCGCACAGGTCGGTGGTTTTGGGAATGGCGTGCTGCACAAATCAGTCCATGCGAACGTTGGCTTCCCTGACCAGTTTGGCCCAGGATGCACTGTCATCCGGAATGAAGGCGGCAAACGACTCGGGTGTGCCACCGATGATTTCACCGCCCTGCGAGGCGATTTTTTCGGCCACATCGGGCAACTTCAAAATGGCGGCAATTTCGGTGTTCAGTCGCCGCGTGATGTCGGCAGGCATTTTGGCCGGTCCCAGCACTGCAAACCACTGCAGCATTTCGGCATTGGCCACGCCGGCTTCAGCCATGGTGGGCACATTGGGCATCAGAGGGGAGCGTTTGTCGCTGGTGATGGCCAGCACGCGCAGCTTGCCGGCCTGGTAATGCGGCATGACATTGGGCGGACTTTCAAAGTTCAGGTTCACCTGACCTGAAAGCAAATCGACAATCGCTTGGCCACTGCCTTTGTAGGGAATGTGGTTCATCTGGGTCTGTGTGGCCAGCATGAAACGGGCTGCGGCCAGGTGTTGTGCGCTGCCACTGCCCGAAGACGCGAAGCTCAGGCCCATGGGTTTTTGTTTGGCCAGCGCCACAAAAGATTTGACGTCGTTGGCGGGCACAGCAGGGTTCACCGTCAGCAGCAAAGGCGTCGAAGCGACCCGGATGATCGGCGTGAAATCTTTCACCACGTCATAAGGCAGCTTGGGATAAAGCGCAGGAGCCACTGAGTTGGAATTGCTGTGGCCCAGCAGCAGCGTGTAGCCATCGGGTTTGGCCTTGGCCACGATGTCCGCACCCACTGTGCCGGCTGCGCCCGCCTTGTTGTCCACCACCACCGGCTGGCCCAGACGGTCTTGCAGTTTTTGACCGATTGTTCTGGCCAGAACATCGGTGAACCCTCCGGGGGCAAAACCCACCACGATGCGGATCGGTTTGTCAGGCCAGTTTTGAGCGAAAGCGCCGGTGCTCAGGCACAGGGCCAATGCCACGGCAGAGCGACGAGAAATAGAGTGCAGTGTCATATCGGGTCTTTGTTTGTTGGGGGTCAGTCAATCTGCGCGCCAGAGGCCTTGACCACCACAGCCCATTTGGCCAGGTCTTTTTTCAGGATGCTGCTGAATTCGGCAGGCTGGGTGATCAGCACATCTGCACCTTGGGCATTGAAGCGCTCGATCACATCCTTGTTTTTCAGCACGTCTTGCACATCCTGGTTGATGCGCCGGATCACTGCCGCCGGAGTTTTGGCTGGGGCAAACAGACCGAACCAAGGAGAGACATCAAATTCTTTGAATCCCGACTCGGCAATGCTGGGGATGTTGGGGAAGTTGCCCGAGCGCACCGCACTGGTGACCGCGACCGGGCGGAGCGTGGCGCTTTTGATGGCCCCGGAGACCGATGGCAAGCTGGTGAACACCATGTTGATCTGGCCACCCATCAGGTCCTGCATGGCCGGTGCCGCGCCACGGTAAGGAATGTGTTCGAGCTTGGTGTTGGCCGCCGCATTGAACATCACGCCCAGCAAATGGTTCACCGAACCGTTGCCAGCCGAGCCAAAAGTCAAAGGTGTGCGCTGTCCTTGCTCCACCAGATCCTTGATGCTTTTCACGGGAGAGTCCGGGCGCACCACCAGCACAAAGGGCAGGGTGGCCAACGTGGCCACCGGCTCAAAATCCTTTTCAGGGTCAAAGGGCAATTTTTTGTACAAGGCCGCGTTGATGGCGTGGGAGCCTGCATAGCTCATCAGCAAGGTGTGACCATCGGCAGCAGCTTGCGACACATGCTCCATGCCCACGTTGCCACCCGCGCCTGCGCGGTTTTCAATGACCACCGATTGGCCCCATTTCTCGCTCAACTTTTGGCCCACGATGCGGGCCAAGGCATCGGAGGCACCGCCCGGCGTTTGCGGCACCACAATGCGCACCGGTTTGGACAAAAACTCTTGCGCCATGGCGGCGCTTGGGGCCAGGCACAAGCCAAAAGCCAAGGCGATAAACTTCAATCGACGGTTCAACATGTCAGCTCCAAAAATCAATGGGTTAGGATGGCACGAAGGCATGCCCATGCTTGTCTCTTGGTCGACAAAGTGGCTGCAAAGTGGCTAGGGGTTTACCCAAGGCCTGTGACACAATGAAAACCATGATGATCCGTCAAATTGCAGGTGCCTTGGGCGCCGAGCTGAACGGGGTCGATTTGACCCAGCCCCTCAACGCCGATGTGCAGCACAGCATCCGCAGCGCTTTGTTGCAACACCAGGTCATTTTCTTCCGTGACCAAGACCTCTCGCCAGAGCAGTTCATGCGCTTTGCCCATACCTTGGGTCATCCGGTCGAATACCCCTTCGTCAAAGGCTTGGACGGTTTTCCTTGTGTCATCGAGGTGAAAAAGCTCGAACATGAACATGTCAACTTTGGTGGCATTTGGCACTCAGACACCACGTACCTTGAGCAGCCGCCCATGGGCTCCATGCTGTTGGCCAAAGAGGTGCCACCATATGGCGGTGACACCCTGTTTGCCAACCAATACATGGCCTGGGAATCGCTTTCTGACACCATGAAATCCCTGTTGCAAGGTTTGGTGGGCATCAGCAGTTCTGCCAAAGCCGATGTGTCCAAAACCCGCGAAGACCGCATCAAAAGCGATGGCAAGGACAGCGCGCCGAAAGAGTACATCGCGCACCATCCGCTGGTGCGCACGCACCCCGAAACAGGTCGCAAAGCCCTGTACGTGAATGTGGCCCACACCTCGGGCATTGTGGGGATGTCAGAAGCGGAAAGCACCCCGATCCTGAATTTTTTGTTTCAGCACCAGGTCAAACCCGAGTTCACTTGCCGCTTTGTCTGGCAGACCCATTCACTGGCGGTGTGGGACAACCGCTGCACCCAACACAACCCGGTCAACGACTACCACGGTTTTCGACGGGTGATGCACCGCATCACCTTGGCGGGTGACCAGCCGGTTTGAAGTCCCGCACCATGAGCATGGATTCCCCGATTTTGGATGCCCAGGCCTTGCGCGCCTTGGGTGAAGCCATCACACCTCTGGCGTGCACCTGCACCGTGGGCGTTTGCGCCGGATGGGAAAGCGTCACCGAAGACCGGTGGTCCATGCGGCAAATGGTGAAAGTGGGCAGCCTGCGTGATGCAGCTGACCTTTACGGCTGCGCCGCTGCCGAGCCGACATTTGAAGAATTTCATCCGGAGGGCACCCGCTACGAATCAGCCGATGCCCCTTTTGCACCCCGGTTTTTTCCATACAACCGATGTGACGCGTTTGCCTGCAGCACCTGCCAACGTG
>NZ_CAMBNZ010000079.1 GCF_945869175.1 Limnohabitans sp. Rim8 | reverse complement strand
GGCGAAGACGTGCCGATGATGGCAGATGCCAACCAACAGTGGGACTTCACCACTGCGTTGCGGGCCGGACGCCAACTCGATGAATTGGGTTTGGTTTGGTTGGAAGAGCCCCTGAGTGCTTACGATTACGCCGGCCATGCCATGCTCTCGGAGCGGCTGGATACGCCCATCGCGAGCGGTGAGATGCTCAGCAGTCTTTCCGAGTGCGCGGAACTGGTCCGTCACCGCTCAGTGACTTTCATGCAAGCCGACGCACCCCGCATTGGGGGCATCACGCCGTTCCTGAAAATCGCCACCATCTCCGATTTGGCCAGGCTCAAGCTCGCCCCGCATTTCGTGATGGAAATCCATATCCACCTGGGTTGTGCCTATCCACACGAGGCATGGGTGGAGCACATCGAATGGTTGGAGCCAGCCTTCAATGAGCGGCTGCAAATCCGAAACGGTCGGATGATGCTGCCGGATAGGCCAGGCTTGGGCTTCACTCTTTCCGACGAGGCGTTGACATGGCGTGAAGGCCTTCACCGCATCTCAACCTGAAAGGTGTCTTCTGTGCACCACTATCTTTAATTTGAACAGAGGTGTCACGACACCGGCAACCATTGACCCCTATGAAAGCACCCACTGTTCGCACCATGCGCGTCATCCCCGTGGCGGGACGCGAGGCGGTGCAAGGCGGCGGCCGCCTGCAGTTTAAAAACGGCAACCTGCGTGTGCCCCGCTTTCCCGGGCTGGGCGTGAGCATCGACCCCACGGCATTGGCACGCCTGCACGACAACTGCCTGCACTGCGGCATTCGCAACCGCGATGACCTGGGGCAAATGCGCCGATGTGCCCCGTCCTTCAAGGGCAAGCAAGCCCGCTATTGAGTTGACCATGAACACACACGCCCGACCCTTGGCCATCCGCATGCACCCACATGACAACGTGGCCATCATCGCCAATGACGGTGGCTTGCCTTCGGGCACTGTCATGCCCGAAGGCGTGGCTCATAGGCTGGTTTTGCGCGACAAGGTGCCGCAGGGGCACAAGGTGGCCTTGGTGGATTTGGCCCAAGGACAGGCCGTGATGCGCTACAACGTGCCGGTGGGCTTCGCGCGCGCAGCCATTGCGGCGGGCAGTTGGGTGCATGAACGCTTGCTCGACATTCCACATGCGCGTGAACTGCAAGGCCTGCCCATGGCCACCGTTGAGCCTGCCCCGCAAGCCCCGCTGGAAGGCTTCACCTTTGAGGGCTTTGTCAACGCAGATGGCTCGGTGGGCACCCGCAATTTGCTGGCCATCACCACCACCGTGCAATGCGTGGCCGGTGTCGTCAAGATCGCGGTCGAACGCATCGAGCGCGAATTGTTGCCGTTGTACCCGAATGTCGATGGCGTGGTGGGTCTGGAGCACAGCTATGGCTGCGGTGTCGCGATTGACGCGCCAGGGGCGGAAATCCCGATCCGAACCCTGCGCCACATCAGCTTGAACCCCAACTTCGGTGGCGAGGTGATGGTGGTGAGTTTGGGTTGCGAAAAACTGCAGCCTCATCGCTTGTTGCCTGCGGGCAGTTTCCCGATCCATGATGTACGCGAGAAAGACCAAGGCCCTGACTTGGTGTGTCTGCAAGACGATGCGCATGTCGGATTCATGTCGATGATCGAGCACATCGTGCAAAGCGCCCGCCCGCACTTGGAAAGGCTGAACGCCCGCCGCCGCCAGACGGCGCCTGCCAGCGCTTTGGTGGTGGGGGTGCAGTGCGGCGGAAGCGACGCATTTTCTGGGGTGACGGCCAACCCGGCGGTGGGCTACATGGCCGATTTGATTGTTCGCGCCGGCGGCACCGTGATGTTTTCAGAGAACACCGAAGTGCGCGACGCCGTGGAGCAACTGACCAGCCGCGCTGCAACGCCGCAGGTGGCCGAGGACATCGTGCGTGAACTCGGCTGGTACGACCAGTACCTTGACCGTGGCCGTGTGGACCGCACCGCCAACACCACGCCCGGCAACAAGGCGGGCGGTTTGTCCAACATCGCCGAAAAAGCCATGGGCTCCATCATCAAGAGCGGCAGCTCGGCCATTGCCAGCGTGTTGGCACCTGGCGACAAGCTCAAGCCTGATCAAAAAGGTTTGGTGTTTGCTGCCACGCCCGCGAGCGATTTCATTTGCGGCACATTGCAGCTGGCCGCAGGCATGAATGTGCATGTGTTCACCACCGGACGCGGCACGCCTTATGGTTTGCAGGCCTGCCCTGTGGTCAAAGTCGCCACCCGGACCGATTTGTCGCGCCGCTGGCATGACCTGATGGACATGAACGCCGGGCGCATAGCTGACGGCGAGATCAGCATCGAAGAAGCCGGCTGGGAACTGTTTCACCAGTTGCTGGCTGTGGCCAGTGGCCGCAAAACCTGGGCCGAGCACTGGAAACTGCACAACGCCTTGGTGCTGTTCAACCCTGCACCCATCACTTAAACCCCGTTGACCCGTTTGATTTTTTGACACAAAACACCTGGAGACCACCATGATGAAAAAACGCCAACTCTTGCTTGCGATCGGCCTTTCTGGCCTGGGCTTGCTCAGCCAGGGCCAAGCCCAGGCGCAAGCCGACTATCCCCGCAAGCCCATCAAAATCGTGGTGCCCTTCCCGGCAGGCGGCACCTCTGATGTGTTGGCCCGCATACTCGGCCAGAAAATGACCGAGAGCTGGGGTCAGCCTGTGGTCATTGAGAACAAGCCCGGCTCCAGCGGCAACCTGGGTGCCGATCTGGTGGCCAAGGCAGCGCCTGATGGCTACACCTTCGTCTTGATGGACGTGGGCAATTTGGTGATCAGCCCGGCTTTGTTCAAATTGCCCTTCAATGTGGCCAATGACTTTGCACCGGTGGCGATGGTGGCTTACTCGCCGCACCTGTTGGCGGTGAGCACCAAGGTCCCCGCCAACACCCCGGCCGAGCTGGTGGCCTACGCCAAAGCCCAAAAGGGCAAGCTCAATTACGCCGTGGCGGCGGGCATGGGCAGCGCCTCGCATCTGGCGGGTGTCATGTACGCGCAGCGCAACGGCATCGAGTGGGGCTATGTACCTTACAAAGGCGGCGCACAAGCCATCACCGACTTGATTGGCGGCCAGGTGGACGTGATGTTCAACGGCATGGTGGCCACCTACCCCCATGTGAAGGCGGGCAAGATCAAGTTGATCGGCATTTCAGGGGTGAAGCGCAATGCGCAAATGCCCGATACCCCCACAGTGGCCGAAAGCCTGCCCGGCTTTTTGACCGGCAGTTTTCAGGGTCTGCTGGCCCCTGCGGGCACGCCCAAAGCTGTCATCGACAAAATGCATGCCGAGGTGCAACGCATTGCGGCCAGCCCTGATGTGCGCGAGCGCTTGACCACGCTGGGTGCCGAACCATCGGCCATGACGCCTACCGAGTTTGGCAACTGGCTCAAAGCGGAAATCCCAGCCATGGCCAAGATCGTGAAGGACGAAAAGATCACGGTGGAGTGATCACCGCAAGGGGGAACATGGCCCCCTCGGTTGACTCAGCCCCATCGCAGGTATCAGGCCTGTGATGGGGTGATGCACCTCATTTGGAAACCGCTTTAACTGCAGCTCACACTGCCGCAACCCGACATGGTCACGTTTTGGATGGCCGAGGGGTCGGCCAGGGTCTCGCTCACGCTGTCAAAACCCACGGACTTGAGGTGTGCCGCCAGCCCGGCGTCCATGCTGTTGGCATGTCCCGGAAACCACTCCGCCAATGCTTCGGCCATGCGGGTGATGATGGTCGTGTCGCTGTCCAGGTAATGCGCTTCGACCACGCGCATGGTCTCCAAAATCGTGGCATGGTGCTCGGCGTGGCAGTTGTCGGCCGAAAAGCCGGTGGCCAACATCCAGCGCTCTTCTTGCGCGAAATGCTCGACCGTGTGGTTCAAAAATTCCTTGTAGACCGGCAGTTGCTGGTCTTCCGGAGTGGCCAAAATCTGGTTGATCATGTCCACAAATTCTTGGTGTGTTTCGTCCATGCGGGCATCGCCCGTATGGAGCGATTCGCTCCAGGGCATCAAGGTGGGGGCGGTGGCAATGGCGGGGGCTGTGTGTGACATGGCTAAAAATCGAGGGTGGTTGCGGTTTCAATTATCCCCTTTCAGTGGCAGCCTTAGGGCCACAGGGGGCGAACGCCCTGTTCAAGGGGTTTGCCTGTGAACACACAGGGCATCTGCATGCCATTAAGCTGTTTGTTTTTAACATTGGATGGTTGAGACAACACCATGGACTCCGTCACACAAATCCTGTTGGGTGCCTCGGTGGGTGTAGCCGTCATGGGGCGACGCACTGCGCTTTGGAAGTCCGCCTTGTGGGGCGGTTTGGCAGGCCTGTTGCCTGACCTTGATGTGTTGCTGGACCATGGCGACCCGGTCCTCAACATGATTCGGCACCGGGCCGAGACCCACGCATTGCTTTTGCTCACGCTCTTTGCGTTCCCGATGGCGTGGGTGGTGAGCCGCCTGCACCGTCAGCCCCAACTGTATGCGCGTTGGTGGTGGGCCATCCTGTTGGCGCTGGTCACGCACCCCTTGTTGGACCTGATGACCATTTATGGCACCCAGGTTTTCCAGCCTTTCACCGACGAAGCCTATGGTTTGGGCAGCATCTTCATTGTCGATCCGGTGTACTCATTGCCATTGCTGGCCGGGGTCGTCGCGGCGCTGCGCATCAAAAGCACAGGGCGAGCGCTGCGCATCAATGGCTGGGCGTTGACCTTCAGCACCGCCTATTTGGCCTGGAGTGCTCTGGGGCAAGCTTGGGTCACGCAGCACGCCACAGAGTCTTTGCGTGCGCAAGGACTGCCCAGCCAACAATTGTTGGTCACGCCTGCACCTTTCACCACGGTGTTGTGGCGCGTGGTGGCACTCGATGGGGAACGGTTTCATGAGGGTTTTTATTCCTTCTTGGACGGTGACAAGCCTGTTCGCTTTGTGGCCCATGCGCGGGGAGGTGCTTTGGTAGCACAAAACGACAAGCACCCACAGCTGCAACGTTTGATGCGGTTCACCGACGGCTTTTTCAAAATCGAGCGCGACAACGACCGTTTGGTGGTGACCGACTTGCGCATGGGGCAAGAGCCCGCCTACGTGTTCGCTTTTAACATTGGCCCTTCGCTACGGGAAGGCCAGAACCACGAACCTGCAAAGCAACAAACCCGCCGCATGGATGTTGGGGCGGGCTTGAAGTGGCTGGGTCAGCGGCTGTTGGGGCGGGATGTGCCGCCCCCAGGCTCGCCAGGCGGCTGATGCACGCTGCGAGCAGCGGCAGTTGGCTCAAACCAAGCGGCTGCGGTGCCTTGCAATTTGCAACCGAACCTGGACAGGCGCCGTGCCGCCCAGGGTGTTGCGGGCATTCAAAGACCCTTGCAGGCTGAGGGGGCCAAACACATCGGCTTCGATGCGGTGGTCGAATTTTTGCAGCGTGTCCAGCGGCAGCTCTGACAGGTCCACGCCCAGGCCTTGGGCGGTCTTGACGGCGTGGGCCACCACTTCGTGCGCATCGCGGAAGGGCAGGCCTTTTTTCACCAGGTAGTCGGCCAAATCGGTGGCGGTGGCGTAACCTTTTTTGACGGCCGCTTCCATCGCGGCGGCATTCACCGTGATGCCGCCTTCTTTTTTGCCCGTAGCCGGGTTGACTTGGCCGCCGACCATTTCGCTGAAGATGCGCAGCGTGTCCTTGAGGGTGTCCACCGTGTCAAACAGCGGTTCTTTGTCTTCCTGGTTGTCCTTGTTGTAGGCCAGGGGTTGGCCTTTCATCAGGGTGATCAGGCCCATCAAGTGACCGACCACGCGGCCGGTTTTGCCGCGTGCGAGCTCCGGCACGTCCGGGTTTTTCTTCTGCGGCATGATGGATGAGCCGGTGGTGAAACGGTCGGCGATCTTCACAAAGCCGAAGTTTTGGCTCATCCACAAAATCAACTCTTCGGAGAAGCGGCTGATGTGCACCATGCACAGGGTGGCCGCAGCGGTGAATTCGATGGCGAAGTCGCGGTCGCTCACGCCGTCCAGGCTGTTTTGGCAGACCTGCGGATTGCCAGCCTCATCGACCATGCTCAGTGTGCGGGCCACGCGTTCGCGGTCCAGCGGGTAGGTGGTGCCCGCCAAGGCGGCACTGCCCAAGGGCAGGCGGTTGGTGCGGCGACGCACGTCGCTCATGCGCTCGGCATCCCGGCTGAACATTTCCACATAGGCCAGCAGGTGGTGCGCAAAGCTCACAGGTTGGGCCACTTGAAGGTGGGTAAAGCCCGGCATGATCACCTCGACGTTTTGCTCGGCCACATCGACCAGCGACTTTTGCAGGTCGGCCAACAAGTCGATGATCAGGTCCATCTCGCCGCGCAGCCACAGGCGCACGTCGGTGGCCACTTGGTCGTTGCGGCTGCGGCCCGTGTGCAGACGTTTGCCCGCATCACCCACCAACTGCGTTAGGCGCGCTTCGATGTTCAGGTGCACGTCTTCCAGGTCGAGCTTCCACTCAAACTCGCCAGATTCGATCTCTTGCGTGATTTGGGCCATGCCACGCTGGATGTCGGCCAAGTCGCTGGCACCGATGATGTTTTGCGCCGCCAGCATCTCGGCATGCGCCAGCGAACCCTGGATGTCGGCCTGCCAAAGGCGTTTGTCAAAGAACACGCTGGCGGTGTAGCGCTTGACCAACTCGCTCATGGGTTCAGAAAAGAGCGCGGACCAGGCCTGGGATTTTTTGTCGAGTTGGTTTGTCATAAGCCGATGATTTTATCGGGCTTCAACACGTCTTCGTCTGAGGGGTGAGCTGGGTTCTTTCAGCCCAGCAAAGCCAGCGCCATCGCATGGTAAGCGGGCAGGGTGTGCGGGTCGTTGGCCACGTTGGCCGCGACGGGGTGCGAGGCGTAGCGGGCAATCACCATCTCGGCTTTGGGGTCGATGTAGATGTTTTGCCCATGCACCCCCCGGGCCATGATGGCGCCATGGGGGTTGTGTGAGACCCACCACATGTTGCGGTAGCTCCAGCCTGGCAGGGTCACCGGTCCATTGGGCGCAAAACGTGCAGGGTCAGTGCCTGCAAACGTGTCGGCCACGGCCTGTGCAGGCAGCAATTGTTGGCTTCCAATCCTTCCGTGCTGACGGACCAGTTCGCCAAACCGTGCCAGGTCGCGCAAACCCGTGTTCAAGCCGCCGCCCGCAAAGGCGGTGCCGATCGGGTCCACCGTGTAGCAGGCGTCCAGCTCGGCCCCCATGGGCTGCCAGATGCGTTCGGACAACAGCTTTTCAGTGGGCAGGCCACTGACGCGGCGCACGATCCAGCCCAGCACATCGGTGTTGGCCGTGCGGTAGGTGAACTTGTCGCCATGTTTGCCGAGTTTGCGCACGGTTTTCAGGTAGCCGTAAAAGTCGGTGGGGCCGCTGTAGCCAGGGGGACGGGGCATGACGCCACCGGCACGCATGTGGTTCCAAATTTCAGCTTGGGGGTCGGCATAGTTTTCGGTGTAGTCGATGGCGGTGGTCATGTCCATGACTTGGCGCACGGTGGCGTCGCCAAAGCCGCTGCCCGCGAGTTCGGGGACGTGATGGTCGACCCGCTGCATGTCGTCCAGCGTGCCTTCTGCCACCAAAACAGCGGCCAGCAGACCCATGAATGATTTGCTGACCGACATGGCGATGTGCGCGTGCAAAGGAGTCATCACCCCACCAAAGTGCTCGAAAAGCACCTGCCCCTTGTGCAAGACCAGCAAGGCATCGGTGTAGGTGGCCTCCATCATGTCGGCCCAAGTGCACAAGGTGTTGCTGCCCATGGGGGTGTAACTGACCTGGGGCAGGGCACCACTGGCGTGTGGCAAGGGCGTGGACGGTGCCAAGCCTTTGGACACGCTGGCGGTGGGTACCAGCTGACGGTAGTGCGCAAAGCTCCAGCGCAGTTGCGGAAAGCGGTAGCCGCTGCCGTCATGAACTTGGATGATTTTGTCCGCTGGGGGCGGAGAGCCTTGCATCCAGCCCAGCAGGAGGGGGTCGCAGTCGCTGGCGGCGGGAAAGGTCGGCAAATCGGAGGGCTGGGACATTCAAGGCTTTCAAAAAAGCGTCGGACAGGCCTAGGCGGCAGGTCTCGTGACCATTATGGGTGGCGAAAACCCGCCCTGGAATGCGAAATAACCCGCAGCGTGTGACCGCGCAAGCCCGCTTTCAGCCTGTGTTGCGCAAGCCTGCCGCAATCCCGTTGATCGAGATGTGAATGGGGTGTTCGGTCGAGGCGGTGGTGTGGTGCTGGGTGTCAATTTCGCCTGACATCATGCTAGCATCGCCGGAAAAGACAAAATTACCCATTGCTTTCATTTGGATGGGATCAAATTTTTTTTCAGGACATCCGCCGTGACCGATTCCAAGCAGCCCTCTATCGTCATTGCCACCCGCGAGAGCCGTTTGGCGCTGTGGCAGGCCGAACATGTCAAGTCCTTGCTGGAGGGGCTGGGCTGCTCGGTCAAGTTGCTGGGCATGACCACCCAAGGCGACCAAATTCTCGACCGCAGCCTGTCCAAGGTGGGTGGCAAGGGCTTGTTCGTCAAGGAATTGGAGGTGGCGCTACAAGAGGGGCACGCGGACATTGCGGTGCACTCGCTCAAAGACGTGCCCATGGACATGCCCGAAGGCTTTGAGTTGGCTTGTGTGATGGAACGCGAAGATCCTCGTGACGCCTGGGTTTCTTCAGACTTTGCGCGCTTGGAAGACTTGCCTGCGGGTGCCGTGGTGGGCACGTCCAGCCTGCGCCGCACGGTGCTGCTGCGTGCGCTGCGCCCCGACTTGAATATTGAGCCGCTCAGAGGCAACCTGGACACCCGTCTGCGCAAATTGGACGAAGGCCAATACGCCGGTATTGTGCTGGCGGCTGCGGGCCTCAAGCGTTTGGGCTTGTCCAGTCGCATCCGCCATATTTTTGAAACTGACCAGATGTTGCCCGCGGCTGGGCAGGGCGCTTTGGGCATCGAAATTTGCAGCAACCGCCCCGATTTGCGTGCCCTGCTGGCGCAACTGGCCGATGCGCCCTCTTGGCGCCGTGTAGCGGCCGAGCGAGCGGTGAGCCGCGCCATGGGGGGCAGCTGCTCCATGCCATTGGCCGCGCACGCGACCATCGTGGAGGGTGTCCTCCAGTTGCAAGCGGCTTGGGGTGATCCTGAAGGCGCGGCCACTTTGGTCACCGCCGATGCCCATGCCGCCACGGACGGTCTTCAGGCTGCCGAGGCGCTGGGCCTGAGCGTGGCTCAGGCTTTGCGCGACGGCGGCGCGCATTGATTGCTGGCGCTGACATGGCGCTGGCACCCTCTGCGGCTTCTTCTTTTTCCGCGACCGCCCGGCGCGTCATCGTCACCCGGCCCCAGCGAGAGGCCCGGGCTTGGGCCGATGCCCTGCAGGCACGGGGGGTGCCTTGCGAAACCTTGCCCCTCATCGAGATTGCGGCTTTGCCTGAGCCCTCGGCCTTGGCGGATATGTGGCAGGACGTGCCCTCGCATTTGGCCGTGATGTTTGTCAGCGCCAATGCGGTGCGTTATTGGATGGACGCAAGGCCTGAGGCTTTGGCTTGGGGAGATTGCCGTGCTTGGTCAACAGGCCCTGGCACCCAGGCGGCTTTGTTGGAGGCAGGTTGGCCTGAGGCCTTGATCGACTCTCCCCCTGAGACCAGCGCACAGTTTGACTCAGAAGCCTTGTGGGCTGTGGTGTCTGGGCAGGTGAAAGAGGCGGTGGATTTGGCCATCGCCGATTCAAAAATCCAACCCTCCGTCTTGGTTGTTCGTGGTGCCGACGCACAAGGCCAGCTGGCCGGTCGCGACTGGCTGGCTTTGCAACTGGAAAACGCGGGTCTGAGGGTGTTGCAAGCCGTGGCGTATGTGCGACAAGCACCGGTGTTGACGCCGCCACAATGTGCGCTGGCACACCAAGCCACGCAAGACGGTTCGTGGTATTTGTTCAGCAGCTCCGAGGCAGCGCAGCACTTGCTGCAAATGTGTCCGGATTTGCCCATTGGCCAAGCCCGTGCACTGGCCACCCACCCTCGCATTGCCCAGCGCTTGCTGGCGGCGGGCTGGGGGCGTGTGGAAATCGTCCCTGCCGGCCTCGAAAGCCAAGCCGAGTCTATAAAATCGCTGTTATGAATGTATCGACCCCTGCTGACGACATGACCGTGACCCCCGTGGGGCCAGCGGCTTGGCGTCGCCATGGGTTGCGGTGGTTGGCCCTCGCGATCGCTGGCCTTGCTTTGTTCTTGTCGGTCTTGTTGTGGCAAAAGTTGTCGCGTATTCAAGAACAATTGGCACGGCAAAGCGCCGAAGCGGGCCAGCAATCGTTGGAAGCCAAAGCATGGGCCAAGCAGGCGCAAGAAACCGTCAAAGACAGTGCCGCCCGATTGACCTTGGTCGAAACCCGCTTGGGCGAAGTCGCTTTGCAGCGCAGCCAGTTGGAGGAATTGATCCAAAGCTTGTCGCGTTCGCGCGATGAAAATTTGGTGGTTGACATCGAATCGGCGCTGCGTATGGCCCAGCAACAGACCCTGTTGACAGGCAGTTTCGAGCCCTTGTTGGCGGCGCTCAAATCTGCGCAAACGCGTTTGCAACGGGCTGCCCAGCCCCGGCTGGCCCCTGTGCTCAGGGCTTTGGAAAAAGATCTGGACCGGCTGAGCACGGCCCAAGTTTTCGATTTGCCCGGCTTGTTGATCAAATTGGACGAAGGCGTGGCCTTGGTCGACGGGTTGGTCTTGGCCAACCAAGCTTTGCCCTCATCGGCCATGAAACCCTCTCAGGTCCAGACGCAGCAAGCGGCGGCCCCTTCATGGTGGATCACAAGTCTGTACCAGTTTGCCGATCAGCTCAAGGGCCTGGTGCGCGTGAGCCGCATTGAATCACCAGAAGCCACTTTGTTGTCGCCTGAACAGGGTTTTTTCTTGCGTGAAAACCTCAAGCTCAAATTGCTCAATGCCCGCTTGGGATTGTTGGCCCGACAAAAAGACGCTGCGCGCGCTGACTTGGCCTCGGCGTCAATCATCGTGCGCCGCTATGCCGACGGGTCCTCACGCAAGACGGCACAGATGCTGCAACTGCTCGAGCAATCGGCCGAGCAGTTGAAAGCCAGCGACAGTCCGCGTTTGGAGGGCTCTTTGACGGCCTTGGCCACCGCTGCGGCGGGAAGGTAATCCCATATGCGTGCAGCGTTATGGCTCATCAGCTTGTTCGCTTTGGCGGCGGCAGCGGCTTGGTTGGCGGGTAACAACCAAGGCACGGTGACCTTGTTTCTCTCGCCTTACCGGATTGATTTGTCGCTCAATCTGGTCTTGCTGGTTTTGGGTTTGGTGGTGCTGGTGGTCGTGCTGGCGCAGCAAGCCTTGTCGGCCTTGCTGTCCTTGCCCCAGCAAGCCCAGCGCTGGCGTTTGCAGCAAAAAGAGCGTTCCGCGCATGCGGCCATGCTCGACTCGATCAGCCAGTTCATGGCGGGTCGGTATCTCAGGGCACGCAAGTCTGCGCAAACCGCCCTTGAAAAAGAAGTGTCTCTGCGCGAGGCCGGCTTGGAGTTGGACCATGCGGTGGCTTTGCGCACATTGGCCCACATCATGGCGGCCGAATCGGCGCATGCTTTGCAAGATCGCGCTGTGCGAGAAACGCACTGGCAAGCTGCTTTGAACGCCGCCAAAGAAGCCCCCTCATTGGAGTCGCGGACTTTGAGTGAAGGCATTCAATTGCGTGCGGCGCGTTGGTTGGTGGACGACCGCGATGCCCCCGCAAGTCTGGCGCTTTTGGTGGCCTTGCCATCGGCTGCAGCCCGCCGAATGGTGGCCATGCGGCTGCAACTCAAGGCGGCTCGATTGGCCGGTCAACCTGCAAAGGCTTTGGATACCGCGGTTTTGCTGGCCAAGCACCGCGCATTCACGCCTGCTGCTGCGGACAGTTTGGTGCGCAGCTTGATCTTGACTTGGTTGTCCCACACCCACGATGCCGATGCGGTTCAGCGTGTTTGGCTCAAGTTGAGCCCCAAACAACGCGCCATGCCTGATTTGGTGGCGGAAGCGGCATTGCGTTTTCTGTCTTTGGGGGGGGCTGGTGCGACGGCCAGACTGTGGCTTCAGCCTTTGTGGGAGCCCTTGCAATCTCACAATGCCGGCCAATGGACACCTGATCAACTGGCCCGCATGGTGCAAGCTCTGGAAGCCAGTTGGGCCGATGCCCAAGTCAGCGAAGCCAGGCCATGGTTGGCGCGGGTCGAAGCGGCTCAGCAAGCCCAACCGCAGGATCCACGCTGGCAATACTTGGCAGGCATGCTTTGCCTGCGCCATCAGTTGTGGGGCAAGGCTCAAGGGCTTTTGTCTCAATCCGTCAAGGGCCTTCAAGCGCCGGCCCTCAAACGCAAGGCTTGGTGCGCTTTGGCTGAATTGGCAGAGCAACGCCAGGATCTGCCTGCAGCCTCTGCCGCTTGGAAGCAAGCTGCTCTCGTGGCCCAGCTTGATTTGCGCTGAGCGCATCCGCTGGAGGCACCACTTCCGATGGGATCCGGCGAAAAAAAACCGGGCGATCGGCCCGGTTTGGATCAAGCCTGAGCTTGCAGGTCAGAACGGCAGGTTCATGTCTTTGAGGTCTTTTCGTGTTTCCACCAAAACCAAGGGGCCCTCGCTCACCACCACGGCGGGAGGACGCTCGCGGGGCACGCGGATTGGCTGGGGTTCGGCGGCAATGGCCGCTTGAACCGCAGCCACTTTGTCCGCATCCGAGTTGACCCAAACCAAGCCAGAACCTTGTGCCACTTGCTGCAAGCTGTCGATTTGCAGTGTGTAGTTCGCAACGGCCGGGAATTTGGCCGGTGCTTCCACAACCGGCGCCGAAGTTGCAGCTGCAACGGGCACAGCATCTGCTGTGGCTTCGGCAGCTGGAGAGTCGGTCACGCGGGTGGTTTCGGTCACAGCATCAGCCGGCGTCTCCATGTTGACGGACGCCGTTTGCGCAGCGGCTTGTTGTGCACGCTCAAAGTAAGAGCGTGGTGCTGGGCGGTCGTCGTTTTGTGTTTCTGCCGCAGGCTCAGCCGCACTGGCGTTCAAATCGCCTTGCACTTCTTCGCCAGCATGGTCTGCACGGTTGTCGCTGCCACGTTCACGGCGGTCACGGCCGTAACGGTCACGCGAGCGGCGCTCACGGCGTTCGCCTGTGTTGTCCATGCTCGGGGCTTCCGTTGTCGATGGGACTTCTTGTCCTTGTGCAGCGATCACTTCGGTTGCCGGGGCATTGACGTCGCTGGATGCAGCATCGCCTTGGCGGCTGTCGCCACCGCGGTCCTCCCCACGTTCACGGCGGCCCTCGCTGCTGCGCTCACCGCGTTCACGACGGCCTTCACCACGTGGCGCGCGTTCATTGCGAACTTCGCTGCCATCAGCATTCAACTCTGGCATGGCATCGCTTCGGCCTTCGTTTTTGCTTTCAGCGCGACCATCACGACGACCTTCACGCGGCGCACGTTCGCCTGCAGGACGCTCTGCGCGTTCGCCACGCTCAGAGCGCTCACCGCGTGCAGGGCGAGCTTCGCCTTCACGCAATTCAC
>NZ_CAMBNZ010000078.1 GCF_945869175.1 Limnohabitans sp. Rim8 | reverse complement strand
GAATTTGAGAACGGTCTTGGCCAGTTCGATCAGAGCATGGGTGCCGAAAATGCGTTGGAGTCCGCTCATCAAACTCAGTTTGGAGCCTTTGGGGGAGACCGCCTTCATCGAGAACAGGTAGCCCCCGGTCACGCCGGATGCCACAATAGCGGCGATCACAGTGAACACCATGATCGGCATCACCGTGATGAAGGAAGACAGCATTTGGTCGCCAAAGTGGGCAGGCAAAAGCAAGGGTTTGTCGATGGTGGTGCGGTCAAACACGAAGCCGTTGGCAAAAATTTGGGCCATGCGGCTGATCAGCCAGCCGCCGCTCATCAGCAAGATCGTGAGCGAGCCGATGACGATCACGGCAGCCGGCAAGTCAGAGGATCGGGCCACCTGGCCCTCTTCTCTGGCATTGCTGAGTTTCCTGCCCGTCGGTTCTTCTGTTTTGTCGTCACTTGAGGCTTCAGACATTGGGTACCCCCATCACGTCACGCACCACAGTGAAACCTTGCACCCAAAGCCATTCGATGCGGGCACCGATGCTCTCCAGAGAAATGATCAAAATCAAAAAACCCGCGATGATCAGCGCGGGGAAACCGACGGCAAAAATGTTCAAGCTGGGGGCAGCGCGGGTGACCACGCCCAAGCCCACGTTGATGAAGAGCAGCGACACCATCACGGGCAAGGCCATCAAAACAGCCCCTAAAAAGACCATGGAGCTCCACTGAAGAACGCGCCCATAAACATCTTGGTTGAGAATGGATGTGCCGATGGGCAGGGAAAAAAAGGATTCAGAGATGATCCCAAGCATGATGGCGTGGCCACCAAAACCCACAAAAATCAGGGTCGACATCACGATCATCAACTGCGAAATGACCGGCACGTTGCCCATGTTGGGGTCCATCATGCTGGCCATGGACAAGCCCATGGCGGCGGCGATGCTTTGACCGCCGACCACCATGGCGGCCACCACCACTTGCAAGATCAGCCCCATAACCGAGCCGATCATGATTTGGTTGAACACTTCGACCAGTCCGGGTGCGGTGGAGGGGTCGATCACAGGCCAGTTGTGCAGGGGGTAAACCAGCCATGCCAAGACCAAAGCCATCAAAACGCGCAAACGCAGGTTGAAGGCGTTGACCGAAAAAATGGGGGCCGTGATCATCAGGGCCGAAATGCGCAGCATGGGCCACAGAAAGGTGTAAAACCTTTCAATGATGTCGGCTGCGAGGAAGTTCATGGCGGTGGGTTCCCGACGTCAACTGAACAGGGCCGGGATGCGCTGAAAAATGCTGCGCGTGAAATCGATCAGGGTTACCAGTTGCCAGCTGCCAAAGGCCAATAAGCCCAATGCCAGTGCGATCAGTTTGGGAATGAAGCTGAGAGTGGATTCGTTGATCGAGGTGGCTGCCTGGATGATGCCGATGAACAAGCCGACGGCCAGCGCCAGTCCCAGCAGGGGAGCGCAAACCAGCATGGCCGTCCACAAGGCATGGCGACTTAAATCAATGACCATGGCGGTGTCCATCTCGTCTCCTTCAGGGCATGGCAAAGCTGCCGGCCAATGAACCCATGATCAGGCTCCAGCCGTCCACCAACACAAACAACATCAATTTGAAAGGCATGGAAATCATCATGGGCGACAACATCATCATGCCCATGGACATCAAGACGCTGGCCACGATCAGGTCGATGACCACAAAGGGGATGTAAATCAGGAAGCCAATCGTGAATGCGCTTTTGAGCTCGGAGGTCAAAAAGGCCGGCACCAAGGTCATGAAGGGCACATCTTGTGCGCTGGCCACCCCTTTGTTGCGGGCAATTTCCATGAACATGGCAATGTCATCTTCACGGGTTTGCAAGAGCATGAAAGCGCGGATCGGCTTTTCCGCTGCGGCCAATGCCTTGTCGAAACTCATGCCTTGGTTCATGTAAGGGAGCAGGGCGTTTTGGTAAACGTCGTTCAGCACGGGCGACATCACAAACAAGGTCAAAAACAGCGACAAACCGACGATCACCAAATTGGGGGGCGTTTGGCCGGTGCCCAGGGCCTGCCGCAGGATGGACATGACGATCACGATGCGCACAAACGCGGTCATCATGAGCAACAAGGAGGGCAGCACCGACAAGGTGGTCATCAAGGCCAGCAGTTGCAGCGTGATGCTGTACTGAGTGCCTTTGCCCGTATTGGTGCTGGTGATGGCGGGCATATCGGGAGCCGCCTGCGCCAAAATGGGCAAAAGCCCCACCAAAATGGTGAGGATCAAACCGATGTGAACATGTCGCTTCATGGGGTCAAGTTTTCCGGTGAGGCATCCAGGGCAGCTGGCAACTTGCCGCTGTTGTTGGCTTGGTGGTGGTCCTTGTCAGGACAAGCCGAGAGCACGGTGATGTTTTGAACGGAGACACCGACCAAGATTTCGCGGTCATCCACCCGGATGAGCATGATTTTCTGGCGGGTGCCTACAGAGAGGGTTTCCACGGTTTGCAGCCGTTGGGTGTTTTTGCGCAGCAAGCCTTGGCCGTTTTGCAGTTTGCGCAGTGTCCACAGCAGCGTCAGCAGCAAGCCGATGACAAAAACGAAGCTGAACAGGTATTGCAGCCAGTCGCCCAATGTCCAAACCGAGTTCATGCTTTGGCCGCCTTGGTTTCAGAGGTTGTCAAGGCGTTCGGAAGCAGGCACCACACGCGTGAGGCGAATGCCGTAGCGGTCGTTGACCAGCACCACTTCGCCCTGGGCCACCACCGTGTTGTTGACCAACAGGTTCAAGGGCTCGCCGGCAATGCGGTCGAGCTCGACCACGCTGCCCTGGGTCAGGCGCATCAGGTCGCGGATTTTGATCACCGCACGGCCCACTTCAATGGACAAGGTGACGGGAATGTTTTGCAACACATCGCCGTGGATCTGGCCTTTGCTGCCGGACTCCGGGATGAATTCTTCGGGGTTGTTCAATTCGCTCATGGGCGTTCCTCAATGGGGTTCAGGCAATTAAGTTGGGACTGATGGCGTCGGTGATTTTGACAGCCACTTGACTGCCCATCGCGCCCACTTCGACCTCGAAAACCGGCATGTCTTCGATCATGGCCCGCGCCGATTCGGGTTTTTTGAAAGGCAAGACATCACCCGGCTGCATGGTTTTCAACTCGTTCAGGGACAGGCTCAACTTGCCCAGCAAAATCTGGATTTCCAATTCGGCATCGCGCACCGCATCATCGAGTTGGACGCGCCAAACTTTGTCGGATTCCTCGTTGCCGTCGCCCGTCTGGACCCGGCTGCGCAAAACATCGCGCACGGGTTTGAGGGCGACATAGGGAATGACCATGTCGATGAAACCAGAGCCTTGGTTGGTGGAGTCCGACTCAAACCGGCTGAGCACCACCAGGTCATTTTCATCAGCGATTTGGGCGAATTGCGGGTTGATTTCCGAGCTGACGTGTTCAAAGTCGATGGGTGCCACGGGGGCCCAGGCTTCTTTGAATGACCGAAAAAAGACCTGCAAGATGATCTTGATGATGCGCGCTTCGGTGGGGGTGAACAATCGGCCCGCAGGCAGTTGACCGACACCACGACCAAAGCCGCCAAAAAAACTGTCCAAGGAACTGAAGACCACGGTGGTGTCGATCACCACCATGGCATAACCCCGCAAAGGGGCCATGCGGATGATGTTCACCGACAGGGGGGCCTTGAGGTCTTTGATGTAGTCACCGAACCGGACAATTTGTGCCCGGGTGGGGTTGACTCTGGGGCTGGTGCGCAACACTTCCAGCATGCCCAAGCGGAACATCCGGATGAAGCGCTCGTTGATCATGTCCAGAGAGGCCACGTTCACGCCCAAGCTGCTGTCTTCAGCGGCCAGGTCGTGTTTGCGGACTTGGACATCCAGGTTGTAACCCGTGTCCACTTCCATGCTGCCGTCGTTGAAGCTGGCCGACAGGGCGGCCAGTTCTTCAGGCGACAAGAGGTTTTGGGTTTCAGCCATGCTCATGGAAATCGATCAATTCAACATCAGGCGGGGTCACTGGACCACAAAGCTGGTGAAATAGACTTCTTCGATGCCACCGAAGTCCTCGTGTTTTTGCAAGAGCGCATTCATTTCCTCGCGAATTTTGTGGGCCAGCTCTTTGCGAAACTCGGGCTTGGCCATGTCTGCTTCTGTCACTTGGCGCATGACGTCCAGCGTCACCGAACGCAAAGCAAATTCATGTTTTTTCGCATTCTTGAAGACGCGCTCGTCATAGTGGGTCATGATGGCCGCGTTCAATTGAATCACTTTGCGGGTGCCGGTCAGGTTGGAGACGAGGGGTTTTTCCAACTCCATATAGCTTTTTTCAAACCGCTCGAGCTCGGGTGATTCCTTGGCTTTCTTTTGTGGCGTGGTGTCGCTGGCCCCAGCTTTGGGATCGGCTGCGCTTTCTTCCATGGCTTTCATGGCTTGTTCAGCGGCCAAGGTGTCCTTTTTGTCAAAGAAACCGGTCACAAACATGGTGCCCACGGCGGTGCCGATCAAGAGCAGCAAGGCCACCAAGACGATCACGATGATCTTGATCAGGGGTGATTTTTTCTTGCCTTCAACTTCGATTTCTTCGTCAGCCATCATTTTTCCTTCGTTGTTTGCATGTCAAACCAAGACATCCCAGCCATCTTGACCCATCTTCATGCGAGGCGCTGGGTTTTGAGCGGCCGAGATGCTGGATTGTGGGTCATTTGCGTTACCGTTTGACGATTTTGACATTTGTCCACGTGTCGACTCTCCGCCACGTTTTTGCGTTTGACCATCGCCTACCTGCATTGAAGCAACATTCATGCCCATTTGGCTTAAGGTGTCTTTGAGTTTGGACATGCCTTCTTGCAGCAATTCGCGGGTGAGGGCTTGCGGTGCTGTGAAGACCGTGTCCAACTCGCCACTGCGCATGCGCATTTCAACTTCGATGTGACCCAAAGTGGCAGGGCGCAGCGACAGTTTCAGGTGCCATTGCCCTTTTTCGATCTCGGACAAGATGCGTTGGCCCACCGCTTGACCCATTTTTTCGGCCAAATTTTGGACTTTTTCACTGCGCTGGGCATTGCCGGAGTCGGGTGCCGAGGCAGTGGCGTCGGAATTTTGCGCGTCTTGACGCGCCGCAGCAGCGACATCCGCACGTTGGCCCGAGTGGCCAGACACAGGCGCTGGGTGATCACCGGCCGCCGCAGCGGTTTGGAGGCTGGCCCCTTCGGCCAGTGCTTGGCTCAAACTGTCCAACAATTCTGACGAGGCTTCTTGCGACAGATCGATCTCGCTCAAGGCCACAGCGGACGGCGTGGTAGGGGCTTCTTTGGTGGGCGCAGCCGCCATGCTGTTGCGCAACATCCAGAAAGCGGCGGGCGCCGCTGAGGCCATCAAGTTGATTTGTACTTTGGCCAATTCCGTGGGATCTTCTTGCGCAGGAGGCGTCACACGGGCTTTATCGGTACCTTGTGCCATGGCCCAAAGCGCTGCGGCGCTCAAGGTATTGGGCAGCACGAGCACATCCTCAATGTTGCCGGTGCCAGCCATGCCGTTGGCACCACTGTTTGGCGCGGCCACTGTCAGGTTTGCAAGCGGCAGTTCAAGCGACTCCATTGGACGGGTGGGGTCAGAGGCAACCATGAGGCTGTCCCTGCACACCCCGCCTTGAAGGGCTGGGCCACTCATGTCGCTGGCGCCTGGCAGTTGGGCCATGGGGTTGGAAGACGACGCGGTCGCGTTCAATTGGACGGATAGACCCGCTGGATTGGGCGTTTTCGCCTCAGGTGCATTCAATGGCTCGATGAGCATTCCGTTGGATGCCATCGAGGGCATCGGCGGTGAAACTGGAGCTGTGACCGCTGGGCTGTTGCCCATCAACCATTGGACAGCGGTTTCATCCAGACCTTGTGACCGGGCGAATGCCTCCAGGCTTTGCTCGTCGGGCACCGTGGCCTCTGAGGTGATGACATTCATATAGGGGCCCAAATTCACAGCCTTGAGAAAATCACCGCCCAAGGAGGCGCCCAAATTTCCGCCAAAAGAACCCGGAAATCCTGGCTCCAGAGCCAATGAGACGGCCACTTCTTGCCCAGCCGTCTGGGTGGGTGTTTCAGCCACAGATTGCATGACCCCTGACATGATTTGCCCGAATTCGCTGTTTTCAGGGCGCGCGTTGGCGCTGCTGGGGGTCGCCAAAAAGTCAACTTTGGCGCTGGAGGCTGTTGAGCTGGAGGGATCGATTGATGCGAGTGTCATGGGCGTGTTGTCTGTTGGTAAGAGATGACGGGGTCAAACAGGCCTCAGGCTGCGGTCAATGTTTGCCGCTGGCCTGTGGAACACCCTGAATGAGCAATTTGCGCACCAGCTTTTGGACGGGTTTGTTGATCAAGCACTCTGGGTAGGTGTCAATGTGTTTGGCATGCACCTTGCTTAATGGTGTTGGAAAATTCACATCCTGTCACCTTTTTCAACTTGCCAGACCCGAGCAGCCCATGACTACATTGACCCTGTCCGCCATCCGACAGAATTTTGCGCGCTTCGATTTGGCGGGTTTGGGCTTGCCCGTTTTGGTGCTGTTGATCATGGCGATGTTGGTGGTTCCGCTGCCGCCCTTGCTGTTGGACATCTTGTTCACCTTCAACATCATGATCAGCCTGGTGGTGATCATGATCGCCATCGGCACCCGTAAACCTCTCGAATTTTCGTCTTTCCCCTCTGTTTTGCTGTTCGCCACCATGTTGCGCCTGGCGCTGAACGTGGCCTCGACCCGCGTGGTGTTGGTCAATGGGCATGAAGGCCCTGAGTCTGCAGGCAAGGTGATCGCAGCGTTTGGCGAATTTGTGATCGGCGGCAACTATGTTGTCGGTTTCATTATTTTTGTGATCTTGATGATCGTGAACTTCTTTGTGGTGACCAAAGGTGCTGGGCGTGTTTCAGAGGTCAATGCCCGATTCACCCTGGACGCCATGCCCGGCAAACAAATGTCGATCGATGCCGATCTGAATGCCGGCGTGATTGATCAAGAAACGGCTAAAAAACGCCGTGAAGAGTTGGCCCAAGAGTCTGACTTTTTCGGCTCCATGGACGGTGCCTCCAAGTTCGTGAGCGGTGACGCCATGGCTGGCCTCTTGATTTTGATCATCAACATTGTGGGCGGCTTGGCGATTGGCATCGGCCAGCACGACCTGTCGGTCGGCGAAGCCACCAAGTTGTATGTCTTGTTGACCATCGGTGATGGCTTGGTCGCCCAGATCCCTTCGCTGTTCCTGTCGCTGGCGACTGCCATCATTGTGACCAGGGTCACGACTTCCGAGTCAATGACGGAACAGGCCACCACCCAATTTTCGAATGTGCCGGCTTTGTTCATCTCGGCCGGTATTTTGGCCATCATGGGCCTGGTGCCTGGCATGCCCCACCTGGTCTTTTTGGTGTTGGCGGGTGCCACTGCGGGTATGGGTTTCATGGTCATGCGCAAACAAATGCAACTGGAAGAAAGTGCGACCGCGCCTGCAGCGCCAAGCAGCGATGCCCCCAAAGAGCTCGATTGGGACGATGTCGAGCAGGTCGATTTGATTGGCTTGGAAATTGGCTACGGCCTGATCCCCTTGGTCAACGTCGAGTCGGGTGGTCAGTTGATGACCCGCGTGAAGGGCGTGCGCAAGAAGCTTTCGGCCGAATTGGGCTTTTTGGTCCAACCCGTGCGCATTCGCGATGCCTTGAACCTGGAGCCTGACGCTTACCACATCGTTTTGAATGGCGTGGTGCGTGGCCGTGGCGAAGTCAAGGTGGGGCGTGAATTGGCGATCAACCCCGGCAAGGTGTACGGCAAAATCGAGGGCCAGGCCACCAAAGAACCTGCATTTGGCTTGGAAGCCGTGTGGATCCAGCCGGTCCTGCGCGATCAAGCCCGCGCCTTGGGCTACACGGTGGTGGATCCCAGCACCGCCATTGCCACCCACATGAACAAAGTCTTGCGCGACAACGCCTCTGAGTTGATGAGCCACGACGAAGCCCAGAAATTGCTGGACAAGCTGGCCGTCAAGTCGCCCAAGTTGGTCGAAGAGCTGGTGCCGGGCAAGTTGTCCTTGGGTGTGGTCACCCGAACCCTTCAAAACCTGTTGCAAGAGTCGGTGCCGATCCGCGACATGCGAACCGTCGTCGAAGCCCTGACCGAAGTCTGTGGCCGCACACAAGACCCCGATCAACTGACGCAGTTGGTGCGTCCGAAGCTGGGCCGCATGATTGTGCAAAGCCTCACCGAAAACCGCGACACCTTGTCTGTTTTGACTCTGGACCCGCAACTGGAGCAACTGCTTCACAACGTGTTGCAGCAAAGCACCAACTCGGCCGGCATGGTGCTCGAGCCCAGTTTGGCCGAAAGCCTGTTTGCCGCCTTGCGCGAAAGTGCCCGCACGACCGAAGAGCAGGGTTTGCCTGCGGTGTTGGTGGTGTCTCCCGCGATTCGCCCCTGGATGTCCCGCGCGGTGCGTTACCGCGTGAACGACCTCACGGTGCTGTCGTACAGCGAAATTCCGGACGATCAGTCTGTCAAGGTGATCAACACCGTTCAAGCCGATCCGCGCAACAATTCTTCCGCTCCCAAAGCCTGATAAATCATGGAACTCAAACGCATCATTGCCCGCGACAGCCGCTCCGCCAATGAAAAAGCCATCCAGTTGTACGGCAACGATGTCTTGATCATTTCCAGCCAGCGTGTGGACCAGCAGACCGAACTGATTGTGGCGGTGGACGTGGCCAGCGAACCCGTCGGACAGGCGCCCCAAGCGTCTTTGCCTCCCGTCGATGCGCCTGAGGCAAAACCCTCTTTCAAGGCCAATGACGAGCAGTATTTGCCATTTGCGCAGGTGTTTCAAAACGCCAGCGCTGCCGATGCGCAGGATTCAGATGCCGAAGTCTCGGACGACAAGGCATTCGAAACCGCGCTGGAGCGTTTGCGTGCCCGCCCCGATGCACCAGTGCCCGTTGTGGCGCCGGTCCAGCCAGAACTGCAAGCAACCCAGGCCGCCCACTATGAACAACAGCGCAGCCACGAAATTGTGGACATGCTGCGCGAAGAAATGGCGGCCTTGCGCAAGGAGTTTGCGCTCTCGCGCCAAATGCAGCCTTGGCAGCAAACTTTGGGTTTGTCAGCAGATATTCAAAAATTGAGCATGGCCATGCAAGAAGTGGGCATCCCTTCAGGCTTGCGTTCCTTGCTCACCGACAGCATCCAAAAGCTGGAAACCCTGGACGAAGCCTGGCCTGTGGTGCAACGCATGCTGGCAGATGCGATGGATCGCCCTGTCGTCCAGGCTCCCAGCCAAGGCGTCCATGCTTTGTGCGGACCTTCAGGTGCTGGCAAGACCTCGATGTTGGGCCGCTTGGCCTATGCGGCAGCTCAGGCACACGGCGCTGACCAGCAGGTCATGATCAGTTTTGGCGACCAACGTCCCGGTGCTTGGTCGCAGATTCAATTGCTGGCCTCCCAAGCGGGCGCCTCTTGCTTTCGGGCGGCCGACATGGGCATGTTGCAGACGCTGCTCGACGACATGCAGGGCAAAACGGTCTGGATCGATACCCCCGGCGCTGATTTTTCGACCCAAGCGCAACAACTTCAGTCGCAATTGGGCCTTCACCTTCATGCGGTCTTGCCGGTTGATGCTACAGTGACCAGTGTGCAAAAAATTCTCCAAAACTCCGAAATTCGCTGGTCTTCGTTGATGCTGACCAAAGTGGATGAGGCTGCTTACCCTTGGCCCTTGATCAAAGGCCTGTGCGAGCAGCCTTTGGCGGTTTCTTGCATGGCCGAGGACAGCAAAATCAACGTTCCGGCTTTGCCTTTTGGCGCGGCACGCTTGGTGGATTTGGCCATGACGCCTTTGCAGGCCTTGTTGCCTCAGATCCAACATTTGGGTGCTGCTGTCGCCCCGTCGACCAAGGCCGCACGCAAGCCCCGCGTCAATAAAGCCACGGTTTCTGTCGCTGAAGTTCAACCCATCTCCCGTGTTGTCAAGCCGCGGGCCAAGACAATGCCGTCCGCCAAGGCCGTTCATGGATAAGAAAAAATTTCCCCAAGTCATTGGTGTGGCCAGCGGCAAAGGGGGCGCCGGAAAAACCACGGTGGCCATCAATTTGGCCGTCGCTTTGGCGCTTCGGGGGCATCATGTGATGTTGCTGGACGCCGATTTGGGGATGGCCAATGCGCAAATCGCGCTGGGAGCGCACGCCCCGTTCAACATCAGCCATGTGCTCAATGGCAGCAAAACCTTGCAAGAAGTCTTGGTGACCACGGCCCAAGGTGTGCGCTTGGTGCCTGGTGCCTCCGGTTTGCGCAACATCGCGGCGCTCGACACTGCCCAGATCGCGACCATGATCCGTTCTTTTGACAGCCTCGATGAGCCTGTGGATTACCTTGTGGTGGACGTCGCTGCGGGCATTGCGCCGGCGGTGTTGGAGTTCATGGCGGCCTGTCAGCGCCGCTTTGTGGTGGTGTGTGATCAACCTTCTTCGATTGCCGATGCTTATGGCCTGATCAAGGTCATGTCCACCGAGCAGTCTCTTGATGAAATTTACCTGATCCCGAACATGGTCGGCAGTGCCCATGAAGGCAGGCAGTTGTACCGCCGTCTCAACGATGTCTGCGCCCGGTTTCTGGGCGTGTCGATTCGTTACCTGCATGCCATTGAAGGCGATGAGTTGGTGCTGCAAGCGCTGCGCAAATACCAGTCAGTTCTGGATTACGCCCCTGGCAGCGCCGCTTCACGCGATTTCAGGGCTTTGGCCGAGGCCTTGGACCAACTGCCCCCGATTCAGACGGCATCTGGGCGCATGCAATTTTTCATGGAGCGCATGCTCCGTGTGCCTGCAAACGGGTGACACGCATGAACAGCAACGTCTCTTTATACGAAGAGGTAGGCAACCAAAACGAGTCGATGATCTTGGCGCACATGCCCATGGTCAAACGCGTGGCGGTGCACTTGAAAGCGCGCTTGCCCCCCTTCATGGAGCTCGATGAGCTGATTCAGGTCGGTATGGTCGGCTTGATCGAAGCCGCTCGGTCTTTCGACCCGACCAAAGGCTTTGAGTTCGAACACTTTGCACTCAGCCGCGTGAGAGGGGCCATCTTGGACGAAGTAAGGCGGCAGTCTTTTTTGCCCCGTTCAGCTGTGGCTTTCAACAAAAACGAAAACGAAGCGGTGCATGTCTTGGCGGCCGAATTGGGCCGTGCCCCCACCCAGGCCGAATTGGCCTTGTACATGGGCAAAGAAATCGATGAATTTCACAAAGAGCGCGGTCAAGCCAAGCGTTTTGAAACTTTTTCCATGGAAGTGGTCAATGACGAGGTCATGAACATGCCGGGCGACAGTTCAATGCAGCCCGAAGTCATGGTGGAGGAGGCCGAATTCATGGATGCCGTGGTCCAGGCCATCGACGAGTTGCCTGAACGGGAGAGGCTGGTGATGTCACTTTATTACGTGGAAGAACTCAACCTGAAGGAAATCGGTGAGGTCCTTGGGGTCAGTGAGTCCCGTGTCAGCCAAATTTTGTCGGCCGTGGTCAAGAAATTGCGGCAAAATTTGCAAATCGCTTGATGTTTTTCACTTGCCATGTTCGGTTTATTCACTCGCAACAAACCCGTCGATGACATGCGTCGCGCGGAAGCTGCGTACGAGAAAGTGGCCTCTTTGAAAGGGGACTCCCGTGACGCACGAAGCTTGCGTCTGCGTATGGGTTTGATATGCCGGGCGCATTTGGACAAAACCTTTGTCGCTGGCGCAGAGCAAACGGCCCTTTGGGAAGAATCGGCGCGCAAGGCCCTGATGGATGGAATGCCATTGCCCGAGGCACCCAAGCCCTCCAAGTTTCAAAAAATCCTTTCGAGCGACACGGAAATTTACGCCTATTTGCCGGAAGAGTTTGTGACCGTCGCATTCACTTTGGGCTCGCGGTACCAAAAAACCGAGTTGTCAGCGCTCCAGGCCATTGAAGCCATGCAAGCCTTGGCCCAGCAAATCAGCTACTACGAGTTGCGCTTGCAAGAACCTTTTCAGGTGCTGGACTTTTTGCGCGAAGAACTGGCCGCTCAAGCAGCTTTGCACGAAGCCATTGCAACCGTATTCGACAGCGACCCCGCCCCAGCAGGCTTTGATAAGCCTTGATACCCATGGATGCTTTGCTCAACGCTTTGATGGCCATGGGCTTGTTGTTGGTCCTGATTCTGGTCATTTACCTGATCGACAGGGTCAATTCGATTGAATCTGAAACGCGCAAAGTCGTGAGCACGCTCACTGAAAACGCGGTGAAAATGGCCACGCCTTCGATGGGCTTGAGCGGCAAGAAGCTTTGGGATGCCATGACGGGCAGATACACAGAAGGTTTGGACCCCCAAGCTTTGGACGATTTGCGCAGCCGATACCCTGTCATCTTGTCCAAACATGCCGAGGCCCTGTACAAAGATGGTTTCAAGGACGGCGTTCTCGGCTCCCCGCCAGGCGAGCCTAAAAACACCAAAGAAATTGTCATGGCCAAAGGCGCGGTGGAATCCTGGATTCCCACCGCGCAGGCCAACGCTTTGTACCAATGCGGTTTGAGTGCCTCTCAAACACCCGAAGCCGAATGGGGACCGATTCGGGCCTCCATGGACGAAGCCGGCGAGTTCTTGTGGTCCAAAGCCCAGTTGGACGCCACCAGTCCTTTGTCAGAGTGGTTGATGCCATCGACTTCTGACGAGACTCCGCCTGCTGCGACTTGAACCGGGCAGGGCAGGCTGGCATACACCGGTGTTTCGGAGAGCGCTTGATCTTGTTGGGGTTGAATCTCTTCAGAAATTCAAGAAAGGCCTCAAGTTTCCCCCAGAACCGCCGATTCCTCTGTTACTGAAGTAGTAAAGGGGTTTTTTCCATGCGTGCCTATTCCAAGTTTGCTGAGAGTTACGGTTCTGTCCAAGTCACCACGGGTGTGGCCACTGCGGACAACATCCAGCTGATTCAGATGTTGTTTGATGGTTTGCTGGAGAGCTTGGCCTCTGCCACTGGCCACATTCAGAACAATGTGATTGAAGATAAATCCAAAGCCTTGGCCCGTGCCGGCCGCATTGTGGTGGGTTTGCAAGGTGCTTTGGACTTTGAGCGTGGCGGCGAATTGGCCCAAAACCTCAACGAGTTGTATGCCTACATCACCCGCCGACTGTTACACGTCAACGCCTACAACGATTTGGCTGCATTGGAAGAAGTCAAGACCTTGATCAAGGACATTTCACAAGCTTGGCAGACCTTGCCCACTTTGCTGGCCGACACCGGTCGCAAGACTTACTACGCCAACTGAATCAGGGGCTGCCTGAAAATGGGAAAGGCCATTTGGTCTGCCCGACAGGGATCGAACCTGTGACCCACAGCTTAGAAGGCTGTTGCTCTATCCAACTGAGCTACGGGCAGAAGTAGCATGATTTGAACAAACACAAAAGGCCCTGACGGGCCTTTGTTGTTTGTGCGCCTGTGACCAGACGCTGTAAATTTCTTGAAGGTCTCACATCAGGAAATGGTCGGAGCGGCGGGATTCGAACTCGCGACCCTCTGCTCCCAAAGCAGATGCGCTACCAGGCTGCGCTACGCTCCGACATCTGCAATTCTAACCCTCAAAACCCCTGTTCTTGGCCTTGCGGCCAAAAAAGTCAGCTGCCGCGTGTGATGGGCATGCCCAAATCTCCGGGCAAGGCCAGTTGCTTGGCCAATTCCAGCTTGGCCAAGGAGTTGCGGTGAACTTCGTCTGGGCCATCGGCCAAGCGCAAGGTGCGTTGGTGGGCGTAGGCATAAGCCAGCGGGAAGTCTTGCGACACACCGCCACCGCCATGCGCCTGAATGGCCCAGTCGATGATCTGGCAGGCCATGTTGGGCGCCAC
>NZ_CAMBNZ010000077.1 GCF_945869175.1 Limnohabitans sp. Rim8 | reverse complement strand
CAGCTTGTCGGCCAAGATGATGGTCTGCCGGTCTTCATGCAAAGTTTCTGTGGTGTCCCTTTCAAAAGGGTGCAAGGGCATGGTGAAGTAGCCTAAACGCATAGCGGATTCCTGATTCTGAAATGAAAATGAAAGATCACTCGGGCTTGATGCCAGCGTCTTTGATGACCTGCGACCAGCGTGTGATTTCACTTTGTATGAACCGAGGGTAATCGGCTTTGGATACCTTGGAAGGCTCCAGGCCCAATTGCGCCAGACGGGCCAAAAAGCCCTCGTCTTTCAGGGCCGAGCTGATGGCGCCATCGAGTTTGCGAACCACATCGGCCGGGGTACCTGCTGGCGCGGCCAGACCCAAAAAGAAACCCAGTTCATAGCCCGGATAGGTTTCGCCAATGGCCGGGACGTTGGGCCAGGGCTTAAAACGCGTGGCGCCGGTGACGCCAATGGCGATGGCTTTGGGGTTGTCGATGTGCGCCATGGCGGGCAGGTACTCCAAGAACAGCACCTGCAACTGACCGCCGTAAAAGTCTTGCAGCGCTGAGCCAATGCTCTTGTAGGGCACGCCGGTCATGGGCGCGCCCGACTTGACCCTGAACATCTCCGCGGTCATTTGCGAGGCTGAGTTGTAGTGCCCAAAAAATACTTTGCCAGGGTTGGCTTTGGCATAGGCCGTCAAATCGGCGGCTGTGCGAATGCCAGAATCTTTGCTGACCATGGCCACAGAGGCGGCGGTACCGAATTGACCCAAGTGTTCAAAGTCTTTCAGAGGTTCGTAAGGAACTTTCTTGTACAGACTCAAATTGGCCGCCAGCGTCGTGTTGGTGGTGAGCAATAGGGTGTAGCCATCGGCCGGTGCGTTCTTGACCGCTTCTGTGCCCAAAATGCCATTGGCGCCCGCTTTGTTTTCAATCACCACGCCTTGCTTGAATTGCGCTTCCAGGTAATGACCGAAGGCGCGGGCGGTGATGTCCCCCGAGCCTCCAGGACCAAAAGGCACCACGATTTTGATGGGTTTGTTGGGAAAGCCCTGAGCTTGGGCCAGGCCCATGCACAAACCCAAGGGTGCCAACAGGCCCCATTTCAGAAACTGAACCAGCTTGTCCATTTGCCATCTCCATCCAAATTAATCGTGCAGGGATTTTAGGAGTGAGCGTGCAATTGACCAACCTCCATATTCCGAAATATGGAATTTCTGGCCAAGGGTATTCCATGGCATACAAAGCCGAGGCTTATGGCGTTCAAATTGCAATACGCGGCACGGGTGGGCCCTTGAGGGCTGTACGCCAGCTTTCGACCTGAGTGGGGTTCATGCGGGCGAGATCGTATTGCGCCGACATGATCTCCGCCTCGTGAATCAGTGTCGCGGCCAAGCCGCTCAGGTGGCGGCCTTTCATGCGGTCCAGCGACGACACGGCGCACAAAGAGGCAATTGGGTAACGGCGTCTGTCAAAGATCGGTACAGCAATGCCTGAAATGCCCCGGGCCGATCGGGTTTTGGTCAAGGCGTAGCCGTTTTTGCGGGTCTTTTGGATGCCGGCGGCCATCTTGCTGAAGGCGTTGTCCTCACCGCTGCGCAATCGGTTGAAGGCCACGATGTCGGCCATTTCTTGGTCGGGCAAATGGGCCAGGATGGCCAAGCTGAAAGAGCCAATGCCCAATGGCCAGCGGTCATTGATTTGCAAAATTTCAGCGTTTTGAGGCAGGTGGCCTTGGCGCTTGTCCAGGCACACGGCGTCATAGCCACAGCGAATGCCCAGGTAAACCGTCTCCCCCGTGGCCTGCGCCAGGCGCTCGAACGAAGGTTGCGCAATGGTTTTGATGTCGAACACATCGCGCACCGACATGCTCAGGGCATAGACCTCGGGGCCAAGCCGATAGTGGCGTGTCCCCCAAGGCCGCTCGACCAAGTGCTCTTCCAACAGGGCCGACAGGATGCGGTGCACAGTGGCTTTGGGCAACTGAGTCAGGGCGCTGATTTGCATGAGGGCGGCCCCTTGTGGCCCAAAGGTGGACAAGGTGCGCAGCAACAACGCTGCGCGCGCAATGCTTTGTGCGCCTTCGCTTTTGGGGGATTTCGTCATGGTGATTTCAAGAGGCTCAGTTGCCGCCGAGACCTGCACGGTTCGACGCATGGGTTTTGCTAACAATTCCACAATTCGGAATATTGTGCATGGCTTTGCCGTGCCATCGGGCAAAGCGGGCATGCCCCGATTGCCAAGTGAAAAGCGGGCACGCATACTTATTTTGGATATTCCAGGCGAACCTTCATCGGTTCAAGACAAACAAGTCACCACGACAAGACAAGGAAGGACTCTTTCAGATGAAACCATCCAAGCGCCAATGGCTGGCCAGCATGGGCTTGGGTCTGCTGGTCATCGCCACAGCGGTGTCGGCACAGGCCCAAAACTTTCCGCAGCGACCCATCAAAGCCATCGTGCCTTATGCTGCCGGAGGATTTTCAGACCAGGCCAGCCGCATCATTGCCGAAGCCATGTCCCGCAACCTGGGACAGAACATCGTGATCGAAAACCGCGCGGGTGGTGGCGGACGCATTGGCAGCGAAGCGGTGACCAAAATGGCGCCAGACGGCTACCAATTGCTGATGACCACCAATGGCACCAAGACCTACATGGCGGTGGTGGAGAAGTCTTTGTCCTATGACCCGGTGAACGATTTCACACCGATTTCATTGGTTGGCAAATATGGATTGCTGATGGTGGTCAACCCCTCAGTACCAGCCAAGAACTTGCCCGAATTTCTGGCCTATGCACGTGACCCGAAAAACAAGGGCGCGATCAATTACGCCACTTCGGGCATGGGCAGCGGCTTGCACTTTGCAGGAGAGTTGTTCAATGCCATGGGCAAAGTCAACATGGTGCATGTGCCCTACAAAGGTTCTGGCCCCGGTATGCAGGATGTCTTGGCGGGCGTTTGTCAGGTCATCTTTGATGGTGCCGCCAAGCCCCAAATCGATGCCGGCAAAGTCCGCTTGCTGGGCACCACGAGTTCGGTGCGCGATCCGCGTTATCCGGACATTCCCACCCTCAGTGAAGGAGGCTTGACCGGTTATGACCTGACCTATTGGGTCGGCCTTTTTGCACCCAAAGGGCTGCCCGCCGACATCCAGGCACGTCTGAATGCGTCGGTCAAGACGGCCTTGGCCGATCCGGATGTGCAGCGCAAACTCAACGGCATGGGCATGAGTCTTGTGGGCAGCACGCCCGAACAAATGGTGCAAGAAATTCGCACCGAAACCGCCAAGCTGCGCCAAATTGCCGCTTCTATTCCCGGCGGAGTGAACTGATGAACTTTGAGATGGACAGCGGGGTGTTGCGCCCTCAAGACCGGTTGCCATTTTCAGCCATTGTCGACAGGCCTGCATTGAAGCTGCCCGAAGGCGTGCGTCTGGTGGTCTGGCCAGTGGTCAACATCGAAGAGTGGGACATTTCTCGTCCCATGCCGCGCATGGTTTCGCCACCACCGGGTGGCCAGGCCCCGGTGCCCGATGTGCCCAACTGGACCTGGCATGAATACGGCATGCGGGTGGGAGTGTGGCGACTCATGGACGCCTTCAAGAAAGTGGGCGTTCGCCCTACCTTGTCGATCAATGCCAAGGTGTGTGAAACCCGCCCGCGCGTGACGCAGGCTGCGCTCGAAGCGGGTTGGGAGTTCATGGCGCACTGCTACGAACAAATTCCGATTCAGAAAATTCCGGATGAGCGGGCCATGATGCAGCAGACGCTGGACGTGCTGACCCGCTTCACCGGTCAGCGCCCGCAAGGCTGGTTGGGGCCGGGCCGCAGTCAGACACTGGAGACGCCCGACCTGATCAAGGAGTTGGGCATGTCCTGGTTTGGCGACTGGGTGCTCGATGACCAGCCGCAGTATGTGCACACCCAATATGGGCCCTTGGTATCGGTGCCCTACACCATCGAGCTCAACGACATCAACATCATGCTCACGTCGCACGAGCGCTCAGACGCCATGCTGCTGCGCACCCAAGATGCATTCGAGCGCCTGTATGCCGAGTCCGAGCATGGAGCCCGCATCATGGCATTCGGAGTTCATCCCTACATTTCCGGGGCTGCGCACCGCATCCGTTACTTTGAAATGATGTTGGAATTTCTGGCCCGTCAGCCGGGGGTGGTCTTCTGGAATGGCTCGGAAATCAGCCAATGGTTTCAGCAAGCCAGTCCGCTGCCAACGCCTTGATGCATGGCAAACTTATCCCGTGGGATCCTTCAGTGGCAGCGCAGACTGACAGGCCGCTTCACGCCTTGTCTCTGGCGCAAGCCAGTGCCCTGATCCGGCAGCGCACCATCACGCCCATTCAACTGGTGCAATCGTGCATTGAACGGGTGGAGCGTCTGGATGGCCAACTCCATGCCATGCTGACACCCATGCTGGATGCGGCCAGGCACGCAGCGCAGCAGGCGGGCGATGAAATTGAACAAGGCCATTACCGGGGGCCTTTGCACGGTATACCGATGGCGCACAAGGATGTCTTTCTCACGCAAGGCGTGCGCACCACCGCGCAATCGCGGCATTTGCGCGATTGGGTTCCTCAGGTCAGCGCCGCGCTGGTGACGGGCTTGGAGCGTTTGGGGGCCATCAGTCTGGGCAAAACGTCCTGCCATGAATTTGCTTTTGGCTCACCTGCGACCGATGACGCGTTTCCTCCTGCCCGCAATCCTTGGCAATTGGCGCACATGCCTGGCAGCTCCAGCAGTGGCTCGGGTGCAGCTGTGGCCGCAGGAATGTGCCTGGCGGCCACCGGCACCGACACGGGCGGATCGATTCGGCATCCCGCAGCTGCTTGTGGTGTGGTGGGGCTCAAGCCCACGCGCCACGCTTATCCCATGGCGGGCGTGCTGGCCTTGGCACCCAGTCTGGATGTGGCCGGATTTTTGACCCGTACGGCCATGGATCAAGCCTTGATTTGGGATGCATGGCATGGCACGGATGTGGCGCCATCGTGTGCAGCGGGCGTGCAACACGGGGTCCTTGACGGTTTGCGCATCGGCGTGCCTGTGGGCTTGTGGCATCACCCAGAAAGTGGCCAAGCCACACACGACCTGCAAATCCAGACCTGCTTTGAGGCCACACTGCAAAAACTTCAAAGTCAAGGCGCTCAGGTGCGGCTGGTGAACCTGCCGCCCCAGCCGCTGGTGGTGAAGGCGGCCAACACCCTCATCGCGTACGAAGCCTTCCAGCAATTGCAGCACATTTGGCGTGAGCAACCAGACCATTTGGGGCAGGGCTTGCGCCAAAAACTGGCGGGTGCCGCGCAGTTGAGCCTGAACGAATACCAGGCTGCCCGCGTGCAGGCCGATGGGTGGCAACACGAGGTCAGTGCCTTGTTTGGTGAACAGGTCGATGTGTTGATGTGGCCTGGCCGCGAAGCCTTGCCCGAAACCCTGCACGCGCTGATGGAGAACCCTTCCGCCCAGCGCAGTGCCTGCAACCGCCTGTTCAGCCTGACAGGACACCCCGCCATCACCTGCCCCATCGGCGTTTCGACACAGGGCTTGCCCATGGCCGTGCAAATGGGGGGCGCTTTGCACGGGGAGCGTCACTTGCTTCAGGTGGCCCACGCCATGGAGCTGGCCATCGGCTGGCGCTTGCCCATTTTGATGAATTGACCCATGGACTTTGTGAACACCGAAGGCGTGCGCTTGCATTACGAGGTGCTGGGCGAACAGGGTCCTTGGCTGGCCTTGGTCTCTGGTGGTCGGCGCAGTGCGGCCGAGCTGTTGTCACTGGCCGGCAAGATCGCTGATCGGGGTTTTCGGGTGGTGCTGCACGACCGGCGCAACACTGGCGCATCGCAGGTGTGGATCGAAGGCCTGCGGGGTGAAGAAGCCATTTGGGCCGACGACTGGGTGCAGCTGATGGCGCACCTGAACGCCGTGCCCGCCTTTTTCGGAGGCGGCTCATCGGGTGCGCGATTGGCTTTGTTGACCAGCTTGCGTCACCCCGCGGTGGTGCGTGGTTTGCTCTTGATGCGCATCACTGGAGGCGCATTCACGGCAGGCCGTTTGCCAGAGACCTATTACGGTCAGTTCATTCGCTTGGCGGAGCAAGGCGGCATGGCCGCCGTATGTGCCACGCCCTTTTACCAAGAGCTGATTGGCACCGACCCCTCTAACCGCGACCGACTCATGGCCATGGACCCCCTGCAGTACATCGCCGTCATGCAACACTGGCTGGAGTTTTTTTTGCAAGGCCCGCGCGAACCGATGTTGGGCATGACGGTACAAGATTTGCAAGCGGTGTGCGTGCCCACCTGGCTGGTCCCCGGCAACGACAAAACCCATGTTTCTCGCCATGGGCGAGAAGCGGCAGGCCTGATTCAGGGCTGCGAGCTGTTTGAGTTGCCCTTGGTGGACGAAGATGTCCCCGCATTGCCTTTTTCTGCTTGGGCCGAGCACGAAGAAACCCTGGCGACAGCCATGGCCGATTTCATGCGCCGAGTGGGCGATGATGGCCGTTGAACCGATTGACAAGGAGTTTATGGAATGACACAACAGATCAACCCCAGCATTCGCCGCATCGTGACCGGTCACGATGAGCAAGGCAAAGCCATCGTTGAAATCGACGAAATTTGCAGCCATTACCGGCAGGGCCGACCCAATGGATTTGTGTGCAATGTCTGGACCACCGACACCAGCCCGGCCAACAACAACGGCCATGTGGATGCAGGCAGGCGCGAGGGGAAGTTCTCGGTGATCGAGCATGGCACGGTGTTCCGTATCCTGGACTTCCACCCTGGCGTGCAGCAGCGCGTTCACCGCACAGATTCGGTGGATTACATCGTGGTCATGTCAGGTGAAATCGACATGGAGCTGGAGTCTGGTGAAGAAGTGCACCTGAAAGCCGGAGACGTCATGGTGCAGCGTGGCACCGTGCACAACTGGATCAATCGGGGCACCGAAACCTGTGTCATGGCCGTGGTGCTGGTGCACGCCCACCCGGTAAAGGCCGGGGATCAAACGCTGAGCGCCTTTGGTTGATGCGGCGCCCCAACACCTTCGGGCCTCTCCATCTTTTCATCCCGGTTTGTCCCCGGGCATCCTGAATGGCCAGGCCAGCCCCATCGGATGGCGCTGGGCTTCAGTGGGGGAACGGCGCTATCCCTGGTGCGGCTTGGTCTGGCAATTCACGCCGTGTGGTGTTCATCACCATGGCCAACAAGCTGTAGTAACCGCAGTGCGCCGTCATGTCGATGACCCCCTGGTCGCCGAACATTTTTTGCGCGCTGGCCCAAGTGACATCGCTCACCGATTGGTTGTGCAGCAGTTCTTGCAAAAAGTCGTAGACCACAGTTTCTTCTGGCGTCATGTTGGGTGGACGTCGGCCCTGGGCAATGGCATCACAGGTTTCTTCGCTCACGCCCGCTTTCATGGCGATCGGTTTGTGGATGTGCCACTCCACGGGCTGTGACCAATGGCGTGCCACCACCAGCACGGCGAACTCTGAGTTGTGCAAACCTACGGTGTTGTCATAGCGCAGGTATTCCCCCACTTTTTGCAAGCGGCGCATCAATTCGGGGCTGCGCATCAAGGGCACAAAGGGGCCTGAGAGTTTGCCCCGGGGGCCGCTGACCAGTTCGTCCACCGCCGCACGCTGCGCATCGGTCATCTGTTCACGGGGAATTTCGGGCAAGCGGTCGATTTTGCTGGAGGTCATCGGTTTGGATCATGGGTTGAAAAATCAAACCCTAATTTATCACCAGACCTTGGGACCCTCAGTCGTGTGCGGGATACGCGGGCCGCCTCAGCTGGGCCGCCAGTCTCATCTGTTCAGGCCAGGTGCCCGGTTTTCACCAGAATCAGGCAACCTTCGCGGCTGAAGGGTTGGTGTTGGCTCATGTGCGGGCTGCGCAACCAGCTGCCCATCGGGTAGTCGCCATGCTCGTCGGAGAAAACGCCTTCCACCACAAAAATCTCTTCTCCGCCCCAATGCCTGTGCGGGCTGAAATAGGTTTCAGGGGCCCAGCGCACCAAAGCGGTGTTTTGTGTCTCGAAAGTGTGCAGCGGCAAAACGGTCAGCCCGTCCACCATGCCCTGACGCCATGTGCTGCGGCGTGTGTCAATGACCACGCGTTCATTGTCCCGCGCATCCAGATGGCGCAGCTTGACGAACAAGGTGCAGCCCTCGGGCGACGCGGGTGTGTGCGATGAGCCCACCGGATTTTGGATGTAGGTCCCCGGACCGTAGACGCCGTGCTCGTCGTGCAACGTGCCTTCGAGCACCAAGATTTCTTCGCCCCCGCCATGCGCGTGGTGGGCAAAGGCCGAGCCCGGCGCATAGCGCACGATGGACGTGGCCCTGGCCACTTCGCCGCCATCGCGCTCAAGCAGGCGGCGTGCAACCCCTGATGCGGGGGAATCCACCCAATCGAGCGAGGCGCTGTGCACGACGCAGCGTTGGGCCAGGTCGGCGTTGAGTGTGATGTGTTCAGCGTTCATGGCCATCAGGTTTTCAGCAAAACGGGCTCGATCGCCTCGCCTGGCGCGGTGATGCGGCCAATGATGGCGGTGTGTGCATAGCCTGCGGCTTTCAGGGCTTGCACGCAGTCAGCAGCTTGTGCAGCGGGCACGCTGGCCAGCAGCCCTCCTGCCGTTTGGGGGTCAAACAGCAAGGGGTAGCGCGGGTCATTCACAAACTCTTCGGCGTTGCGCAGCGCGCGGCGCAATCGCACATTGGCCGGTTGCAAAGAGCTCACAATGCCTGCCTTGACGCAGTCCACCGCACCTTCCAGCAGGGGCAAGGCGCTCATGTTCAGTTCGGCGTCCACGCCCGATGGCCGCGTCATCTCGACCAGGTGGCCCAGCAGACCAAAGCCCGTCAGGTCGGTGCAGGCGGTGGCGCCGTGGCTGTGCAAAATTTTGGCGCCCATTTGGTTGGACAGCACCATCGACTGCAGCGCCGAATCGATCCAACGACCTTTGGCCGCGTAGCGTGCGTGTGCAGCGAACAAAGTGCCGGTGCCCATCGGCTTGGTCAGCAGCAGCACATCACCTGCCTGCATGCCGCCCTTGCGCATCACACCGTCCATGGCCTCGTCGATCAGGCCGTTGATGGCAAAGCCCAGGGCCAGTTCCGCGCCCTCACCGGTGTGGCCACCCACCAAAGCACAGCCTGCGGCGTTCAGCACTTCGATCGCCCCGCCCATCATTTGGTTCAGCAGGTCTTCGACTTTGCTCTCCAACCCTGGCGGCACGGTGACCACGGCGGTGGCGGTTTGCGGCTCGGCCCCCATGGCGAAAATATCGCCCAGCGCGTGGTTGGCGGCCACTTTGCCAAACAGATAGGGGTCATCGATGAAGGCCCGGAAAAAATCCACCGTCTGGACCACGGCCATGCCCGGTGGTATGCGCACCACGGCCGCGTCGTCCGGTGAATGCAGGCCGATCAGCACATCGGGTCGTTCGACCGGCTGCAATTGCCCCAAGGCGCGCGACAACACATTGGCGCCGACTTTGGCGCCGCAACCGCCGCAGCGCATGGCGATGGCCGAGATGGCTTGCAGCGATTCCTCTGAGGTCAAACTCAGGCGTGTGGTGGGGGCGCGGCCTTGGGCCTGGATGTCCTGGAGCAGTTGGCCCATGGCCTGGATGGCGGTGTGCAAGTTGGTGCCCGGCGCGTTGGCGTCCATGTTGGGCAATTGCGTGAAGCGGCGCATGAATTCGCGGTCAATCCGGTCTTTCCAGCGCCAGACCCATTCGCCGCCAAAGCCCCAGGACCCACGTGAACCCACGGCGTAGCGGTTGCCGGTCGAAATCAGGGCCAGCCAGTGGCGTTGCGGGTTGTAGGCCACGAGCTTTTGACCGCGCAAGCTGCGGCGCAAATTGTCGGCCAGTGGTTTGCCCATGCGCACGGCAAAAACGCCGGCCTTTTCAAGAGGGCGCTCGGCAAACGAGGCGATGTCACCGGCGGCAAAAACCAGCGGGTCGTTGAGGGTTTGCAACTGGGGGGTCACCAAAATGAAACCTTGGTCGTCGAGTGTCAAGCCCGAGCTTTGCAGCCAACTTGGCCCCCCCGCTTGGGTGACCCACATGGTTTCGTCGGCATCGAAGGTGCGGCCGTCGCGCGTGTGCAAGCAGCCCGGCGAGACCTGCACCACCTCGGCATGGGTATGCACCTCGACGTTGCGCTCTTGCAGCACCTGGGCAAAGCGTTGACGAACGCCCGGGTTGTGGGTGGGCAAGACCGAATCGCCTGCGGTCAACAGAACAAACTTCAGCTCTTCGGGGCTGCGCCCCATGGCTTTAAATTCGTTGCGCAATCGGTGTTGCATTGACAACACCAGCTCCACACCGCCTGCTCCTCCACCGACGACGGCCATGGTCATCGGCCCCCGATAGCCAGGCCACTGTCGTGCTTTGTCCATCAAGCTAAGCCAGCGTTGGTTGAACTGTGCAATCGGCTTGACCGGCACCGCCAGGGCTTGCGCGCCTTCCACGTTGTGCACCTGCGGGGTAGAACCGATGTTGATCGACAACAGGTCATAGGCTACAGGCGGGCGGTTTTTGCAAATGACCTTTCGGTTTTGTCGGTCAATGCCGACCGCTGCCTCGTGGTACAAGCGCGCACCCGCAAAGGCACACAGGCGGCCCAGGTCGATGTGCACTTCGTCAAAGCTGTAGTGGCCCGCAATGTAGCCGGGCAACATGCCCGAATAAGGCGTGTCGATGTCGGTGCAGATCACAGTGATCCGCACACCGGGTTCGGGCTTCATGGCGAACATGCGCAGCACGCCCACATGGCTGTGGCCGCCGCCGACCAGCACCAGGTCGCGCAAAACGGGTTGATGGGAAGATTGCATTCAAAGGGTCCAGAGGTCTTGCACCCAGCGGTGCAAGGCAGAGCGCTCGGCGCTCGGTTCAAACAAGGGTGCACGCACAGCGCACTGATGCTGCAAGTGTGCCACCAGAGAATGACCGATTTCTGGCGATCGGCATGCCAGCAGCAAATCGGCCAAAGCTACGGCGTTGCCCGGCTCAAAAAGGCCGGCGTAATGGTCGCCCAGCAAGCCCACATTGCCGTCGATGCGTGAGGCCAGCACGGGCGTGCCACTGCACATGGCCTCCATCAGCACATGCGCACCGCCTTCCATGCGACTGCAGTGCACCAGCAGGTGAGCGCGCTGGATGCGCTGCAGGGTTTGCGCATGCGGCAAAGCCCCCAGCCAGCGGTAATGGGGGCACTGCAGCTGGACGGCTTGCGCGGCCTGGCCCAAAACCGGGTCGAGCGCTGCACCGATGTGGTCGATGAAAATGCCAGCCCCTTTGGGCAAGAGGCGCGCAGCACCCATCAGCGTGAGCGGGTCTTTTTCTTCGCGCAAGTGGCCGACCATCACGACGCGCAGATGGCGAGAGGTCTTGGGCAAAGTCCGGCGTGTGCCGGTGGACTGAAAAATGACCCGCGCTTTGGCTTGGTGTGCCTGTGGCAAGGCCTTGACGCCTAGTTCTTGCAAAACCACCAGCGATTGAGCCAGCGACAAAGACTTTTGGGCCAAGGGGTCGTGGCCGATGTCGCGGTAAAGGTCGGTGCCCGTGAGCACCACGCCCAAGCCACGCGGGCCGCGTTGGGCGTGCCAGGCTTGCACCGATGCGGCCGAGCGCCGCGCGTGCAAGGCGAGCATCACATCATCGCTGTCGGACGGATCGCCAGACCACTGTTGCACGATGCGGGCAGAATGCGCAGAAAGCAGCTGTTGCCAGCGACGCGCAGTTTGCCAGTTGCCATTGTTGGCGTCGGCCAAAGCAGGGCTGACAATGACCACACGAAGTTTTTGCATGGGCAATTTATACATGAATGGCAGTACCACGGCACAGACAGTGCACACAGGCGCTGGGCGGCCTTTTCCAGGCTGCCGGGGGCCCGTGCACAGCGCTTGGCGCACGGCAGGCCCTGCGGCTTTGGCCCAGGCCATGCAAGCCACACGCGCGCGAACGTTGGGCCTGATGCGAGCCTGGCAAAACGCTTTGCCCGATCTTTCGGTGCCGCCTCAAACCGACATGAACCCACCGCTGTGGGAATGGGGCCACATCGCCTGGTTTCAGGAGTGGTGGACAGTGCGCAACCCACAGCGCCATTCGGGCACGCGCATTGCCAGCAGCGGCGAGGGCTTTGCTCTTTCCTTGTTGGCCGGGGCCGATGTGCTTTACAACTCCAGCGAAGTCGCACATGACAGCCGTTGGGCGTTGCCTTTGCCTGATCTGACCGGGACAGAGGCTTATTTGGCGCAGGTGCTGCAACACAGTTTGGCCCATTTGCAGGTGTTGCAAGAGGATTTGGACGGAGTGAGCGACCAAGCTTTGTATTTTTGGCGTCTGGTGCTGCAGCACGAAGACATGCACAACGAAGCTTCGGTTTACATGGCGCAGGCCTTGGGTTTGCCTTTGCCTGAAGGGCTTTGTAGGCGCTCAGAGGTGCTTGGCCATGCGGGTGACCAGGAGGTGAACACGAATGGGGGCTCATCCATCATGGTGCCGGCACAAGTTCACGCCTTGGGCCATTCGGGAGCGGGCTTTGCGTTTGACAACGAGCGCATGGCCCACCCGGTGACGTTGGAGGCCTTCGACATCGATGCTGCCGCAGTGACCTGGGCGCGCTACTTGCCGTTTGTGCAGGCCACAGGCCATGCAGAGCCTCCACATTTGCGATGTGAACGGGGTGTTTGGCAAGTGCAAACTTTTGGCCAGTGGCAAGCGCTGGACCTTCAGGCTCCGGCGGTTCACTTGAACGCGCACGATGCCCAAGCCTGGTGTCGGTGGGCCAACAGGCGCTTGCCCACCGAAGCCGAATGGGAGTGCGCGGCCCAGCACCCTGACTTGGCTTGGGGCCAAGTGTGGGAGTGGACAGCCAGCGACTTTTTGCCGTACCCAGGCTTTGAGGTGCACCCTTACCGTGACTATTCAGCGCCATGGTGGTCTCGCCACCGCGTGTTGCGCGGGGCCAGCGCCGCCACCTCTGCACATGTGGTGGATGTGCGTTATCGCAACTTCTTTGTGCCCGAGCGGCGCGACATCTTTGCGGGCTTTCGCTCTGTGGCGCTGTAAAGTGCCATCAGGCCAAGGCCCACACCACCGCAAAGCGCTTGTCTGGATCGGTCCAGACGCGCGTCGAGGCAAAGCCCGCCGAACGCAGCAAGGCTTCAAAGTGGGGCACTGTCCATTTGCAGGCGTTTTCGGTGTGGATGGTCTCGCCTGCGGCAAAAAGTCGCTCGCCACCCGGCCATTGCACGCGCAAGGCACAGCGTGCTTGCAGGTGCATTTCCACGCGTGATGCCTGGGCGTTGAAGCGCGACAGGTGCTGCCAATCGCGCACGGCAAAATCACTGCCCACCAACCGGTTGATGTGCAACAAAAGGTTCAGGTCAAAAGCGGCGGTCACGCCCAAAGCGTCGTCGTAGGCGGCTTCCAGTTCGGCGGGGTCTTTGAGCAAATCCACCCCGATCAGCAAGCCACTGTTGGTTGCAGTTCCGCATGCTTGGTGCAGGCTTTGCAAAAAGCCAATTGCTTGCCCGGGTGTGAAATTGCCGATGCTCGAACCCGGGTAAAACAGCACGCGCGGCTGGGTCGGGTCCAAGTCCAAAGCCTCGGGCAAATCGAGGCCACCTGAAAAGTCGGTCCCCAAACCCGCCATGTGCAGACCGGGATGTTGGCGCTGCAAGCTCTCCAGAGCCTGGCGCACAAAGTCCACCGAGATGTCCACCGCCACATAGCGCCCTGCGGCCATGGGGCTGAGCAGACGCCCGGCCTTTTCGCAGTTGCCTGCACCCAAGTCGACCCAACAAGCGCCGGGGGGCAAGTGCTGCGCCATGTCGGCGCTGTGCAATTGCATCAACTTGGCTTCTGTCCGGGTCAGGTCGTATTCAGGCAACTCGGTGATGGCTTCGAACAGGCGTGAGCCCAAGGCGTCGTACAGGTACTTGGGGGAGGTGAAGGCCTGCGGGGCGCTCAAGCCCTGCAAAAGCTCTTGAGCCACAGCGGCGGCGTTGTGCTGGTACAGCTGGATGAATTGAGGCGTGGTCATGCGGCATGTTAAGGCAGCCGCTCAGCGGGCGGCGACCCGTGT
>NZ_CAMBNZ010000076.1 GCF_945869175.1 Limnohabitans sp. Rim8 | reverse complement strand
CCAACAACTTCAATAACTACAAAAATGGCATGAAGCATACTTACACAGGCGTTCTTGCTCGTGAGTCACCCATCCGTTTAACCGTACCTGCATTTGGGCATTGGCATGTGGCAATAGACACCAATGGCTTAGAGGGTTCCAGCGGTCTCAAAGCCAGCGTGAATGTGTTACGTTCTAAAACTGGCGACTTTAATGGGTAGCCATTGATTAAAATACACCATGGGATTTACAAATCTTGTGGCAATTTCCCTTGGCTATTTGTCGCTGGGTTTTTAACGAGCGCTCTTTAGTCTCCAGTTAGGACCCGCCACACCGATGTGCAGGAATTTTTTTATTCCGCCTCAGTTAATTGGTGGAATATTTAAGTTCTCGATGTTTCAACATCAGGGTTCGCTATGTGTTAATCACTTAAGCCAGTCCAGTCAAACTCAACTCTGCCGCCAAACGCTGAGATCCTGCAAATCGCTCAAGTCAAGACTCTCAAAATGAGAGTTGCCTTGCTCAACGTCCAGAAACTGGACGTCCAAAAAGCCGAAAACTGCTGAAAATTTAAGGGAGTTTTTGTTGCTTTTTCAGCGTGATTTTGCGCTGAAAAAATCGTGTGCTTTTGGCGTCAGCGTTCTACATTGCGTAGGACACTTTTTTTTGTAGCCTTGCAACAACCCGCATGTGCTGTAGTGTTAACCAGGGTGTTTACTTTTTTGAGTCCCCTGAGTCTACCAATTTCACCACCCGGGCGGTATTTATGAAGAGAAAATTATGGCACATTATTGACATGAATTATCCAACCATTGAAGATGCAATTGGCAAAACACCTCTGGTGGCCTTGCAGCGTTTGGGCGCAACCGACAGGGCCGCTCGACACAACGTGATCTTGGGCAAGCTCGAGGGCAACAACCCTGCTGGTTCAGTCAAGGATCGCCCAGCTTTGTCGATGATTCGCCGAGCCGAAGAGCGTGGCGAGATCCAACCCGGAGATACTCTGATCGAGGCCACCTCGGGCAACACCGGCATAGCGCTGGCAATGGCCGCTGCCATCAAGGGCTACCGCATGATTTTGATCATGCCCGAGGACTTGTCGATTGAGCGGGCCCAAACCATGAAGGCGTTTGGCGCCGAGTTGATCCTCACACCCAAGAGTGGGGGCATGGAATACGCACGCGATCTGGCAGACAACATGAGCGCGCAGGGCAAGGGCCGCATCCTCGACCAATTCGCCAACACTGACAACCCGCGCATCCACTACGAAACGACCGGCCCAGAAATTTGGGAACAGACGAGTGGGAAGGTCACCCACTTTGTCAGTGCCATGGGCACCACCGGCACCATCACGGGTGTGTCGGGGTATTTGAAAGAAAAGAACCCGGCGATTCGCATCATCGGCGCCCAACCCAGCGAGGGCTCGCGCATTCCCGGTATCCGCAAGTGGCCGCAAGAGTATTTGCCCAAAATCTACGATGCCAGCAGGGTGGATGAGCTGGTCTATGTGAGCCAGAGCGATGCCGAAGAAACCTGCCGTCAGATGGCGCGTACCGAAGGCATTTTTGCGGGTATTTCGGCCGCTGGGGCGTGCTGGGTCGCGCAGGAGATTGCGAAAACGGTGCAAAACGCCACCATTGTGTTCATCGTGTGCGATCGTGGTGATCGCTACTTGTCCACGGGCGTGTTTCCCGCCTGAACCCAGGATGCTTCTCCATGGCTGAATTTCGTTTTTGTCCGCAATGCGCTACCCCTTTGGCTTGGCAGACCCAGTTGGAAGACAGTGGCGAGGTCATGCGCCTGCGCTGCACCGCTTGCGACTTCACCCACTGGAACAACCCCACGCCCGTGCTGGCAGGCATTGTGCAGGTGGGTGACCAAATATTGTTGGCCCGCAATGCGGCTTGGCCCGGACGTCGCTTCGCCCTCATCACCGGGTTCATGGAGGCGGGAGAAACCCCCGAAAAGGGCATCTCTCGCGAGATTGCCGAAGAAACCAATCTGAAGGTGTCGGCCCTCCAATTGATTGGGGTGTACGACTTCCAGCGCATGAACCAGGTGATCATTGCTTACCACGCAGTCGCCGACGGCGAGGTGCGTTTGTCGCCCGAGTTGGCCGAATACAAGATGTTCGATTTCAAGGATTTGATTTGCTGGCCGGCTGGCACCGGATACGCCTTGGGTGACTGGTTGCGCACCATCGGCATTGAGCCTCGATTCATGTCGTGGGAAGAGCGCGCCGCACAAAACCAAGAACAGACTCAGGACACATGATGCACATCGACAAAGAAATTGACACCAGTGGCTTGAATTGCCCCCTGCCGATTCTGAAGGCCAAGAAGGCCTTGAACGACATGAGCAGTGGACAGGTCCTCAAGGTGATCGCCACCGACCCAGGTGCCGCGCGCGATTTCGAGGCGTTTGCGCGACAAACCGGCAACGAATTGGTGTTGCAAGAGAAGACCGAAAACAGCTTTGTTTTCGGCCTCAAACGGCGCTAAAAAGATGCCGCTGAGCCTTACAGGCTCAAGCCTTTGAGGTATTCACGGAACGATGCACCCACTTGCGGGTGTTGCAGGGCCAGTTCCACCGTGGCCTCCAGAAAACCTTCCTTGCTGCCGCAGTCGTAGCGCTTGCCTTCGTACTGGAAGGCATACACCGCTTCGCGCTGCATCAAGCGGGCGATGGCGTCGGTGAGCTGAATCTCTCCGCCTACGCCTTTGGGTTGGTTGCGAATTTCATCGAAAATGCCCGGCGTCAAGATGTAGCGACCCGCCACGCCCATGCGCGAAGGCGCTTTGTCAGGGCTGGGTTTTTCGACGATGTGGTCAACGCGAATGAGTTGCTTGCCCGCCGATTCCCCCGCCACGATGCCGTAGCGCTTGACTTGTTCGAGGGGCACTTCTTGCACCGCCAAAATCGAGCGGCCTTGCTGTGTGTAAGCAGCCACCATTTGGCTGAGCACTGAAGGCCCCCCTTGCATGCCCACCATCAGGTCGTCGGCCAGCAGCACCGCGAAGGGCTCGTTGCCCACCATGGCTTCGGCGCAAAGCACCGCATGGCCCAAACCCAGCGATCGGGGCTGGCGCACGTAGGCGCAGACCATGTCATCGGGTTGCACCGAACGCACCAAGGCCAGCAATTCGTTTTTGTGCGCGTACTCCAGTTCGTTTTCCAACTCGTAAGCGGTGTCAAAGTGGTCTTCGATGGCCCGCTTGCTGCGGCCCGTGACAAAAATCATGTGCCGCACGCCCGCGCTGTAAGCTTCTTCGACGGCGTACTGGATCAGTGGCTTGTCCACCACCGGCAGCATTTCTTTGGGCGCCGCTTTGGTGGCGGGTAAAAAGCGGGTGCCCAAACCGGCAACCGGAAACACGGCTTTTCGGATCACGTTGTGGCTCATGGTGTTTTCCTAATGAATCAGTGAGGCAATCAGCCCTGACGTTGCAGTTGCTGGCGAATTTTGTCGAGCATGGCACCGAAGTCGGCCACGCGTTTTTTGGCTTCATCGATGACCGCTGGGGGGGCCTTGGCCACAAAGGCTTCGTTGCCGAGTTTGGCGTTGGCCTTGGTGATTTCGCCTTCCAAGCGAGCGGCTTCCTTGGTCAGGCGAATTTTTTCTGCGGCAGCATCCACCTCGATGAACAGGCACAGGCGTGCTTCGCCGACCACGGCCACGGGTGCCGCTTGCGCAGCTGCGATCCATTCGGCCTCGGTGTCAAAGACCTTGACTTCGCTCAGTTTGGCCAGCGTCTGCAGCACGGGCGCTGCGCTTTGCATAAAGGCGGTGTCACCCAGCACGTACATCGGCATGCGGGTGGCGGGTGAGACATTCATCTCGCCGCGCAGGTTGCGGCAGGCGTCGACCAAGGTTTTCAGCTTGGCCACATGGGCCTCGGCGGCTTCGTCGATGCGATCGGGCTGGCTGACGGGGTAAGCCGCGATGCTGACCGACTCGCCCGGAAGACCCGCGACCACCGACACTTTTTGCCAAAGTTCTTCGGTGATGAAAGGGATGATGGGGTGCGCCAGGCGCATGATGGTTTCAAGTGTGCGGATCAGGGTGCGGCGGGTGGCGCGTTTTTGCGAGTCGTTGCCAATGTTGATCTGCACCTTGGCGATTTCGAGGTACCAGTCGCAGAACTCGTTCCACACGAAGTCATAAATCGTGTTGGCCACATTGTCCAGTCGGTACTCGGCAAAGCCTTTGGCCACGTCGGCCTCGACGCGTTGCAGTTGCGAGCTGATCCAGCGGTCGGCTTGGCTGAAGTCCATGTAGCCGTGCGCCGGGCCACCGGGTTGGCATTCGGCTTTGGTGTGCTTTTTCAAGCCGCAGTCCTGGCCTTCGCAGTTCATCAGCACAAAGCGGGTGGCGTTCCACAGTTTGTTGCAGAAGTTACGGTACCCCTCGCAGCGCTTGGAGTCGAAGTTGATGCTGCGGCCAAGTGAGGCCAGCGCCGCGAAAGTGAAGCGCAGCGCGTCGGCGCCGTAGGCCGGTATGCCTTCTGGGAATTCTTTCTCGGTTTGCTTGCGCACCTTGGGCGCAGTCTCGGGCTTGCGCAGACCTTGGGTGCGTTTGTCGAGCAGGGGCTCCAAAGTGATGCCGTCGATCAGGTCCACCGGGTCGAGCACGTTGCCTTCAGACTTGCTCATTTTCTTGCCTTGGGCGTCGAGCACCAGGCCGTGGATGTACACGTGCTTGAAGGGGACTTTGCCGGTGAAGTGCGTGGTCATCATGATCATCCGGGCGACCCAGAAGAAGATGATGTCGTAGCCTGTGACCAGGACGCTGCTGGGGAGGTAGAGGTCGTAGTCTGTTCCGCTGGCGGCAGTGGCACCGCCGGTCGTGCTCATACTCGCTACGCTCGCCAAATCGCCCGAACCGACGGTACCACTGCCACCAGCTGCGTTGTTGGGCCATCCCATAGTGCTGAAGGGCACCAAGGCGCTGGAGTACCAGGTGTCCAGCACGTCTTCGTCGCGCCGGAGTGTTTTGCCTGGTGCTTGGGCCTGTGCCTCGGCTTCGTTGCGCGCCACATAGACCTTGCCGTCTTCGTCGTACCAAGCGGGGATCTGGTGGCCCCACCACAACTGGCGAGAGATGCACCAGTCCTGGATGTTGTTCATCCACTGGTTGTAGGTGTTGACCCAGTTCTCGGGCACAAATTGCACATCACCGTTGTCCACTGCGTCAATGGCTTTTTGCGCGATGCTCTTGCCGGTGGGGTCTTGCTCGCTGACCTTGTTCATGGCCACAAACCACTGGTCGGTCAACATGGGTTCGACCACCTGGCCGGTGCGGGCGCAAATGGGCAGCATCAGCTTGTGCGCTTTGACTTCCAGCAGCAGGCCTTCTTTGTCCAAGTCGGCCAGCAAGGCTTTGCGGGCCTCAAAACGGTCCATGCCTTGGTAGTGCACAGGGCCGTTGTGGTTGACCTTGGCGTCCAGCGTGAAAATGGTGATCAGCGGCAGGCCGTGGCGTTGCGCGCAGGCATAGTCGTTGAAGTCATGCGCACCGGTGATCTTCACGCAGCCCGAGCCAAAAGCGCGGTCCACGAAGTCGTCGGCAATGATCGGAATTTGGCGGTTGCAAAGGGGCAGGTCGACCATTTTCCCCAGCAGGTGAACGTAGCGCTCGTCCTCGGGATGCACGGCCAGCGCACCGTCGGCCATCATGGTTTCAGGGCGGGTGGTGGCAATCGTCATGCCCTTGCTCATGACACCGTCGATCATTTGGGGCCCATCGGAGAAGGGGTACAAGATGTAGTGCATCTTGCCCTCGGACTCGGTGCTTTCCACTTCCAGATCGCTGACCGCGCTTTGCAACACGGGGTCCCAGTTGACCAAACGCTTCCCACGGTAAATCAGGCCTTGCTCATAAAGCTGCACAAAGGTTTCGGTCACGGTTTTGGACAGTTTGGGGTCCATCGTGAAGTACTCGCGGCTCCAGTCCACACTGTCTCCCATGCGGCGCATCTGGCGGGTGATGGTGCTGCCGGACTCTTCTTTCCATTCCCAGACTTTGCTCACAAAGTTCTTGCGGGCTTGGGCAGGGGTGGGGCCCATGTCGTGGCGGCTGATGCCTTGCGCTTGCAGTTGGCGTTCCACCACGATTTGGGTGGCAATGCCCGCGTGGTCGGTGCCCGGAATCCAGGCGGTGTTGTAGCCCAGCATACGGTGGTAGCGTGTCAACGAGTCCATGATGGTCTGGTTGAAAGCGTGGCCCATGTGCAGCGTGCCGGTCACGTTGGGCGGCGGCAGTTGGATGGCAAATGCGGGCACGCCCTCTTTGGCCAATTGGGTGCCCCTGAAACCCGCCACGCCGTAACCCCGCTTTTCCCACTCAGGGCCCCAATGGGCTTCCAGAGCGGCCGGCTCGAACGATTTGGACAGGCTGTCAAGGCCCGGTTGTTGGGCCACTGTGGCGGGGGCGTTGCTCATGGCAGGTATCTTTTCAAAAGTGAGAACGGCACTTCTGTGAGGGCCGTACAGGACGCACAGCGTCCAAAAACGGTGATTTTACCTAGCCCATCTTGGTCATCTTGGGGCAATTCCGACCTGCTTTTCTGATAGTTTCAATAAATCGAGGGCATTGCATCAATTAATTGGGAGGACAGCCTTTAAAAGGCTACTCTGTCGAGTCTCTGACGATTTCGTCAGGGCAATCAACGTCAAACCTACTAGGAGATCACCATGGCAGCACTCAAAGGCTCGCGCACGGAACAATGCCTGAAAGACGCCTTCGCAGGCGAATCCCAGGCCAACCGTCGCTATTTGTACTTCGCGAACAAAGCTGACGTAGAAGGTCAGAACGACGTGGCAGCGCTGTTCCGCTCCACCGCCGAAGGTGAAACCGGTCACGCCCACGGTCACCTGGAGTTCCTGGAGCAATCCGGCGATCCAGCAACCGGTCTGCCCATTGGCTCGACCCGCCAAAACCTGGCCTCGGCTGTGGCTGGCGAAACCCACGAGTACACCGACATGTACCCAGGCATGGCCAAAACCGCTCGCGAAGAAGGTTTTGACGAAGTCGCCGACTGGTTCGAGACCTTGGCCAAGGCTGAGCGTTCGCACGCCAACCGTTACCAAAAAGCCCTGAACGAACTGGTCGATTGATTCTCCAGTGATCCAGCCCGCTGCGCGGCTTCGTGCAGCGGGTTTTTCTCAGGGTTCGCAGGTTTGAGCCTTCAGGAAAACCCCTGACCAACCCCACAAATAAAAAACATCAAGGAGCACAACATGGCCAAAGAAGGCAACCTCGAAGCCCCCACACGCCATGCCCTCGGCTGGGAAAGCCCGGAGTTCTACAACGAAGAAAAGTGCTTCGATGAGCTTGAGCGCATCTTTGACATCTGCCATGGCTGCCGGCGCTGCGTGAGCTTGTGCAACTCTTTCCCCACCTTGTTTGACCTGGTGGACGAGAGCAGCACCATGGAGGTCGATGGCGTGGACAAAAAGGACTACTGGAAAGTGGTGGACCAGTGCTTCATGTGCGACCTGTGCTACATGACCAAGTGCCCCTACACCCCGCCCCACGAGTGGAATTTGGATTTTCCGCACACCATGCTGCGGGCCAAAGCGATCCAATTCAAAAAAGGCGAAGTCGGCGCGGCAGAAAAGTTTTTGGCCTCGACCGACACGCACGGTTCTTTTGCGGGCATTCCGATCGTCGTTCAAGCCATCAACGCCATCAACAAGACCGCAACTGCCCGCAGCATCATGGAAAGCGTGGCGGGCGTGGACAAAAATGCCTGGCTGCCTTCTCTGGCCACCCAAAAGTTTCGATCCAGCGCCCCGGATGCCCAGTCGGTCAAAGTGGTGGACGGCGCGAAAACCCCCGGCAAAGTGGCGATCTACTCGACTTGCTACATCAACTACAACGAGCCCGGCATCGGCCATGATTTGCTCAAAATCCTGGACCACAACGCTGTTCCTTATGTGTTGGTTGAGAAAGAAAAATGCTGCGGCATGCCCAAGCTGGAGCTGGGCGATCTGGACTCGGTCAAGCAGTCTAAAGAAGCCAACATCCCGGTGCTGGCCAAATATGCCAAGGACGGTTACGCCATCTTGGCGGCAGTACCCAGTTGCGCTTTGATGTTCAAGCAGGAAATCCCCTTGATGTTCCCGGATTGCACCGACACCCAGTTGGTCAAAGACGCCATGTGGGACCCGTTTGAGTACTTCATGGCCCGCAAACGCGATGGATTGCTCAAAACCGAATTTCCGCAAAAACTGGGCAATGTGAGTTACCAGATTCCTTGCCACGGCCGAGTGCAAAATATCGGCAAGAAGACCGAAGAAATGCTCAAGATGATCCCGGACACCGAGATCAACACCCTCGAGCGCTGCTCGGGGCATGCCGGGACCTACGGCGTCAAAAAAGGCTCACACGAGGTGGCGATGAAAATCGGCAAACCCGTGTTCAAGGCCATGGCCACCATGAAGGATGGCTCCAAGCCCGACTTCATCAGCTCCGACTGCCCGCTAGGCGGCCACCACATCGCTCAGGGCTTTGAGGTCAATGGCCTGGGCACCCCTGAACTGAACCACCCCTTGACCCTGGTGCGCAAAGCCTACGGTCTCAAATAAGGAACACTGCCATGCAACTGACCGGAAAAATCACGCCCGAGACCCTGATGTCACTGGAGGCCTACACCAAGTGGCGCAAGGTCCACAAGCCCGAGGTGATCGCCCACCGCAAGCTGCGCAGCGTGCAGCTCGGTGAGCACATCAACGTGCAGTTTGAAAGCGAAACCACCATCCGCTACCAGATCCAGGAGATGCTGCGCATCGAAAAAGTGTTCGAAGAAGAAGGCATCCTGCAAGAGATTGAGGCCTACGCCCCGCTGGTGCCAGACGGCAAGAACTGGAAAGCCACCATGATGATCGAGTACACCGACATCCATGAACGCAAGCGCGAATTGGCCAAACTGATTGGCGTGGAAGACCGCATGTTCGTCGAGGTGGAAGGCCATGCCCGCGTGTATGCGATTGCCGACGAAGACCTGGACCGCGAGACCGACGAGAAAACCTCTGCGGTCCATTTTGTGCGCTTTGAATTCACGCCGGTCATGTGCGCAGCGTTGAAGGCCGGGGCCAGCGCCAAGTTGGGCTGCGACCACACCCACTACCCCTCGCACTTGGATATCGCGGCAGACACCTTGGCCAGCTTGGCGGGTGATCTGAAGTAAAGCACTGCGATCTGCGAAAAAAAAGCCGGATCAGGCCGCAAGGCCTGACCCGGCTTTTTGACTTCTGGCGTTCAGTCCAGCTTGATGTTGGCGGCCTTGATGGCTTGTGTCCAGTCGGCGATGTCGCGGTCCAGGATTTTGGTCATGTCGGTTTGTGCCACAAAACGCACTTCGATGCCGGCTGCATCGGCGCGTTGTTTGCTTTCTGGCAGGTCTAAGCTGCGTTTCACAGCGTCGGCCAGCTGGGTCACCACGGCGGCTGGTGTGCCTGCCGGGGCGTACAAAGCCACCCAAGACTCCAAATCAAAGTTGGGGTAACCGGCTTCGGCCATGGTGGGCACCTGGGGCATGCCAGCATGGCGCTTTTTGCCCGTGACGGCCAAGGCCTTGAGCTTGCCGCCCTGGATGTGTTGCATCACCGAAGGCGGTGTGGTCATGAAGACTTGCACCTGGCCTGCCAGCACGTCGGCAATGGCTTGGCCCGAACCTTTGTAAGGCACATGCACCAAGCTCACGCCAGTTTGCTGTTTGAAGATTTCGGTGCCAATGTGCGAAACCGAGCCGTTGCCCTGCGAGGCGTAGTTCAGCTTGCCCGGGTTTTGTTTGGCATAGGCGATGAACTCTTTCATGTTGTTCACCGGCACCGAGGGGTGGACTGCCACCACGTTGGTCGCCACGGTGATCAGACCCACGGGTGTCAAGTCTTTCAGTTCCCAAGGCAGCTTGGTCATCAAGATCGGGTTGGCGACGTGGTAACCCGAGTAGGACACCAGCAAGGTGTGACCGTCTTTGGGGCTGCGGGCCACCTGCTGGTAGGCCAAATTACCGCTCGCACCGCCTTTGTTGTCCACCACGATGGACTGGCCGATCAGGCGGCCCAGTGGCTCAGCAACCAGCCGAGCCGAGGTGTCGACCAAGCCGCCCGGTGGCACGGGCACGACCAAGGTGATGGGTTTGCTGGGAAAGGCTTGCGCCATCAGGGCCATGGGGGCGCACAGGCTGGCCAGAGCGAGCAGGCGTGTGAATTGGCGGCGTGTGTTCATGTTTGTCTCTCTTTCGGGGGGTAAAAATCAACGCATGCCAATTTGGGCGTCGTTGAAAATGTTTTTGGCTTCACGGGGCAGGCTGCGCCAGTACTGGTGTTGTGCCTCGATGGTGCCGCCCAAGGCCACAGCCGCTTCCCAGCCCCAGCGCGGCTTGTACAGGAAAGAGCGGGCCAGGGCTACCAGATCGGCGTCGCCGCGTTGCAGCACGGCTTCAGCCTGGGCGGGCTCGGTGATCAGGCCTACGGCGATGGTGGTCAAGTCTGAGGCGGCCTTGACGGTTTTGGCCAAGTGCACTTGGTACTCGGGGCCAATGGCGATTTTTTGCAAAGGCGAGACACCGCCCGAGGAAATGTGCACGAATTGCGCCCCGGCTTGTTTGAGCTGCACCGACAGGGCCGCGGTTTCCTCGACCGTCCAGCCGCCGTCGACCCAGTCGGTGCCCGAGATGCGCATGCCCAGCGTGCCGCCAAAGGCCTCGCGCACGGCTTGGAACACCTCCAGCGGAAAGCGGATGCGGTTTTCAAACGAGCCGCCATACGCGTCGTTGCGCTGGTTCGAGATGGGCGACAAAAACTGGTGCAGCAAATAGCCGTGTGCGGCGTGCAGCTCCACCGCCTCAATGCCCAGTTCGTGGCTGCGCTTGGCGGTGTTGACAAAATCGGCCTTGATTTGCGCGATGTCGGCCAAGCTCAGCTCGGTGGGCGCTGCCTCTTGGGGCAAGTGGGGCAGGGCGCTGGGGGCCACAGGCTGCCAGCCGCCGTCTTCCGGGGCGATCAGCATGCCGCCGTTCCACGGGGCTGCGCTTGAAGCCTTGCGGCCCGCGTGGCTGATCTGAAGGCACACCGGCATGGGCGGCGCCAAGCGGCGGGCGCGGTGCAGTTTATCGGCCAAGGCCGCTTGGGTGGCGTCGTTCCACAAGCCCAGGCAGCCGGGGCTGATGCGGCCTACGGCCGACACGGCGGTGGCTTCGATGGTGAACAGGCCCGCGCCACTGTTGAGCAAATTGGTCCAGTGCGACAGGTGCCAGTCGGTGGCTTCGCCGTTTTCGGCCGAGTACTGGCACATGGGTGCCACGACGATGCGGTTGGGCAAGGTCAGCGGGCCAGAGGGGGCATCGAATGTGAACGGCGAGAAAAGTAGGCTCATGGCGGCAGTCTTTGGCGTATTTTTGTGAGGTAAAACCCAAGCAGGGTGATCTTAGGCAGATCAAGCGCCAGCCCTTATCCGCTGCGTGACATCGACGCTGAGCTGTGGGGTCTTTTCATCCCAACGGGTTCCAAAGTGCCCATTCGGGCGGCAATGGCGCATCGATGACCAGCGGCAGGCCACTCACGGGGTGGGTCAGTTGCAAGCGCTCGGCATGCAGCCACAGCCTTTGCAGACCGAGCCAGATGGCCACTGCACGGTTGAGTGGCCCTTTGCCGTGTGTGGCATCGCCCAAAATCGGGTGCGCGATGTGCTTCATGTGGCGGCGCAGTTGGTGGCGACGGCCCGTCAGGGGCTGCAGCTGCACCTCGGCCCAGCGCAGGCTGGCAAATTCACCCTGCGCGATGGGCAACTCACCCCGGCGCAGGGTTTGGTAGCCCGTCTGGGCGGGCTGCACTTCCAAGCGTTCGCTGCGCATGTCGTCGGGCATGCGCTTGAGGGGGTGGTCGATCATGCCTTGGTCCAAAGGCCAGCCTCGCACGATGGCGCGGTAAGTCTTGTGCAGGCCTTCACCCGTTTCAAAGGCCTGCCCCAGTGTGCGGGCCACCACGGCACTCAGCGCAAACACCAGCACGCCGCTGGTGCCCTTGTCCAGCCGGTGCACGGGCCACAGGTGTTGCCCGATCTGGTCGCGCAGTGTTTGCAGCACAAAGCGGGTTTCACCCTTGTCCAGCGGGGTGCGATGCACCAGCCAGCCCGCAGGTTTGTGCACGATGGCGAGATAATCGTCCAGGTAAAGGATGTCGAGCATGTTGTTCTTATTGTCACCCGCCAAGTCGCTGGATTACGAAACCCCCGCCACCGGCGTGCCCCATACGCTGCCGCAATTTGCGCCGCAATCGCAGGCCCTCATCGAAGTGCTGCGCCAAAAGTCGCCGCAGCAAATTGCCGAGTTGATGGACTTGTCAGACGCCTTGTCGGCCCTGAACGTGGCCCGCTACCAAGCCTGGACACCGAAGTTCACCGCCAAAAACGCCAAGCAAGCGGTGTTGGCCTTCAATGGCGATGTGTACGAAGGGCTGGATGCCAAGACCTTGTCGCCGCAAGACCTGGATTGGGCGCAAACCCATGTGGGCATTTTGAGTGGCTTGTATGGCGTGCTGCGCCCGCTGGATTGGATGCAACCCTACCGCCTGGAAATGGGCACCACACTGACCACCGACAAGGGCAGCAATCTGTACAAGTTTTGGGGGCCGCAAATTGCCGAGTACCTGAATGCCCAACTGGCCAAAGACAAAACCCCGGTCATCGTCAACCTGGCTTCGCAGGAGTATTTCAAGTCGGTGGACCGCAAAACCCTCAAAGCACGCGTGATCGAATGCGTGTTTGAGGATTTCAAGGGCGGCCAATACAAGATCATCAGTTTCAACGCCAAGCGGGCGCGGGGCTTGATGGCGCGCTATGCCGTGCAAAACCGCATCACCCACCCCGAAGGACTGCTGGGCTTTGATCTGGAAGGCTACGCGCATGACGCGGCTGTTTCAGACGCCGACCGCTTGGTGTTTCGTCGCAAGGTGCAGGCATGAGCATGAACTCTCCAGAGCAATCGCAGCTGGGCAAATCCAGCGCCTATGTGGACCAGTACGATGCGGGCTTGCTGTTCCCCATTCCCCGCGCCACCAAGCGTGCCGAGATCGGCGTCACCGGCCAGCCCGTTTTTTTTGGGGCCGATTTGTGGACCGCGTTTGAGCTGTCCTGGCTCAACACGAAAGGCAAGCCGCAGGTGGCGCTGGCGCACATCACCGTGCCTGCCGAGAGCACGCACATTGTGGAAAGCAAATCCTTCAAGCTCTACCTCAACAGCTTCAACAACACACGGCTGGACAGTGCCGATGCGGTGCGTGAACTGATTCGCCGCGACATCAGCGCCGCCATCTGGCACGGAGGCGTGGTGCAGGCCAGCGTGGGCGTGAAGCTGCTGCTGCAGGAACACTTTGACACCGAACCCGTGCACGAGCTCGACGGCCTGAACCTGGACCGCATGGACATCGAGTGCACCCGCTACCAGCCCGCACCAGACTTGCTGAGCGCCAATGCCGAAGAACTGCCCGTGACAGAAACCCTGGTCAGCCACTTGCTCAAAAGCAATTGCCTGGTGACGGGCCAGCCCGACTGGGGCAGCGTGCAAATCACCTACAGCGGCCCGCAGATCGAGCAAGCGGGTTTGCTGCAATACATCGTGAGCTACCGCAACCACAACGAGTTCCATGAGCAATGCGTGGAACGCATCTTCATGGACATCTGGACGCGCTGCCAACCCACCACATTGGCGGTGTATGCCCGCTACACCCGGCGCGGCGGGCTGGACATCAACCCCTGGCGCACCAGCGCGCCGGGCAAATTGCCGCCCAACGTGCGCACGGCGCGGCAGTGAATCAGGCCGCCGGGTCTGTACTTTTGGCTGACCAAGACCCCATCCCCACCGCCCATGTTGCTGTTGAAGGTGATGTTCAACATGAGTTGCGCCATGTGCGGGGGCTCATGCAACTGGAGCAAAAGGAAGACCAGGCGCAATTCAAGCTCAAAAATACCAGTGCCAGCATCAAGGAGCGCCGTCGGCGTGGCTTGACCTGGTACCCCGTCACCATCTCCCAAGAAGACATCGGTTTTGGGGGCAAGGTGGTGCTGGAGCTGGAGCGCCCTGGGCATCGGCAAGATCTGCATTTGTTTCAGGTGGGCAAAAACGCTTGTGTGTTCAGCAGTGCGCCCGGCTACTCGGGCCCTGATCGGCCGGTGTTGAGCGGCGTGGTGACGAGCGTGCGGCGCAACAAGCTGGTGCTGGCCACCACCAAAGAAGATCTGCCCGACTGGGTGCTGAACGGCAGCACCCTCAACGGCAGCACGCTCGGCATTGACCTGACGTTTGACGAGGTGAGTTACCGCGAGATGCACCAGGCCATGAGCGACATCATC
>NZ_CAMBNZ010000075.1 GCF_945869175.1 Limnohabitans sp. Rim8 | reverse complement strand
CCGGCCGAGCAGTGCTTGGCCGAAATTTCAACCCAGGTCGGTGTGCAAGCCGTGGGCGCTTTTGATGCCGATCTGTTGGCCAAACAACTCATGGGCGACACGATTTATGTGAACCCAATGATCTTGGGCTACGCCTGGCAAAAAGGTTGGGTGCCTTTACGCCGAGAGTCTTTACTGCGGGCCATTGAGCTCAACGAGGTCCAAATCAAAAACAACCTGGCCGCATTTGAGTGGGGCCGCCATGCCGCACACCAATTGGACGTCCTGATGGCCCAGTTGCAACCGGCGCAAGTGATCCAGTTCAAAAAACGCGACCAACTGGCAGACCTGATTGCAGACCGAACTGCCCGTTTGACAGATTACCAAGACAGCACCTATGCCCAGCTTTACCAAAGCATCGTGGCCCGGGTGCAAGCCACCGAAGCACCCTTGAGCAAAACCCTTTTGAGTGAAACCGTGGCGCGACAATTGTTCCGCTTGATGGCCTACAAAGACGAATACGAGGTGGCCCGACTGCACACCCAAACTGGTTTCATGGACCGCATCCACAACAGTTTTGATGGCGATTTCAAGGTGCACTACCACTTGGCGCCACCACTTTGGGCCAAACGCGACAGCCAAGGTGCATTGGTCAAACGAAAGTTCGGCCCATGGATGCTGACAGGCTTCAAAATTTTGGCCAAACTCAAAGGCCTGCGTGGCACCAAACTGGACTATTTTGGCCAAACCGAAGAACGCCAAACAGAACGCGCTTTGATCCGAGAGTACATGGCGCTCATCGATGGTGTGCTGGAAAACCTGACCACCGATTCCCATGCCCATGCGGTCAGTGTGGCGCGTGTGCCTGAAAACATCAAAGGCTTTGGCCACGTCAAAGAACGCAACATCCGCGCTGCCCGTGCTTTGTGGGCCACACTGCGCGCACAGTGACGCAAGGGTCACCATAAAAAAAACCACCGCCTTTTTCAAGGCGGTGGTTCATTGGAAATCAAGCCGTCAAATCAGGCCGTCAATGGATCAGCGAGCGTCGGGCAGTTCGATTTTGACTTCGAGGACTTCCAGGTTGTCTTGACGTTCCAGATTGACTTTGATGTCTTCAGGGTTGATCTTGATGTATTTGCTGATCACCGCCACCAATTCACGCTGCAAATCCGGCAAGTAATCGGGCTCAGCGGCATTGCGCCCACTGCGCTCGTGCGCGAGGATGATTTGCAGGCGCTCTTTGGCCACACTGGCGGTTTTCTTCTTTTCGCCCAGGAGGAAGGAAAGAAACGACATGGTTCACTTGCCTCCAAACAAACGTTTGAAGAAACCGGGTTTCTCCGCTTCAATGAAACGCATGGGTTTGTCTTCGCCCAAAAATCGGTCGATCACGTCTTTGTAGGCTTCCGAGACATCGCTGTTGGCCATGTGGATGGCCGGTGTGCCCTGGTTAGACGCCTGCAAAACGTTTTCGCTTTCGGGGATCACACCCAGCAGTTTGATGCGCAGAATGTCCTGGATGTCTTGAAGCGACAGCATTTGACCCTCTTCCACCCGATTGGGGTTGTAGCGGGTGATCAAGAGGTGCTCTTTGATCGGGTCTGAGCCTTCAATGGCGCGTTTGGTTTTGCTGCCCAACATGCCCAAAATGCGGTCTGAATCGCGCACAGAAGACACTTCAGGGTTGGTCACGACCAGTGCCTCGTCGGCAAAATGCATGGCCATCAACGCGCCGGTTTCGATGCCCGCAGGCGAGTCGCAAACGATGTACTCGAAACCCATACCGCTCAGGTCGTTCAACACCTTTTCAACACCTTCTTGAGACAAGGCATCTTTGTCACGGGTTTGCGAAGCCGCCAGCACAAACAGGTTGTCGCATTGCTTGTCTTTGATGAGGGCTTGGTTCAGGTTGGCTTCGCCTTGGATCACATTGATCAGGTCGTACACCACACGGCGTTCACAGCCCATGATCAGGTCCAGATTGCGCAGACCGACATCAAAGTCGATGACAGCGGTTTTGAAACCCCTGAGGGCCAGGCCGGTGGCGAAACTGGCACTGGTCGTGGTTTTGCCCACGCCGCCTTTGCCAGAGGTCACAACAACGATTTTTGCCATGGAAAAACTTTCTTGGACTCGATTAAAAAATTAGGACTTCACGGCTGTGATCAGCAATTTGTCCCCATCGGGGCCCGATTGCAAACACACCTGAGCCACTTGGCCCAACACATCTTGGGGTAAAGCATTTTCGCTGGTGCGGTAAACACCGGCGATGGAAATCAATTCGGGCTCCATCACTTGGGCAAAGATCTGGGCTTGTGTGTTGCCCCTTGCACCGGCAATGGCTTTGCCGCGCAATGCACCATAAACATGGATATGCCCGTCGGCAATCACTTCAGCACCTGCATTGACCATGGCCAACACGATCAAATCACGCCCTTTCGCATACACCTGCTGGCCCGAGCGCAACGGCTTGTCAATGACCATGGCCCCTAAAGATGCAGGCGATGGAGTCGCTTGTATGAACTCCAAAGGTGCAGGGGCTGTCGGCGGTGCCGATGGCCCCTCAACAGCCACAGAACGGCGAATGCGTGCATCTGAAGCGTCCACCAAGCCCAGACCCTTGGCTTGCAACAAAAGTGCTTCATGGGCCCCTTTGATGGCCAGGGGCACCAATTGGTGTTCACGCAAAACACCCATGAGTGTGGCGAGATCCAATGTTTGGTCAGGTTCAAGCCCCAAAGCACTCACATCCACGACCACAGGATCTTGGTCAAAAAAACCAGGTGTTTCGGCCATTTGCTGCTTCAAGGCCAAAGAAACCGCCTCAACGTCGGTGGTTTTGAGCAGCAAAGCCACCAATGAAAGGTCAGCGCTTTTGATGTCGTAACAGGGTTGAGAAGGGTCTTCTGAAACGATCGCCATGGTGCAGTCTGGGATGGAAAGATGCAAATCTTAACAGCGCACTTCTTTTTTGTTATCTCTCTATACTTTTATATCTTTAAATAGTCGTAGTAGTAAGCAGGTCCCAAATCTGTGCACAAGTCATTTTTATTGAGCATTGACATAGACTTATCTGGTTTTCAAAGGTGTGTGTGAGTCTGATTTTCTGCTGTCACGCCAAAATGAACAACTTGCGAAGAACAGACTAAGCTGTGGACAACTTGGATATTCCATGGTTTTTATCCACAGTTTTATCCCAATCAAGGATCAGCCATCGATCAGCCATTGAATGACCCCTTTGGCCACAAAGCCCAGCATGCCAAAAGCCAGTCCTAAAAAAATAACAAATGTGCCAAATTTACCTGCTTTGGATTCCCATGCCAATTGAGCAATGATGAACAGCATGTACAGCATGAAGGACCCGACGCCAACGGTCAGGCCAAACCAGGCAAATTGCGCTTCGCTGAAACCGAACATCAACACTCACCTTGCTCTGTGAGGCGCTCAGTGATTTCAGACACATCGACCATCTGGCGGTAGGCATGCCAGCTGCCATGGCCCAGCATCGGGACAATGAAAACCAGACCGATGAACAAGGACCCCATTCCCAACAAGCTGAAACCCATGATCAGGAACGCCCACAAGGTCATCTGAAAAGGATGGGTCAGCACAGCTTTCCAACTGGTGAGTACCGCTTGCAGCACGGTCACCTGGCTGTCCAGCAGCATGGGCATGGCAATGACACTCGAAGCGAACACGGGCACGGCCATCATGGCACCCACGCCCATCCAGATTTCAAACAAGTGGCCTTGTTTGGCCAAGACCACGTGTCGAATGAAATCCATGGGTGTGTGGATCGGTGTGGGCGACAGCAAGGTGATCAATGCGGCCGAAGTGACCACCCAAGCTGTGGCCGCAAGACCGAGCAACACACCAAACCGGATCAGGCTCCAGTAACCGTCAGGATCATGCCGCCACCGCATTTGCCATTGTGTCCAGGTGTGAATCAAAAGTTGGCAGTCCACCTTTTCACCCCGTTCCATGGCCCGGCTCATGGCGTACAAACTGGTGGCCAAAACAGGTGCCACCACCATGAAGCCAGACAATGCGCCGACCAGCAACCAAAAGCGATCGTGTGCCACCCAAGTGATGACGCCGCCAAAAAGGGCCAACACCCAACCATGCAACATGCTCAGCAGGGGTGCGCGCGCCAGGTCTTTGAAACCCAAAGCCAGCCAATGCAGGGGCTGGTCTTTCATCAAGGGCAAGATGGGCGGCAAATACACCCCAGAGCTTGGCCGATCTGGTGGCGTTGGAGGGGTTTCAGACATGGAGTCAGTGAGCGACGCAGTAGCCTTCTTCTGCAATGGCCTGGGCCAAAGCGTCACGGTTTTTTTCGGATGTCACTAGCACACTGTTTTGAGGGCGATCGATCAGCACCTTAGCCTGCGCATCCAAAGCCAGCACGGCTTGGGTCACCGCTTTCTCGCAATGTCCGCAAGTTATGCCTTCAACGGTGAAAAGATGGTTCATGATGCACGCTCTCCGATGACATGTATGGGGCTTGTCAAAGCATAGACCAAAAAGGACTTCATGCCATGACACAGATCAAGACCGAATCAGCGGCGACTTACGACATCGGCATCGGTGGGATGACCTGTGCATCGTGTGTGGCGCGGGTCGAAAAAGCCCTGAAAAAAACGCCAGGCGTCCTCAGCGCCACTGTCAACTTGGCCACCGAATCGGCCCGCATCGAAATGGACACAGCAGAAGTGACCGATGCACGTTTGCGCCGTGTTGTGCGTGATGCAGGTTACGAGCCTCGCACACCCGAAGCACAAGCCGAGATTGGATCCGCTTCACCGTGGGCAGGGTTCATGCCGATCGGTTGGGGTCTGTTGCTCACCTTGCCGCTGGTTTTGCCCATGGTGGCGCAGCTGTGGGGACAGCACTGGATGCTGTCAGCCTGGTGGCAGTTTGTGCTGGCCACACCGGTGCAGTTTGTATTGGGTGCCCGTTTTTACAAGGCCGGTTGGCACGCCCTGAAAGCATGGACGGGCAACATGGATTTGCTGGTGTCTTTGGGCACCACGGCCGGCTGGGCCCTGTCGGTTTGGCTGTGGCTCACGGCGCCTGAAGGGCACACGCCGCACCTGTACTTTGAAGGCTCGGCCGTGGTCATCACCTTGGTCTTGCTGGGCAAATGGTTGGAAACGCGGGCCAAACGCCAGACCACCGAGGCCATCCGCGCCTTGCATGCTTTGCGTCCTGACAAAGCGCACTGGTTGGGCAAAGACGGTGAGGTCGATGTGCCCGTGGACGAGATCTTGGAGGGCGACCGGATCGTGGTGCGGCCTGGGGAGCGTTTTCCGCTGGATGGTGAACTGGTCGAGGGGCAAACCCAAGTGGATGAATCCATGTTGACTGGGGAGCCTTTGCCCGTGACCAAAGCATTGGGAGCGGCCTTGACCGGGGGATCGATCAATGGCGATGGGCGTGTCCTGATGCGTGTCACCGCCGTAGGCCATGAAACGGTCCTCGCGCACATCATTCGCTTGGTCGAAGACGCGCAAGCGGCCAAAGCGCCGATACAGCGGTTGGTGGATAAAGTGGCCGAAGTCTTTGTGCCCGTGGTGGTGTTCATCGCCTTGTTGACGCTGGCCGCCTGGATGGTGATGGGGACCAATTTTGAGACGGCGCTCGTCCACGCGGTGGCCGTGCTCGTCATCGCTTGTCCATGCGCCCTGGGGCTGGCCACGCCTGTGGCCATCATGGCAGGCACGGGTGTGGCGGCCAAGCACGGCATTTTGATCAAGGATGTGCAGGCCCTGGAAGTGGCCCACCGCGTACAAACCGTGGCCTTTGACAAAACCGGCACGCTCACCGCAGGGCAGCCGCGCTTGATGGCCCATGTGCCTGCACCTGGACAAGATGCGCAAATTGTTTTGGCACTTGCCGCACGCGTGCAAAGTGGCAGTGAACACCCCTTGGCGCGCGCTGTGGTGCGTGCGGCCCAAGCGCAAGGGCTTGCAGGCCCCAGTGCGCAAAAGTTGACCGCGGTGCCCGGCAAGGGCGTGTTGGCCACGGTGGAGGGCCGACAACTTTTGCTGGGCAGTTTGCGCTGGCTGCAGCATGAGGGTTTGGACATCGGCGTTTGGCAGTCAGACATTGACGCCTTGCGCTCGCAAGGCGTCAGTTTGTCGGCCTTGGCCGAGCACACCGACGCAGGCTTGCACGCCTTGGTGTTGCTGGGCTTTGGCGACGAGCCCAAAGTGGGCGCTGCACAAGCCTTGAGCGCGCTGCGCGAGCGCGGTCTGAAGCTGGTGATGATTTCGGGCGACAACCAAGCTGCCGCCGAAGCCATGGCACGCCGCTTGGGCTTGCGCCCTGAAGCGGGAGAGGTGCTGGCCGATGTATTGCCTGGCGACAAGTCGGCGCAGGTGCAACAACTGCGCGCCAACGGCCAAGTGGTGGCCATGGTGGGCGACGGGGTGAACGATGCACCCGCCTTGGCCGCTGCCGATGTGGGCATGGCCATGGGCAATGGCACCGATGTGGCCATGCACGCGGCAGGCATCACCCTCATGCGTGGCGATGTGGGCTTGGTGGGCGCCGCGCTCGACATTTCGGCACGCACCGTGGCCAAGATCCGGCAAAACCTGTTTTGGGCCTTTGCCTACAACGTGGCGGGCATCCCTTTGGCCGCCTTGGGTTACCTCAACCCCATGATGGCGGGCGCAGCCATGGCACTCAGCTCGGTGAGCGTCATGGCCAACGCCCTTTTGCTCAAGCGCTGGAAGCCTTGAGCAGAGGCATCAAGAAAGGCTCGGGTAGTCGGTGTAGCCTGCGTCACCGCCACCGTAAAACGTCTTGCGGTCTGGGGTGTTGAAGGGGCCGTTTTGGCGCAGTCTCTGCCCCAAGTCGGGGTTGGCGATGAACGACTTGCCAAAGGCCACCAAATCAGCGCCGCCAGCCAAGGCTTGATTCGACAATGCCAAGTCGTAGCCGTTGTTCACCATCCAGGCACCTTGTCCATTGGCCGCTTTGTAGGCGTGCTGGAGTGCGGCGTAGTCAAAAGCAGCGGGGCCTTGTTGGTGATCGCGAGGACCTCCGGTGGCGCCTTCAATCACATGCACATAGGCCAGGGCCAAGGGGCCCAACAAACGCACCACATGTTCAAACAAGGGTTGGGGCAGGCCATCGTTGGCATCGTTGGCGGGTGTCACCGGAGACAAGCGGATGCCTGTGCGGTTGCCGCCTATTTCGGCCACCACGGCCGCCATGACTTCTTGTAAAAAACGGGCGCGGTTCTCAATGGAGCCGCCATACGCGTCGGTGCGGTGGTTGCTGTCAGCGCGTAAAAACTGGTCGATCAGGTAACCATTGGCGGCATGCACTTCTACGCCATCAAAGCCTGCATCGATGGCGTTGACAGCGGCGCGCCGGTAGTCTTCCACGATGCCGGGCAATTCGGAGATGTCCAGCGCCCGGGGGGCCGATGTGTCGACAAATTGGGCTTGCCCGTCGATCAGCAACACCGTTTTGGTTTTGGCCGTGAGGGCCGAAGGCGCCACGGGTGCTGCCCCACCGGGTTGCAAACTGGTGTGCGAGACGCGGCCCACATGCCACAGTTGCACCACGATCTTGCCCCCTTCGGCATGCACAGCATCGGTCACTTGTTTCCAAGAGGCCACTTGCGCGGCGCTCCAGATCCCGGGCACATCGGCGTAGCCTTGACCTTGGTGGCTGATGGCTGTGGCTTCTGTGATGATGAGGCCCGCACCCGTGGCCGGGTTGGCCCGTTGCCGGTAATAAGTGGCCATGCGCGCATTGGCCAAGCCGCCGGGAGCGCGGTTGCGTGTGAGGGGGGCCATCACGATGCGTGAGGCCAGGTGCAGGGCACCTGCTTGGCAGGGTTCAAACAAAGAGGTCATGGGGTCGCTTCAAAGGTGTCGGGGGTGTGCGTGCAAGGGGTTTACAGGGCGTAATCGGGGTTTTCGCGTTGCAGCTTGCGCAGGAGTGAAGGCCACACAAAAGCGCCGCCTAAACCGCCCGTTTGCACCCGCATGGCATGGGCCACGCCGTCCAGAATTTGGGGGTTCACGGCCGTCAGGTCTGCAGCGCCAGACTGTCCTGCCAGCGCATCCACTTGTATTCGGCAGGTGTTCTCAAAGGTGTACATCGACAAGAACGCATCGGCAATCGTTTTGCCCACCGTGAGCAAACCGTGGTTGCGCAGCATCAGGAAATTGGCCTCGCCCAAATGGGCTTGCAAGCGCAGCTTTTCTTCGTCGCGGATCGCCACGCCCTCATAGCCATGGTAGGCCAGTGAGGCCAACACGAAGGTGCTTTGCTGGCTGATGGGCAGCACGCCGTGGGCTTGTGCGCTCACCGCCACCCCAGCACGCGTGTGGGTGTGCAGCACGCAGCCGGCATCGGGCCGGACCTCGTGAACCGCGCTGTGGATCACAAAGCCCGCCGGGTTGACGGGGAAGGGGCTGTCGTGCAGTTTGTTGCACTGCATGTCCACTTTCACGAGGCTTGACGCCGTGATCTCGTCGAACATCAGGCCGTAGGGGTTGATCAAAAATTGGTGGTCTTCGCCCGCCACCGAAGCGGGCAGTTTGGCGCTGATGTGGGTGAACACCAAGTCGCTCCAGCCGTACAGCGCGACCAGCCGGTAACACGCCGCCAAATCCAGCCGCAGCTGCCATTCGTCGGGGTGAACGCTGTCTTTCAAAGAGGGGATTTCAAACGCCATGGCCGTGCTCCGGAGGTCAGAAAAAGGTTTCAGATTAGCCGATGGCGGGCTGGATGGATGACGTGTTGGTGACTGGCTCAGTGTGGGCCACCTGGCCGCGTGAGGTCTTCAAGTCGCGCCAGGTAAATCCGTGCATGCACGCCGCCATCCGTCACAGCCCCACACATCTCCACCGAAGCTTGCAATTGCCCGCACACCGCAGGCCGTTCAGGCTGTCCAAAAATCTTGCAGCGCAGTTGCTCGTCGAGTTGCACACAAGGCACACCCGCGGGTTTGCCTTGGGGCATGCCGGGGATGGGCGAGGAGATGGAGGGGGCAGTGCAGCAAGCGGCGCAGCCGGGGCGACAAGCCAAATGCATGCGGCTCATCGCGGCCACAAGGCCCACAGCTGCAAAGGCTGTTTCACGCGACCGGCCCATTCGCCTGCTTCGGCGCCAGAGCCTGCGTAATAGTCGGCCCTGACCGCCCCCACGATCGCCGTGCCCGTGTCTTGGGCCAACACCAAGCGGTCCAAGCTGGTTTGAGGTCCTTCTGATTTCAGCCAAACCGGTGTGCCGTAAGGAATGCTGCCCCGGTCGACGGCGATGGAGCGACCTGCGGTGAGGGGCACGCCTTGCGCGCCTTTGGGTCCCGGGGGCACCACACCCACAGGCAGCGCTTCTTCCTTGAAGAACACCACACGCGGGTTTTGCCACAGCAACTCCTTGACGCGCGAAGGGTTTTTGTCAATCCAGGCCTTGATGCCCGGCCAAGAGGCGTCGCGGATCAGTTGTTGGTCGAGCAACCAGCGGCCGATGCTTTTGTAGGGTTGGTCGTTGGTGCCCGCAAAGGCCAGGCGCACCAAACGTTGGCGGCCATCGGGCTCGGTCACGTTGATCAGGCCTGAGCCTTGGATGTGCAGCACCATGGCATCGACCGGGTCGGCCAGGTAAACCAGCTCTTTGCCGCGCAACGCGGCGCGGGCGGCGGGCAGTGTCTCTATTTCTTGTCGGGTGTACCAAGGTTTGCGGGTATGGATCTGGGCGGGCAGACCATACAGTGGCACATTGAAACCCGCACGGGCTTGGCGTTGGGCATTCAGCACAGGCTCGTAATAGGCGGTCAACAAGCCCTTGTCCCCGGGCATCGAGGATTCCACCCGATAGGCCTGCAGCTTTTGCCGAATCCATTGCCTCTGAAGAGGCGCGGTGGCGCTGGTCAGTTGCCGAATCTCGGGGCACAGTGCGGCCCATGCCGGGCTTGGGCGCGTGCAGCTTTGCAGCCAAGCGGGCCAAGCGTCCTGCACGGCATCGGTGTCCAAGCCCGGCAAGTCGGACCAAGGCACCGGGACCCACCGGCTTTTGGCTTGTGTGATGACCGGCAGCAACGGGTCGGGTGCCATGTGGGGGGCAGCAATCACAGGGGCGGTGGTAGATGACCGTGGCGGTTCGGGCTCATCCACCACAGGGGGGGCCGAGCAGGCCACGAGGCTGCCTACAATCACGGCGATCAGACCGCCAAAGACCGTCTGGCGGCCACCCCAATATGGAAACTTGTTCATGACGCTTATTTTGCTGGAAGCCTTGCTGGCCTTGCTGCTGTTCGTCGTGATCGTGTGGTGGACCATGTTTTCAGGGCGAAAGAATGGCGAGTTGCCCCCAGCAGAACCCCAAGACCCCGACGACAAAGCGCCCTGAGCTTGGCACTTGGGTGCCCCATCAGTCGAGCAGTGTGCCTGCACCTTCGAACCGTTGGGCGTAGTAACGGTTGCTCAACTGGTCGACCCGCACGCCCGTGCGGGGGTTGCTGGCGTGCACAAAACGGCCCTCGCCCACATAAATGCCCACATGCGAATGGCGTGCGCCCAAGGTGTTGAAAAACACCAGGTCGCCAGGTTGGATGCGCGAGCGGTCGACCGGGCGGGTTTTTTGGCCCAAATCGGCCGAGCTGCCGCGCACAGGCAAACCGGCCGCTTCGCGGTAAACATGCGACACCAGTCCTGAGCAGTCAAACCCCGTGGCAGGGCCACGACCGCCCCAGCTGTAGGGCGTGTCCAGCAAAGACAGGGCGAACAAAGCCAAGTCGTTGCGTTTGGGGTGGTAGGTGCTGTCGCTTTCAGCCGATTTTTGCTGGGGCGTGCCGTCGCTTTGCATGGGGGTGGACGAGCAGCCGGTCAGCAGCAGAGCCACCATCAGCAGCAAGCCTGCGGGTTGTGCAAAAGCGCTGGGCGTGCAACCCACACGCGCCCAAGGCGTCAAGGGCTTGTTCATGTCACGGTCCGCATGAGGTTGGCCAACTCGACGGCCGACTTGACTTCCATTTTGTCGAACACGCGAGAACGGTGAACTTCGACGGTGCGCACGCTGATGTCCAGTTGGTCCGCAATCAGCTTATTGGGCAAACCCTCGACCACCAAGCGCATCACATCGCGTTCACGATCGGTCAATTCGCCCAGGCGCGACTGCAAAAACGCTTGCTGCGTGCGCGCTTTCAGGCGCTCTTGGGACAGCTGAAGGGCCTGTTCCACCCGGTCAACGAGGGCATTGTCAGAAAACGGTTTTTCACAAAAATCAAAAGCGCCCCGTTTGACACTGTCCACCGCCGTGGGCACATCGGCATGGCCGGTCAAAAAAATCACCGGCCAAGTTTGGGCAATGCCACTGGCTTGCAGGTGTTCAAACAGCGCCAACCCGCTCATGCCGGGCATGCGCACATCCAGCAAGATGCAGCCGGCTTGCCGGGGCAAGGTCATGCCCGTCGGCACTGTTGAAGCATGGCCGGCAGGCCCTTCGCCTTGCAAGGTGGTTTGCAGCATGTCCCAAAAAGCTTCGGCGCTGTCATAAGACTCGCTCAACAAACGCCGCGTGCGCAACAACCAAGCCATGCCTTCGCGCACGCCGATGTCGTCGTCCACGATGTAGACCATGCTGTCAAAAGGGAGTTGCATGGGGCGATTTTAGGTGGTGGCCACAGGCAGGGTGAAGCGAAACACCGTGCCTTTGGGGGCTTGTGCTTCAAACTCCAGTTGGCCGCCATGCTGCTCGACCACGGTGCGGCACAGGCTCAGGCCCAGCCCCATGCCTTCGGCTTTGGTGGTGAAGAAGGGGTTAAACAGTTGCGCCGCCACCTCGGGCTCAATGCCTGCGCCCACATCGGACACGGTGAATTCAACACCGGCATCTTCGGCCTGGGGCGTGGCCCGTTGCACCTGCAAGACCAGCACACGCTCGCGGCATTGGGGCACATCCATGGCCTGCATGCCGTTGCGTGCCAGGTTGAGCAAGACCTGCTCGACCATGGTGCGGTCACACCAAACGGGCGGCAAGTGGGCTGCAACCCGCATGTGCACCCGCACCTGCAGCTTGCGGGCTTGCAGGTTCACCAGGGGGGCGATGGCATCCAGCAAGGCTTGGGGTTTCACCGGCTCGCGGCTTTGGTCGCGTCTTCGCACAAAGTCGTGCACGCTGTTGATGACCCGTCCGGCCCTTTCGGCTTGTTCGGCAATGCGCCGCAGGGCCATGTGCACATCGTCCAAGGTTTGGGGCTCGGCTTGCGGGTCTTGGAGCAGGTTGAGCGAGCCATTGGCGTAGCTGGCGATGGCCGCCAGGGGCTGGTTCAGCTCGTGGCTGAGCAAAGAGGCCATTTCGCCCACCGTGGCCAAGCGGGCGGTCGCTTGCAGCCGCTCCTGACTGGCACGGGAGACTTCTTCGATGCGGCGCTGTTCGCTGATGTCGATCACCGCCCCCATCCAGCCGGTTTGCTCACCTTGCACGCTGATCAGCGGTGCTTCGATGATCAGTACGGGGAAACGCTCGCCGTCTTGCCGCATGAACACCGATTCAAAGCCTTCTCGTGGCGGCACGTTTCCAGCCATGCGGATCGCCTGGCGTTGCTGGTATTCGTCCACCATCTCGGGTGGCCAATAGGGCATGGGGGCATTTTTCCCGATGAGCGCTTCGGCCTCCCAACCGACCATCTGGCAAAACGCCGGATTGACATAGGTGATGCAGCCTTGCAGGTCGCGGGCACGAAGACCGGTGACCAGCGAGTCTTCCATGGCTTTGCGAAAAGCCAAGGCCTCGGCCAGCTCGCGTTCGGCTTTTTGCCGCCGGCGTGCATCTTTGGTGAGCAACACCATCACCGTGATGAGTGCCATCGACATGCCGGTGACCAAGGCGGTCAGCACATTCGGAAACAAGTCGGGCGCGCCGCGGCGGCCGTCCATGCGCAACAACAAGGTGTTGCCCGGCAGGTCCACCAGTTGCTGGCTGGTGAAGACCCGTTGTTCGCGGCGTTGGGTGCCGGCGATCGCCAGCCGTGTGCCGTCCGGCTCGGTGAAAGACATCTCGTTCTGGCGTCCGAAAGTGGGGCCCAGGCGTTCGTTCAGCAGTTCTTGCAGGCTGTACGTCACCACGATGAAGCCCATGAATGTGCCGGATTGTGTCACCGGCATGCACAGCTCCATCACCTCCATGCCCAGGCCATCGTTTTGAGGTAAATAATAGGTGCTGGAGTAGGTGGGGCTGTTCAGGCGTTTGGCCCGTTGGCAAGCCTGGTTGGCTTCGTTCAGCATCTCCCAACGAGCAATGCGCTCGAATGCTGGCGAACGCAAAGGTGAATCTGCAAAGGCTTGCAATTCCCAGCTGCTGTCGCGCCATTCCACACGCAACCAGTCGCGGTTTTCTCGCAGCAATTCGAGCGCTTTGGGCTGCCAGTCAGCGGGTAAAAAATGACCCGATTGCAGCGCTTGCAAGGCCTGCACTTGGCGTGACAGGCTGCCCCGCAAGTCGCCGACCGCGTTGGCGGTGTCGCGCTCCAATTCGGCCTGCACCTGGCCGGCTTCGTAACGTCCGGCGAGCCATACCAAGGTGACCAAAACCGCCAGCACCAGGGCAATCAGCGCGGTCCACAGTGAGCGTCGGCTCGACCCCCAGGGCAAAGACTCGTCGAGTTTGTGGCGCAGTTGCTTGAGCCATGGCCGCCAGTGGGCCATCAGGCGGGATGCGCCAAGCGCCGTCATCGGCTTCAAGGGGCTTGACCCGCAGGAGATGCTTTCGCATCGCTGTTGACTTTGGTGACCCGAGGCTCAGCCCAGCTGCCATCGATCAGGAATTCCTGGGTGTTGACTTGGATCAAGGGCTTTTGCAAAAACAGTTGCGCCAAAAAAGCCGTGAGGCCCACGACGGGGTTGACCGCAATGCCGGCGACCAATGAGGCCGTGCCGGCATCCAGGGATGGCAAGATCACGGCCCTTAATTTTTGGGTTTCTTGGGCAATATCGGCCGAGCCGTCAAGTTGCACCAGGGCATTGACCCCTTTGATTTGCAGGTTCCGAGTCTGGGCAATGCCTTGTGTGATGGTGACATCCCCGCGGACCGAATCAAATGCAAAACCGTCGTAGAAGACATCGCGAAAATCCAGCAACAAGCGGCGAGGCAATGCCTGCAAGCTCAAAACACCGAGTAACTTGGCTACGCCGGCATCGGCTTTCAGGAATTGGCCGCGCCCCATGGTGATGCCGAATTGCCCAGACAGGCTGGGGTAATGCAAAGCCAATGGTGAACCTTGCCAGGACACCAGGCCTTCCATTTGGCCAGAGCCGCCGCGCAAAGCATCGGGTGTCCCCAGCCGGGTTAACAGGGCCCCGGCGTCAGAGACTTCCAATTTGAAATTCATTTCGGTTTTGCGCTGTGCGCTGCCTTCGGCGGTCTTGAACCAGCGTCCGGTGCTGCGCAGCTGGGCCTCGGGCAAGGTGATGTTGAGTTTGCTCAGCTGCCATTCGGCCGCAGCTTTAGCGCGTGCGCGAGGGGGGTCGGTGTTCAGGGCCTCGATCTCGACGCGACCGAATTTTTTACCCCTCAACTCCAGTTGCTCCACGACGATGTCCAGCGCCGGCAAATTGATGGGCGGTGTATCGAGCAGGCCTTCGACGTCAGATACGCTGGAGG
>NZ_CAMBNZ010000074.1 GCF_945869175.1 Limnohabitans sp. Rim8 | reverse complement strand
GGCAAAGCCAATTGCTTGGCCAACTCGAGCTTGGCCAGCGAGTTGCGGTGCACTTCGTCCGGGCCGTCGGCCAGGCGCAGGGTGCGCTGGTGGGCGTAGGCATAGGCCAGTGGAAAGTCTTGCGACACGCCGCCACCGCCGTGGGCCTGTATGGCCCAGTCGATGATCTGGCAGGCCATGTTGGGCGCCACGATCTTGATCATGGCGATCTCGGCCTTGGCCACTTTGTTGCCCACGGTGTCCATCATGTAGGCGGCCTTGAGCGTGAGCAAGCGGGCTTGCTCGATCATGCAGCGTGACTCGGCGATGCGCTCTTGCCAAACCGTCTGGCGGGCCACTTCACGGCCAAAGGCCACGCGTTCGTTCAATCGTTTGCACATCAGTTCCAGGGCACGCTCGGCGATGCCGATGGTGCGCATGCAGTGGTGGATGCGGCCAGGGCCTAAGCGGCCTTGGGCGATTTCAAAGCCACGGCCTTCTCCCAGCAAGATGTTCTCTGCCGGCACGCGGACATTCTTGAGCACGACCTCCATGTGGCCGTGCGGGGCGTCGTCGTAACCAAACACCGAGAGGGCGCGCACCACAGTGATGCCCGGCGAGTTGGCAGGCACCACGATCATGGACTGCTGCTCGTGGCGACCGGCCTCGGGGTTGGTCTTGCCCATCACGATGTAGACCGCGCAGCGTGGGTCACCCGCGCCGGACGACCACCATTTGCGGCCGTTGATCACGTACTCGTTGCCTTCCCGTCGGATTTCGCACTCGATGTTGGTGGCGTCTGAGGAGGCCACATCGGGCTCGGTCATCAAAAAGGCAGAGCGGATTTCGCCGCGCAACAGCGGTTCGAGCCATTCGTCCTTGAGCGATTCACTGGCATAACGCTCCAAGGTTTCCATATTGCCGGTATCGGGCGCGGAGCAATTGAAAATTTCAGCGGCAAAAGGCACCCGGCCCATGATTTCGCACAAAGGAGCGTATTCCAGGTTGGACAGGCCCTGGGGAGCGCGCGTGGATTTGGGCAGAAACAGGTTCCATAAGCCTGCCGCCAGGGCTTTGGGCTTGAGCTCTTCGACGATTTGTGTGGGAACCCAGGCATTGCCCTTGGCGCGGTTCTCAGCGATTTCGGCGAAAAAGAGAGCCTCATTGGGGTAAATGTGCTCGTCCATGAAAGCCAGCAAGCGCGCTTGCATTTCCTTGACCTTGGGGGTGTATTCAAAATCCATGGTCTAACTCCTGGTGGTTGTGTGTGTGAAAGAAATCAGGCTTGACAGGCAAAGCGCCAGGCCAGTTCGGCCATGGGCCGCGCGCCTGCGCCAGAGCTTTTGGCTTGGTCGCTGGAAGCTGTGCCGTCTTCGACGCGTTTGGCAATGCCTTGCAAAATGGCCGCAATGCGGAACATGTTGTAGGCGAGGTAGAAGTTCCAGTCTTTGGCCAAAGCCTCTGGCGTGGTGAAGCCCGTGCGCTCGCAGTAGCGGCGGATGTATTGAGCCTCAGAAGGTATACCCAAGGCCGCGAAATCAAGGCCTCCGATGCCCCGGAAGGTGCCCGGCGTGATGTGCCAAGCCATGCAGTGGTAGCTGAAGTCTGCCAAGGGGTGACCGAGCGTGGAGAGCTCCCAATCCAGCACCGCCATGACGCGGGCTTCGGTAGGATGGAACATCAGGTTGTCGAGACGGTAGTCGCCGTGCACGATGCCCACCAAGGACTCGTCTTTGGCGCTGTCCGGGATATTTTTGGGCAACCATTCAATCAGCTGGTCCATCTCGGGGATGGGCTGGGTAATGGACGCGGCGTATTGTTTGCTCCAGCGGCCAATCTGGCGCTCGATGTAGTTGCCTGGTTTGCCGTAATTGGACAAGCCTTGTTTAGCCACATCCACTTTGTGCAGCGCAGCCAACACGCGGTTCATTTCATCGTAAATCGCCCCGCGCTCAGTGGAGCTCATGTCGGGCAAAGACTGGTCCCAGAGCACGCGACCGGGCACAAAGTCCATCACGTAAAACGCGCGGCCAATGACCGATTCGTCGTCGCACAGCACATGCATTTGAGCCACGGGTACATCGGTGCCGTGCAGGCCTTGCATGACGGCAAACTCTCGCTCAATCGCGTGTGCGGAGGGCAGCAATTTGGCCACAGGGCCAGGCTTGGCACGCATCACGTATTGGCGTGAAGGTGTGATGAGTTTGTAGGTGGGGTTGGACTGGCCGCCCTTGAACATTTCCACGCTCAAGGGGCCCACAAAGCCGGGCAGTCGACTGCTCAACCAGCTTTCCAACGCCGTCACATCGAAGGCATGGGAGCCAGTGACCGGACGGGTTCCCACAAAATGGTCAAAAGCACTCATGGTTCACCCGTTCAAAGTGTGTGCCCGCTGAATGCAGCCGGGATGGTGTGGTCGTGCTCAGTGGTCCGCGTTCACGATGAGCAGCAACGCTTCGCGGTCCAGCACCACCAAGCCACCCGGTTCGATGCGAATGATTTGCTCGCGTTCCATTTGTTTGAGCTCTTGGTTCACCCGCTGCCGGGATGCGCCCAAGAGTTGCGCCAGTTCTTCCTGGGCCAGTTGCAAACTGATGCGGATCGCCTTGGCGTCCGACAGACTGGGTACACCGTAGCTGCGCAACAAGTGGTTGAGTTGTTTGGCCAAACGCGCACGCAGCGGCAGGGTGTTGAGGTCTTCCACCAAGCCGTAGAGCTGGCGAATGCGCCGTGCATGCAGGCGCAGCATGGCGTCGTAGAACTCCACGTGTTGAGACAGAATTTTTTTGAAGTCGGCCTTGGCCACATTGAGTGTGGTGGTGTCGCCGTGTGAATAGCAGTCGTGCGTGCGGCGGTCCCCATCGAAGATCGACACATCGCCAAACCAGATGCCGGGCTCTACATAGGTCAGCGTGATCTGCTTGCCCGACACCGAGGTGGAGCTCACACGCACTGCGCCTTTCGCACAGGCGATCCACTGCTCGGGTGGATCGCCGCGTGCTGCGAGCATGTCCCCGTCTTTGTGGCGTTTGACGTAAGCGCATCGAAGTATGTCGTGACGAAGTGAAGGTGAGAGACTTGAGAACCAGCGACCCCCATTGATCGCTTCTCTTTCCTCCATTGTCAGAATCGGTTCGTCCATGCTCTGTCCTTTGAGTGACTGGTATTCAAAAATTTGTCGCCTGGGGGACCAGACGGTTCATTTGTAATGAGGTTTTTGCTTGTTCAAAAAAGCGGCTATGCCTATGCCTGCGTTGGCGTGGTGCAGGTTTTTGACAAAGTGGTCCCGTTCGCGGGCCAGCTGGGCATTCAAGCTGCTGCCGTCCGCATCAGACAGCAGCTCCTTGATGCTGGTCAGTGCATTGGGCGCGCGTGCATTGAGTTGTTCACACAGGTCCAAAGCTTGCCGAAGAGATTGGCCAGCTTCTGCCAGGTGGTTGACCACACCCAGTTGCTGCAAACGTTCGGCACCGACGCGCTCGCCGCACATGAGCAGTTCCGTGGCCAATTGGCGCGGCACAACGCGCGACAGGCTCCAACTGCCCCCGCCATCGGGCGACAGGCCAATCCCACTGTAGGCCATCACGAACACGCTGTTGCGTGCGGCCACGATCATGTCGCAAGCCAGCGCCAGAGAAAAACCAGCGCCAGCGGCTGGACCTTCTACGGCGGCAATCACTGGCTTGGGAAAAGTGCGTATGGCTTCGATCCAGTTGTGCAAGCCTTCGATGCTTTGCGCTTGGTCCTCGGGTGGGCGTTGGCGGTTGTTTTGCAAGCGTTGTAAATTGCCGCCCGCACTGAAAATGCCGTTGGCCCCGGTGATCACCACACTGCGCACGTCGGCACTGGACTCGGCCACGCTCAGCGCTTCGACGCCTGCGGCATACATCTCTGGGCCAAGGGCGTTGCGAAACTCCGGGTTGCTGAGGGTCAGGACCAGGGTCTGGCCTTCGCTGGTGCTGAGCAGTTGGGCGGTCATGGTTAGTCTTCGGTGTGCATCAAAGACAAACCGATGGCGCCTCGTCGGCGCAACCAGGGGCTGGGGCGATAACGCGGGTCACCATAAACCTTTTGCAAGTTGAACAACACTTCCAGGATGCTGTCAGGCCCCAAGCGGTTGCCCATGGCCAGTGGTCCCATGGGATATGCCAGGCCGAGCGTGACGGCTGTTTCCAAATCTTGCGGGCTGCAGATGCGCTGTTGGCACATGTCAGAGGCGATGTTCACGATGGTGGCCACCACGCGCTGCGTGACAAAGCCGCCACTGTCACGGATGACCGATACGGCTTTACCGTCGCGCGAAAACAAGGCGTGGGCCGCATCGCGCATGTCTGCGCGGGTGGCCGGGTTGGTGGCCAACACGCGACGCTTGGTGGCACCGTCCTCAAACAGCATGTCGATGCCGACAGTCCTGGCGGGGTCCAAGCGCTCGACCACCGCCACGGTGGTGATGTCAAACCCCAATGGGGCGACGATCGTGAGTGCTTGCGGCGAGGGCGAGGCCCCTGTTTCAATTGTGGCCCCCAAATTTTTCAGGATCTGCAGCAATTCCATGCGGCGCGCAGCCCGAGGAGAGACCCACACAGGTGGCATGTTCTCGGCTGCGGGGACAGGTGGTTCGGCCGGCACTTGCGCTGCGCCGTCCACATAGTTGTAAAAACCTTCGCCGACTTTTTTACCGACCACGCCTGCGGCCAAGCGTTGGGAGGTGATCACGTTGGGCCGGTAGCGCGGCTCTTCGTAATACTGGTGATAGATCGATTCGATCACAGGGTGTGAGACATCGAGCGCGGTCAAATCGAACAACTCGAAGGGGCCCAACTTGAATCCCACTTGGTCCCGCAAAATGCGGTCGATGGTGGCGAAATCGGCGACGCCTTCGCTCACGATGCGCAAAGCTTCAGTGCCGTAACCACGCCCGGCATGGTTGACGATGAAGCCCGGTGTGTCTTGGGCCTGCACAGGGGTGTGCCCCATCTGGCTTGCAAAGGCTGTCAGGCGTTGGCAAACGGCGGGATCGGTTTTGAGGCCTGCGATCACCTCGACCACTTTCATGAGCGGTACGGGGTTGAAGAAGTGGTAACCCGCAAACTGCGCGGGTCGCTGCAGCGCGGCAGCGATGGCTGTGACCGACAGCGAAGAGGTGTTGGTCACCAACACGGCGCTGGCAGACAATACTTTTTCGAGTTCGGTGAACAGGCTTTTTTTGATGTCAAGCTTTTCAACGATGGCTTCCACAACCAATTCGCACGCCGCCAAATCCTGCAGGCTGCTGGCGGCCAGCAAGTGGCTTTTGTAAACTGCCACCGCTTCGGCACTCAGGCGGCCTTTGTCTTGCATTTTGCCCCATTGCTGGAACACCGCTTCACGGGCTTTGGCAACGGCTTCGGGTTGTGTGTCGTAAAGCGAGACTTGGCTGCCGGCTTGGACTGCAATTTGGGCGATGCCACGGCCCATAGCGCCTGCGCCAATGATGGCGACTTTGGAGAATGCGAGCGTCATTTTTGAATCAGAAATGAAGTGGAAACGAATGGCGCTTGGCCCTCAACGGCGAACTTGCAAGGCGCCGGGGTTCACGATGTTGGTGGGTGTGCCCTTGATGTAATTGACTACATTGTCAAAAGCAGCTCCGAAATACAGCTCGTAGTTGTCTTTTTCCACGTAGCCAATGTGCGGTGTGCAAATGCAGTTTTCCAGCCGGAGCAGGGCTGAACCTTGCAAAATGGGTTCAGACTCGAACACGTCGACTGCAGCCAAGCCAGGGCGGCCTCGGTTCAGCCCGCCGATCAATGCATTGGGCTCAATCAGCTCAGCCCTTGAGGTGTTCACAAACAGCGATGATGGCTTCATTCTGCCCAGGTCTTCGCTGCTCACAATGCCTTGAGTGGCTTCATTCAAGCGCAAGTGCATGGACAGCACATCGGCTTCTTGAAAGAAGGCCGCCCGATTGCTGGCTGCCTGGTAGCCGTCGCGTATGGCCTTGTTGCGCGATTCATCGCTGCCCCAGACCATCACCTCCATGCCGAAGGCTTTGCCATAGCCGGCCACCAATTGGCCGATTTTTCCATAGCCCCAAATGCCCAGTGTGCGTCCTTTGAGGACTGTGCCCAATCCGAAATTGGTGGGCATGGAGCTTGATTTGAGCCCCGATTGTTGCCAAGCACCGTGCTTGAGGTTGCCAATGTACTGGGGCAAACGCCTTGTGGCAGCCATGATCAAGGCCCAAGTGAGTTCAGCCGGTGCAATGGGTGAACCCACGCCTTCGGCCACGGCGACACCACGCTCGGTGCAAGCGGCCAAGTCGACGTGCCCGCCCAATCGGCCCGTTTGGGCAATCAGCTTCAAGCGGGGCAGTTTTTCGATCACGGCGCGTGTCAACTGGGTGCGTTCGCGGATCAGAACAATGACGTCGGCATCTTTGAGCCGAACCGTCAGTTGCCCCATGCCTTTGACCGTGTTGGTGTACACCTTGGCTGAGAAACTTTCGAGTTTCGCAGCGCAGTCGAGTTTGCGGACCACATCTTGGTAGTCATCAAGGATCACAATGTTCATCCCTCCATTGTGCCTTGACGAGGTGGCCCGATTCGGCCGCTGCGTGTGCTTTTCAGTTCAAAAGCGTGCCTGCGATGCCTCGATGGCCGCCAAGCGGTCCAGTTCGGCGCACACATCGGCCATGCGTCCCGAAATCACCATCCGACCCGCACCTTTGACGCGTTGGTCACTTTCAGTGACGCGGAGCACCCGCAGGGCCGAGGCAGAGGGTGCGGCAAGAACCCGATGAGGCGCAGGGCTCGATTTCAGCCCAGACGGCGCACAAACCGGGCGGCGTGTGGTCCAAACCTGACGCAAAGCGGCGTCGGCACGCGGGACTTTGGCAACGATGGGCGCAGGACGCGACAAATTGGCGAGGCCTTGAAACAGACCTGAAAAAGCAAGCAGAGCGATTCCCATGTGAAACCTTTCAAAAGCATGGAGGTTGGACACAGGCAGGATTGCAAAGAAAGCTTGTTGCACCAGGGCTGGCGGAACCATTCCGCCTGCGCCCGCCACCTGGCGTAACAAGCAGATGGCTACATGAGTAAGGTGTTGCGGATCAAGCCCACAGCCAAACCTTCGATGTCGAAAGGCTCTTCGGGGTTGACCACGATGGTTGGGTAATCGGGGTTTTCCGGTAAAAGCTCGATGCCGCTGGCCGTTTTGCGCAGCCGTTTGACGGTGACGTCATCACCTAAGCGGGCTACCACGATTTGTCCGTTGCGCACGTCTTTGGTGGATTTGACGGCCAGCAGGTCACCGTCCATGATGCCGGCGTCACGCATGGACATGCCGCGAACGCGCAAAAGGTAATCAGGCTGTTCGCTGAACAAGCTGCTTTCGATTTGGTAAGTCCGGTCAACATGCTCTTGCGCCAAAATGGGTGAGCCTGCTGCCACACGACCCACCAGTGGCAAACTCAGTTGGCCCAGGCCGGGCAGGGTGAGGCTAAAAAGGTCAGAAGGTGCGCGAAAGCTGCTGCGGTGGCTGCCTTTGAGGCGAATGCCACGCGATGTACCGCTGACCAATTCGATGGCCCCTTTGCGCGCCAAGGCTTTGAGGTGCTCTTCTGCCGCATTGGCCGATTTGAATCCCAGCACGCTGGCGATCTCTGCCCGCGTTGGAGGCGCACCGGTGTTGGCGATGGTGTTCTGGATGAGTTCCAGAATTTCTTGCTGCCTGGCGGTGAGTTTGGGGCTGTCGGTCATGGCGATTTCCTTGTGAGGACTGCAGGGGCTGTTTTTTCATCCAGTGACTGTATTTTTAACCAGTTTTTGAGGCTGTGCAAGTGTTTAACGCAAAAAAAATTCAAAAAGTCGTGGTTTTGGGCACAGGCGGCACCATCGCCGGCACGGGCAGCAGTGCGCTTGATCACACCGCTTACACCGCCGGTCAGCTCAGCGTCCAACACCTGTTGGACGCCATGCCAGGACTTCAAGACAGCTTGCAGGGCCATGAACTGGTTTGTGAACAACTGGCGCAGCTGGACAGCAAAGACATGGGGCACGCCACTTGGCAGGTGCTCGCGCAGCGCTGTGTGCATTGGCTGTCGCAAGCGGAGGTGGACGCCATCGTCATCACCCATGGCACCGATACTCTGGAAGAATCCGCTTGGTTTTTGCATCGGGTTCTCGATAGCCACAAGCCGGTGGTGCTCACTTGTGCCATGCGCCCGGCGACGGCATTGGCACCCGATGGGCCACAAAATCTCATGGACGCCATGGCGGTCGCTTGCGACGCCATGTCACGGGGCGTCTTGGCGGTTTGTGCTGGGCGGATTCACAGCGCCCTGGAGGTGCAAAAAGTTCATCCCTACCGTCTGGACGCTTTCAGCTCGGGCGAATCGGGCCCCCTAGGCTTTGTCGAGCAGGGTACTGTGAGATGGCGGGGCACAGCGCCTGGGCCTGCGGTGCACACCCGCACAAGCTGCGCCTTGACCGTGAGCGTTGCTGAATGGCCTTGGGTGGCGGTGATGCACAGCCATGCCGGTGCCGACGCCCGCCAGGTGAGCGCTTGGGTGTCTGCGGGTGTGAAAGGCTTGGTCGTGGCTGGCACAGGCAATGGCACTTTGCACCAAGATGTGCAGACGGCCTTGGCCAAAGCGCAAGATCAGGGTGTGGCCGTGCGCTTGGTCACGCGCTGTGCGGAGGGACAAATTGTGGGAGAGACGGCGTCATTCCAGACCGCACCTCGCGGTTTGAACGCATTCAAGGCGCGGATCAGTTTGATGCTCGAATTGCTCGGGTAAGTCCGCAACACCGTGAGCCCAAAGCGGCAAAGCTGGTGAAGGACAAAGAAAAAGCCCCGCATGCGGGGCTTCGTCATTTCTTCGGTCTGGAAAAAAATCAGCCAGCCAATGCGGCAAACGCACGCGCTGTGATGTCTTCCACAGAGCCCGTCCCGCTGATGGCGCGGTATTGAGGGGCCGCTGCGGCATCGGTCTGGGCCCAACCCGAGTAGTAGTCCACCAAAGGACGGGTTTGTGCGCTGTAAACATCCAGACGCTTTTTGACGGTTTCTTCTTGGTCATCGGCACGTTGCACCAAAGGTTCACCGGTCACGTCGTCAACGCCCTCCACTTTTGGGGGGTTGAACTTGACATGGTAAGTGCGGCCCGAAGCGGGGTGTGAACGGCGGCCGCTCATACGTTCAATGATGGCGTCAAAGGGGACGTCGATTTCGAGCACGTAGTCGAGCTTGACACCCGCTGCCTTCATGGCATCGGCCTGAGGGATGGTGCGGGGGAAGCCGTCAAACAAAAAACCATTGGCACAGTCGGGCTGGGCAATGCGCTCTTTCACGAGGTTGATGATCAAGTCGTCACCGACCAAGCCGCCTGACTCCATCACAGCTTTGGCCTCCAGGCCCAACGGCGTGCCTGCTTTGACGGCGGCACGCAACATGTCGCCAGTAGAGATTTGGGGGATGCTGTATTTCTGGCAAATGAAGGTTGCTTGGGTGCCTTTGCCGGCGCCAGGTGCGCCTAACAGAATCAGTCTCATGGGGAAGGTCCTTATCGTTAGAAGTCGTATCAGATGGCCAGGCCCGCAGCACAAGCGCTGAATTGCTTTTGAGAATATCACGCCCTCCCCAAACCTGGCTTACGGTGTAAACCCCTGTTTTCAGGTCAAAAGTTGGCGTACGCGAGCCAAATCTTCGGGAGTGTCTACGCCAGGACCGGGAGCCTCGGAGGTGACATGCACCGCAATGCGGTGCCCATGCCACAAAGCGCGCAGTTGTTCGAGCGACTCCATGGTTTCAAGAGGCGAAGGGGGCAACTGCGGGAACAGGGCCAAAAAACCGGCTCGGTAGCCATAAATGCCAATGTGCCGAAGCGGGGCAGGGTCGGGCAGGGCCTTGAAACCCGTGCCGGTTTGCCCATCTCGCCACCAAGCGATCGGCGCACGGCTGAAGTAAAGCGCCAACTGGCGGGCATCCATCACCACCTTGACGACGTTGGGGTTGGTGAACTCGCTCAGCGAGCCGATGGCGTGGGCCGCTGTACTCATGCTGGCCTCAGGGCGCTCGATCAGGAGACGGGCCACTGCGTTGATCAACTCAGGCTGGATCAGGGGCTCGTCGCCTTGCACATTGACCACCACGGCATCCTCGGACAGGCCAAGTCTTTGACAGGCTTCGGCCAGCCGGTCACTGCCACTGACGTGGCCTGTGCGGGTCAAGAGGACCTCGATGCCATGCGACTGGCAGGCTTTCACGATGCGCAGATCGTCGGCCGCCACCACCACTTGGCGGGCTTGGGACTGCAAAGCCCGTTGCGCCACCCGCACCACCATGGGCAGCCCGGCGATGTCGGCCAAGGGCTTGTCGGGCAAACGGCTGGAGGCCATGCGTGCCGGAATGACCACGGTGAAGCCCAAAGGTGGGGTGGATTCGGTCATGGGCAGGCTTTACAAAGCCGGGCGAAGGGCGGCGAGGGCCTCGATTTCTTCGTCGGAAAGGGTGCGCGCCTCGTTTTCCAACAAGATTGGAATGCCGTTGCGCACGGGGTAGGCCAATCGGGCACTGCGCGACAGGAGTTCTTGGCGTTCCCGATCAAAGTTGAGGGGGCCTTTGGTGACTGGGCAGACCAGCAATTCAAGCAATTTATTGTCCATCCGGCAATGATAACGACCTTAAGTCCGTGGCGCGGATCAACGCGGCTTGGTTTGGCTGTTGGGGTGCGCCAGCAGGTGGCGGATGCGCTGGTCCAGCGCGGCCCAGAAAGCAGGATCGGGTGTGATCACCAAAGGCACAGCGAGTGCGTTCGGTTCGTGAGTCCAAAGCTTGGCCGCGTCTTTTTCGGTGCACAGCCAAGTGCGGTCTGCACCGGCTGACCAGTCGGTGTAATCGTGGTGGTCGGGCAAGGCGGTGGTGCTGGCCAGTTGAAGGCCTGCTTGGCGCAGCATCTCGAAAAACGACTCTGGCCGTGCCAGTCCAGCCACCGCGTGCACAGGGCGGTGCGACAAACTGCTCAGTGCAACGCGCTGGCCTTGTGAGGTCAAGGCGTGGTCTGCCAATTGTCTTGGCGCCCCGTACTCCCCGTCGGGCCGTTCCCCTGAAATGGAGGGCCCGGTGTGCAGCACACCATCGATCGGGCGAGGCCAGGCCTCTCGCAAGGGGCCCGCAGGCAACAACCAACCATTGCCGACACCGCGTTCATCCATCACGCAAATCTCGATGTCCCGGGTCAAGGCCAGATGCTGCAGGCCATCGTCGCAGATCAAAATTTGCACTTGGGGGTTCGCTTGCAGCAAGCCCAGGGCGGCATCGGCCCTGGATTTGGCCACCCACACCGGCACGCCCGTGGCTTGATGGATCAGCAAGGGCTCATCGCCCACCTCCAAGGGGCGGCTGTTGTGGGCGACAGCGAGGGTGCCTTGCGTGTGGCGACCATGGCCGCGTGAGACCACGCCGACTTGAAAGCCTTGGGCCTTCAAGTGCCGGACCATGGCGATGGTCACGGGGGTTTTGCCAGCACCTCCAGCCACCACATTGCCCACCACGATGACCAAGGCCGGTACCCGCTGGCTTTTGAAGAGCCCCGTGGCGAAAGCCACGCGCCGCAGTGAGATGAGTGCGCCATAAACAACCGACACCGGGAGCAAAGCGCAAGCGAACGGTCCCCGATGCAGCCAAACACGGGGCAAATGCCGATGAAAAAAGGCAGACCAGCCCATGCCTTCAAGAGCCAGGAACCTCGGCCGACTGGGCCGCAAAGCTGATTTTGGACAAGCCACTTTGCCGTGCTGCCTCCATCGCGTGGATGACGCTTTGGTGCGTGGCTGCAGCGTCGGCGCTGATGACCAAAAGGGTGTCTGCTTGGGCCAACGGGGTCAGAACGGCGACCAAAGCACCGACCGAACGCGCAGCGACAGGCGATTTGTTGATGGCGTATTGGCCTTGAGCGCTGATCGTCAAGACGATTTGGCGTGGCTTTTGGCTGCTGGCTGCAACATCGGCCACGGGCAAATTCAGTTGGATTTCTGTCAACCGTGACCAAGTGGTGGTCAGCATCAAAAAAATCATTACCACCAGGAGCACGTCGATGAACGGGATCAGGTTGATCTCGGGTTCGGGGGACAAGGGCCGGGGTTTGAAGTTCACGGTTGGCCTTTATCCGCGCATGCGGATCAGGTGGCGGGCGAAAGTTTCTGCAGCGACTTCCATGGCCAGCACTTGGCGGTCCACCACGGCGCGAAAGTAGCGCCAGAACATCAAGGAAGGGATGGCCACGACCAAGCCAAAAGCGGTGTTGTAAAGCGCCACGGAAATGCCTTGCGCGAGCAAGGCGGGCTGGTTGTTGGCGGCTGTGTGGGCGCCAAAAATGTCGATCATGCCCACCACTGTGCCCAACAAGCCCAACAAGGGTGCAGCCGATGCGATGGTGGCCAGGGCGGGCAAGAAGCGCTCCAAGCCTTGTGCCGCCAATCGCCCCGCCATTTGCATGCTGGCCTGGATGTCTTCAGCGGAAACTTTGGGGTTGTCCGCCACACAACGCAGACCGCTGGCCAGCACCGGGCCCATGGCACCGGCTTGGTCGAGTGTCTGAACCATGTCCTGCAAGGGGACGCCGCGTTGGGTCGCCTCGATGGTTTGGGCGAGGATGTGGGGGGGCATGACTTTGGCGTCTTGCAACTGAACGAAACGCTCCAAGATCAAAGCCAGCGCCAGAATGGAACACAGGATCAATGGCCAGATGGGCCAGCCTGCGGCTTGTATGATGGACAGCAAGAAAACACCTTCCAGTTTTTCGATCATGAACGTGCCCGATTATCGGCCAAGGGCTGGCCACTTTCGGAACTCGGAATCTGGCGAGGCGAACGCCATTTCTGTGGATAACTTTGTGGAAAACTTCGTTTTTGTTGTCGTTTCGCATACCCAGGTATTGATGAATTTCCTATTTTTTTAACGATTATTTTAAAAAAACCAATAAAATCAACAGTTTGCGAGGCGTCTGATGTATTGTTCTGCCTGCATCCGCGTCAAGCCCCTCAGTACGTGGATTGTGGAGTACTTGCCCTGAACGGTCACGGGTTGTGCGCATGAAACCTTGCTCAAACGCTGATGAAACCTCAAGACCATGATGCCCAATGACGATTTGAAGCCCCGCGCTTGGACAGTTTCTGCGCTGTGCCGCGCCATGGCCGATACGCTGGATGCGCAATTCAATCCGGTCACGGTGCGCGGTGAGGTGTCGGGCTTTTCGCGAGCGGCCAGCGGGCATTGTTATTTTTCGATCAAGGACGATACAGGTCAAATCCGCTGTGCCATGTTCCGGCGTGCCGCCAGTTTGATGGACTTTGCGCCGCGTGATGGCGAATTGGTCGAGTTGCGGGGCCGATTGGGTGTGTACGAGGCCAGGGGCGATTTGCAGTTGATCGTCGAATCCATGGAGCGCGCCGGGCAAGGCGCAATGTTTGAGCAGTTTTTGCGCCTGAAAGCCAAGCTCGAAGCCGAAGGCTTGTTTGACCCCGCCCACAAACGCCCATTGCCCAGCCAGCCCCGCGCCATTGGGGTGGTGACGTCTTTGGGCGCAGCCGCCTGGCACGACGTCGTGACCGCCTTGCAGCGGCGCGTCCCTCATATTCCAGTGTTGATGGTGCCCGCTCTGGTGCAAGGCCAGGTTGCAGCCGCCACTTTGGCCCAAGCCCTGCAGCAGTTGTATGCATTCACGGCGGAAGACAACCCCTTCAGCCCCCCGGTGGATGTGATTTTGCTGGTGCGAGGTGGCGGATCCATCGATGACTTGTGGTCCTTCAACGACGAAAACCTGGCCCGTGTGATGGCCCAAAGCCCGGTACCCTTGATCAGTGGTGTGGGCCACGAAACCGATTTCACCATCGCCGATTTTGTGGCCGATGTGCGCGCGCCAACCCCCACCGCGGCGGCGGAGATGGCCGCGACCGACCGGGGCGTTGGCTTGGAGGCTTTGTCGGTGCTGGCGCACCGTTTGAGTCGTGGCCTGTTGCGCCAGCAAGACCGGCAAGCTCAGCGCTTGGACAGCGTGGCCGCCCGTTGGGGTGTGGGATTGGTCCGTCAACAAGACCGCCAAGTGCAGCGCCTGAGCGCCGTGGCTTTCCGGTTGAGCCGTCCGCAAGCTTTGTTAAGCCAGCACCGGCAGTGGTTGGACCAACTGGGGCACCGTTTGCAAGCGGGTGTGCAAAACGATTTGACAGACAAAGGCCATCAATTGGAACGCCTGAATGACCGTTTGGGTTTCGGCCGAGGCCAGCAGGTGCAAAACCATATCCAGCGGCTCGAGCGCGCCACTTTGCGTTTGTCGTCTCTGGATCCGCACCGGGTGCTGGAGCGTGGTTATGCATGGCTGAGCGACGACAAAGGCCAGGCTTTGACCCATGTTGGGCAGTTTCAACCGGGGCAGAGCGTTCAGGCGACCCTGTCTGACGGTGTGTTGCCATTGACGGTCTCGCTTTGAAGGGGCTCCAGTGACCTGCAGCACCCAAGGGCGATCACGCTGCCCCTAAAATGCACCCGTTGAGCTTTTCCCGTAACCACCAAAGGACACCCTCATGGAACACACCTTGCCCGCACTGCCTTACGCAATCGATGCTTTGGCACCTCATTACAGCCAAGAAACCCTGGAGTTTCACCACGGCAAGCACCACAACGC
>NZ_CAMBNZ010000073.1 GCF_945869175.1 Limnohabitans sp. Rim8 | reverse complement strand
GAGCACAGGTTGGTTGCTGCGCATGTCCACCTGCACGATGGTGCTGCCTGCAAGCGCCATGGGCGAGAGGTGGCTTTGTCTGGCTTGGCGACAGAATACGCAACCATCCAAGCTGACCATGACGATCAGAGGCTGCTTGTTTTTCAGGGCGCGGGCCAGTTCGTCGGGCAGCGATTGGGCAGCGGGCAAGGTGGCAGCACGGCCCGATTGCGCCCAAACGGGGGTGGCCGCAAGCGATACCCCCACCCGCAAAAGCCAGTCACGACGACGCAAAGCAGACAAAGAAAATAGATTCAGGTTGGAGTCCATGAATTGCAGACAGTGGACAATAGCGGGTTTTGTGTGGCGGCATGAAGCTTCGCCAGTGTCGCACTTAGAATATAAGAACCCAATGAATTATTGGAGAAATCCATGAATCTCGCAAGCTTGCTTGAAACCTGGGGAGACTCGAATGTACTGGCCATGGCGGGTGCATTGGTGGGCTTCATCTTTGGCCTGGCGGCCCAGCGCACCCGATTTTGTGCCCGTGCTGCCGTGTTGGAGTGCTGCGAAGGCCAGACGGGCGACCGTTTCAGCGTGTGGTGGCTGGCTTTTGGCGCGGCGCTGGTGGGCGTGCAAGCGCTGGTGTGGGCGGGCGCGCTCAAGCCTGCAGACGCCCGCTACATCAACGCAACTGGCAGCATGTCGGGCGCGGTGTTGGGAGGCTTGTTGTTTGGGGCGGGCATGATTTTGACGCGCGGCTGCGCCAGCCGTTTGCTGATTTTGTCGGCAACCGGCAATTTGCGTGCCTTGCTGGCTGGCCTGGTGTTTGCCGTCACGGTGCAGGCCAGCATTGCTGGGTGGCTGGCACCTGCCCGCCAGGCCTTGGCCAGTGTATGGCCCATCGATGGCGGGGCCGGGCGTGATTTGCTGCAGATCACGGGCATAGGGCCCACGGGTGGGCTGGTGCTGGCGCTGCTGGCTTTGGGCACCGGGTTCTACTTTTTCTTCAAGGCGCACCCGCGTCGCTGGGGCTTGGCGCTGGGGGCCATCGTTGTGGGCCTGAGCATTGCGCTGGGCTGGGGCCTGACACAGGCGATCGCCTCAGAGTCGTTTGAGGCGGTGCAAATTCAAGGGCTCAGCTTCAGCAGCGCATCGGCCGAGATGTTGATGCGGGTCCTGTCCAGCGCCACATCTCCGAGCATGGGCTTTGATGCGGGTTTGCTGCCCGCCACTTTTGCGGGTTCTTTGCTGGGCGCACTGGTGGGTGGCGACTTCAAGTTCGAGGGCTTCAAGACCGAGAACAAACTGGGCCACTACCTCACGGGTGCTGTGCTGATGGGTTTTGGCGCGGTGTTGGCCGGCGGCTGCACCGTGGGTGCGGGCATGACCGGAGGTTCGATCTTTTCACTCACGGCCTGGCTGACCCTGATCGCCATTTGGTTGGGCGCAGGCCTATCCTGGCGCTTGCACCGCAGCATGGGCTGGCAGATCTAACTTTGTCTAAGCGTGGCCTACCGCGCGCTCACCGAGTAATAAAAAAACGCCGCCAGTCCCAAGAACTGCGGCGTTTTTTCAATGGCGTGGCACGCGGCCACGCGCATGGTTCATCAAGCCAACGTGTCGGCCCAGATGTTTTGCGCCCAAGCCCACGCGTAAACACCTTCCAGTTCGTTGGCCGCGCTGGACACGCCACCAGAACCCGGCACGGTCAGCATGGTTTTCTTTTCAGCGTCATAGCGGTGCACACTGGCCACATGCACCACATCCTTGGTGCTGACATAGCTGTAGCAGGTGTTGTTGTAAATGGGCATGGGGTTGACTTCTTTGCCCATCAACAAAGCGATGACCGCTGCCGCACAGGTCTTGCCGTGCTGGTTGGCCATGTGGCCCGATTTGGGCATACCAGGGGCGATCTGGATCGCATCGCCCAAAACGTGCACGTTTTTGGCCGCTTTGGATTCGAAGGTCAAGAAATCCACTTCGCACCAGCGCTTGTTGGCGGTGGCCAGACCCGCGTTGACGGCAATGTCACCGGCCCGCATGGTTGGAATCACGTTGAGCACACTGGCCTTGATGTCGTCATTGAATTCAAACTTCAAGGTCTTGTTGGCCACATTCACATCGGTCACGTTGTGCTTGCTGCGGTACTCGATGATGCCTTTGTAGCGCTCAGTCCAGGCCTTCTTGAACAAAGCCGGCTTAGAAGTGACGTCGTCGTTGGCGTCCAAGATCAGCACCTTGCTCTTGGGCTTGGCTTTGGTGAAGTAGTCGGCCACTTGGCAAGCCCGCTCGTAAGGACCGGGGGGGCATCGGTAGGGAGCCAGCGGGATCGACATGGCGAACACACCACCATCGGGCATGGCTTCAAGTTGCTTGCGCAGGGTCACGGTTTGCTCGCCGGCCTTCCAGGCGTGCATCACTTGCTCTTTGGCGCCTGCACGGTTCATGCCGGGCAGGGTTTCCCACATGAAGTCCACACCGGGCGAGACGATCAGGCGGTCATAGGCCAACTCGGCACCACCAGCCAATTTGACGATGCGCTTGTCGGCATCGATCGTATTGACGCGGTCCTTGATGACCTTGACACCGTGGCGCTTGGTCAGGTTGTCATAGGGGGTCGTGATTTCCGTGATGGTTTTGCTACCGCCAATGACGAGGTTGGACATCGGGCAAGAGATGAATGCATCACTGGGCTCGACCAGGGTGACCTGGATCTTGTGCTCAGACCACATGCGCAGGTATTTAGCGGCCGTGGCACCAGCGTACCCCCCACCAATCACCACCACTTTCGGGCCACTGCCACCACCCACGGTGGCACAACCCGAAACCAGTCCCATGGCACCCAAAGCGGAGCCGGTCTGCAGAAAATGACGACGTTGCATGGCAGTTCTTCCTTATTTCTTCTGGGCGGCAAAGTAGCCAGCGATGGCGGCGATTTGCTCGTCGGAATAGCCCTTGGAGAGCTGGTGCATGATGGTGGCCGCAGGCACGCGACCGGCTTTGTAGTCCAACATTTTTTGAATCGTGACCTCTTTGGGCACACCCGCCAAAGAAATCATGCCCGGTTGGGCATGGCCATCGGTGCCGTGGCAAGCTGCGCACGATGCGGCCCAGCTGCGCACATGCAGAGGATCGACCTGGGCTTGGGCCAGGCCGGAGAGCGCGACCAAGGCGGCCGCTGATAAAGTGTGTTGAATCTTCATGGGTTTTCCTCGAAAAAACAGTCGGGGCGAATGAACGTCTCAACGCCCATCAGGGGCGCAAGTACACAAATTTTTCGTTGGCTTGCAACTTGGCCACTTCGGCTACACCGGAGGGCACCACTTTGGCTTCCATCAGCAGTTTATCGGCAGAGATTTTGCGCGAGACCAAAGTGTTGTTGCACACACGGAACTCCACGCCCTTGTTGACCAAGTCACTGACGCCCCCGGCAAAAGGCTGGTCCATCTGGTTGGTGGCACCGTCGATCAAAAAGTCGATGCCCAGCCCGTGTGTGACGACCACAATTTTGGCAGTCGGATCAGCGGCCAAATGGTTTCGGATGTTGCCGATGGCACGAGATGCCTGGGGTATGCCCTCGCTCAGGTGGTAAACCACCTTGATTTCGGCCCAGCTCAGGGTGCAGGCCAGCAGGCCGACCATCCATAGCAGGTGTTTCTTCATTCATTGCTCCTTAAGTATGGATATTAGTCGGATCAAGGCCGGTTGGGTGCCCGTGAAAACCCGGTCTGAAACTGACGTCGATCTTTCAATCGCTTTCGCTGGCGATCTGCACACACACAGCGCGGCACAGCGAGACCACATGGTCGTTGATGATTCGGTAGTAAATTTGGACACCCTCACGGCGCTTGCCGAGCACACCCGATCGGTAAAGCGTGTTCAAGTGCTGCGACATATTGGGTTGAGTTGTGTCGATCTCGGCCAGCAAGTCGCCCACATTTTTCTCGCCGTTGCACAAAGCGCTGATGATGCGCAGTCGCATGGGCGCAGACATGACGCGAAAAATATCGGCGGCTTTGTCAAAAACCTCCTCAGATTCGGTCAAGTGATTGGTTTTAAATGGGGCGGGTTTGGCCATGGTCGTAGTTTGAATCGCAGGGACACCAAATTTGCCCCTCTTCATCGTATTCGATTCTGACGATCCTTCCTCCCCCACACAAGCATTGTTTTGTTATTTGTTTATTCACAATCAAAGCTAAAGGGGGAGCCACCGGTTTCGGCGGATCGAGTTTTCTTGTCTAAGATGCCCCCATGCAATCCACCCCGACTTTCAGGCAGCGGCTTTTCCTCATTTTGGAGTTTCAAAGCCACAAAGACAGAAAAGCCGCTTGGGTTTTTTCTTGGTTACTGACCTTGATGGTCTTGAGCAACGTTTTGGCGGTGATCTTGGAGTCGGTGCCGTCAATTGAAACCGCATACGGCCAGTACTTAACCCTTTTTGATACTTTTTCGGTGGTTTTTTTCTCTGCCGAATACCTGCTGCGCATCTGGACGGCAGTTGAACGAAAAACCCAGTTCCACAGTTCGGGAAATCGCCGTCGATGGGCTTACGTCTTGAGTTTTCATGGTTTGGTGGATTTGCTGGCCATCCTGCCCTTTCTTTTGCAGACCATGTTCCCAGGTCTGGACCTGCGCTTTTTGCGCGTCATCCGGATCATGCGCATCCTGAAGTTGTCGCACTACACCACCGCGCTGGAAGACTTGTTGGCCTCGATCTATACCGAAAGAGACGCCTTCATCTCGGCGCTTTACCTGCTGGCCTTGTCCATCCTCATCACCTCGTGCTTGATGTACTTTGCAGAACATGCCCTGCAACCCGACAAATTGGGCACCATACCCGATGCCATGTGGTGGTCCATTGTGACCATCACCACCGTGGGCTATGGCGATGTCACACCCTTGTCGCCTTGGGGCAAAGTGATCGGGGCATTCACCGCCATGTCCGGCGTCTTCACTCTGGCATTGCTCACCGGCATCGTGGCTTCGTCCTTTGCCAGCCGGGTGCGCACCCACGAGCTGGAGTTCACCACCGAGGTGGAAGAATTGCTCAAAGACGGGCTTATTGATGAAAAAGAGAAGCGCACCATTGAACACTTGCGCCGGGAGTTCAGCATCACCGAAGACCATGCCCGCGCCATCGTGCGGCAAATTTTGGAAGAGCGCTCAGTGATCCGCCCAAGAGGCTCAAAACCCTGATCGCGCAGAACCACCAGGGCTAAGGTGGCCACTGACAGGTTGGCGCAAAGTCCGGCTGAGCAAGATCACCGGGACCAAGCCCACCAACACCAGCGCCAGCGAGGGCAGTGCCGCTTCGCCCAATCGCTCGTCGCGTGCCAGCTGGTACGCCACGACCGCCAGGGTATCGCTGTTGAAAGGGCGCAACACCATGGTGGCGGGCAGCTCCTTCATCACATCGACAAAAACCAGCAACAGGGCCGCCAAGGTGGTGCGCTGCAACAGCGGCGCGTGCACACGGCGCATCAGGCCCCAGCCCGTCACGCCGAGCATGCGCGCGGAATCGTCCAAACTGACTGGAATGCGGGCATAGCCGCTTTGCACCGACTGCAAAGCCACCGCGCAAAAACGCACCAAATACGCCCAGACCAAGCCCAAAGAGGTTGCCGTGATCCAAGCGACCGCTGACGAAGCCGGCCAGTGTTGCTGAATCCAGCCCAAAGGCAAAAGCAATCCCACCACCACCACCGCACCGGGAATGGCATAACCCAGCCCCACCAGCTGAATGGCCCCTTGTTGGATGGGATTGGCCCGGGTGCGGGCACTGAACGACATGGCCAGCGCCACACCCACGGCGAGCACTGCCGTGACGGCGCCGAGCCGCAAACTCGTCCAAGCCCACTGGCCAAAGCGCTCCCAAGGCATTTCACTGGTCTCACCCACAAAAGCCCGCAGCATGATGAGCACCGGCAGTGCAAAACCCAGCAGCACAGGCAAGCTGCACACGCCCCAAGCCAACCAACAGCGTCCGCCATGCAAGCGCAAGGGCTGCGCTTCGGCCGTACCCTGCCGCGAACCACGACCTTGGTTAAAGCGCATGCGCTTTTGGGCACGCTGCTCCAGCTGCAACAAAACCAACACCACCAACAAAAGCACCGTGGCCAGCTGCGCAGCCGCGATGCGGTTGTCCATCGACAGCCACGCTTTGTAAATGCCCGCGGTGAAGGTCTGGATGCCAAAGTAACTGGACACGCCAAAGTCGGCCAGGGTCTCCATGAGCGCAAGCGCCACGCCAGCCGCCACGGCCGGTCGTGCCAGGGGCAAGGCGATCTCGCGAATCCGACGGGACAAAGGCGCCCCCAATAAGCGGGCCGCCTCCATCAAGCCTGAAGCCCGCTCCACCAAAGCCGTACGGGCCAGCAAATAAACATAAGGGTAGAGCGACAAGGTGAACACCAGCGCCGCCCCCCAGACGCTGCGCACATCGGGCCAAAGTCGTCCTTGCAAACCGAGCGCCTCGCGCAAAGCCCCCTGCAGCGGCCCGCTGAACTGCAAAAAGTCAGTGTAGGCATAAGCCACCACATAGGCCGGCATGGCCAGGGGCAAGAGCAGCAACCACTCAAAAACGCCACGCCCCGGAAAATCAAACAAGGTCACCAGCACCGCGGTGGCCAGCCCCAGCACGGTCACACCCACCGCCACCATGAGGCACAGACCCAGCGTGGTCAGGGTGTAGTCGGGCAGCACGGTGCTGGCCATCTCCAGCAAGATGCTGGCGCTTTCGCTATTGGATTGCAGCCAAGAGCCAAGCACAGCCAAAACTGGCAAGGCCAAAACCAACGCCAGCAGGGCAAAAAGCAAGGTGGAAAGACCCGGTAAACGGCGGGCCAAGGTGGTCAGCATAGTCTTGGATTGTAGAAGCGCAGGCCAACCTGCCTACAATCCAGTGCATGTTTCTAGAACTGCGCCAACTGGACATTCAATACCCCGGCAGCCGCACACCCGCCGTGCAGGGCGTGAACTTGAGCCTCCAGGCTGGTGACATCGGGGTGTTGATTGGGCCTTCGGGTTGCGGTAAGACCACCTTGTTGAGGGCCGTGGCCGGCTTGGAGCCGGTCTCGGGAGGCCAGATTTTGCTGTCAGGCCGGATGGTCAGCGAGAAAAACCACACCGAGCCCGCCGAGCGCAGGCGCATCGGCATGGTGTTCCAGGACTACGCGCTGTTCCCGCACATGGACGTGGGCAGCAACGTCGGTTTTGGTCTGGCGCACCTGTCCAAACCCGAGCGGCAACAACGCGTGGCCGAAGTGCTGACTTTGGTGGGCTTGGACGGCTCTGACAAACGCTTCCCCCACGAACTCTCGGGCGGACAGCAACAACGCGTGGCGCTGGCCCGCGCATTGGCGCCAAAGCCCGATTTGTTGTTGCTGGACGAGCCATTTTCCAACCTGGATGTGGACCTGCGCGAACGCCTGGCCCACGAAGTGCGCAACATCTTGAAGGCCGCCCAAGCCACGGCCTTGCTCGTCACGCACGACCAATTGGAGGCTTTTGCGATTGGCGATGTGATCGGTGTGATGAACCATGGCCATTTGCACCAATGGGACGACGCCTACAGCCTGTACCACCGCCCGGCCACCCGCTTTGTGGCCGACTTCATTGGGCACGGCGTTTTCACGCCTGCTACTCTGCGCGAAGTGGATGGGCATGTTTGGGTCAGCACCCCTGTGGGCGAGCTACGGGATGTGGCCGAATGTCCCCTGCCCTGCGCATTTGAAGGCGGGCAATGTGATGTGCTGTTGCGGGCCGATGACATCGTGCACGACGACGATGCGCCGGTGAAAGCGCAAATCGTGCGCAAGGCCTTTCGAGGTTCAGAGTTTTTGTACACCCTGCGCTTGGCCACAGGCGAGCAACTGATGGCCCATGTGCCCAGCCACCACGACCACAAACTGGGCGAGTGGATCGGCATTCGTGCCGAAGTCGACCATGTGGTCACTTTTAACCGCAGCTGCCCGGTCAATGACCGAGAGCTCTGCCAAATGCCTTGCGCTAAGGCCTCGGCTTGCGAGCACACCGAACCGCAGTACCAGCCGGTCAAATTCGATTAGGGGCGCCTCCGACGGCAAGGGTCGGAGAGTTTTTCAATGGACCCGACTTGGCCTGCGCCATCACCGAACGCAGTAGTAATAGAGCTCGTGTGCACGCACTTCGCTTTCTGTGCGGATGGGTGAAGGGTTGGGCAACTCGGGGGCCAACACCATTTTGTTGGCCAGCGCCCAAATGCGCCCCACGGTGCGAATGCCTTGGTTCCAATCGCCCAAGTTGGCCATGAACTCGTATTCTTCCGCCGTAGGCAAACGGGCCTGGATGCTTTTGCAAGTCCTCTCCGCGGCTTCAGCACTGCCAGTGTGGCTGATCGGCACACCGGGCGCACCCAACAACTCCAAGGTACGACTGCCCATTTGGACTTTGGATGGGAACTGGGTGTGCTGGAATTCAGCGAACAACTGGCTGCTGATGGCCCGCATGACCTGCTCAGGCCGACCAACGGCTTGGTAGTTGTAGGTTCTGCCTGTCGCCACTTGGATGTGCAAGGTCACCACCAAATCGCCTTTGCAAGATGGCGCATAAGAATACGAGCCCCAGGCTATGGCGTTGAGTTGGCCCAGCATGCTGGCATCCAAATAGCCTTGGCGTTTTTCTTCACGCAAATCACGGGCCAAAGCAAAAATCGGGGCCGGGTTGAAAAATGTGATGTTGCGGTTGCGCGGTTGCAGCTTGGTGTATTGCGCGTCCAAAGAGGCTTTGAGGCTGCCCTCCAGCAGCACGTCCATGCCTTTACCGGCACTGGCGCGTTCGCGGTTTTGGTGGGTGTAGCGGTCCAGGGCGTTGATCAAGTCGATCAACTGGGAGGGGTCAGCCCCGGCGTTGAGCAAAGTGACCAGTTGCAAACTTAATTTTTTCTGACTCTCCTGGGCGGTATTGCCGTAAGCCTCTTGGAACTGGCACAGGTCTTGGCCTTTGATGAACGGCACGGTTTGCCAAACCGTGATGGGGCTGTAGTGGTCTGCCCAGACCGGCAGGCAAAACAACAGGGCGAGGAGTCCAAAGCATTTCATGCGACATCTCAATCTGGAAACTAAAAAAATTGTCAAAATTTTCTTCAGATTATCAATCTTTGTTCGCTGTGGGCCGTGATCCAGCACACCCCATCCACTGAATGATTTACAAATTCAGGAACCCAGACCATGATGGCGAATTTATTAAAACAAAATAGCTCAAGGTGGTGCGATGCAGGACAACCTCAACAACCGTTCCAAAATGGCTGCCGTGGACGATGCGCCGGTCGTGCAATGGGTTCAGCAACTGCTGGAGCAAGCGGTCGCGCTCAAAGCCTCCGACCTGCACTTTGAGCCCTACGAACACCGTTACCGCGTGCGCATACGCATCGATGGCGAGTTGCGCGAAGTGGCAACGCCCCCTTCGGCCTTGAAAGACCGCATCGCCTCTCGCATCAAGGTGCTGTCCAGGTTGGACATTGCCGAAAAACGCTTGCCGCAAGACGGTCGCATGAAACTGGTTTTGGCCAGCGAACGCGCGCTCGATTTGCGGGTGAGCACCTTGCCGACCTTGTTTGGCGAAAAGTTGGTGATCCGGGTGCTCGATACCGCACAAGCGCAGCTCGATTTGACCCAGCTGGGGTATGAGCCAGAAGACCTGGCCCGCTTGGTGGAGGCGATTCACCGCCCGCATGGCATGGTGCTGGTGACCGGGCCCACCGGCTCAGGCAAAACCCAATCGCTTTACGCCTGCTTGAACCGGCTCAACACCGCCGAAGTCAACATTGCCACGGTAGAAGACCCCTGCGAAATCCAGCTGCAAGGCATCAACCAGGTGAATGTGCAGGACAAGCCGGGGCTGACATTTGCCATCGCCTTACGGGCTTTTTTGAGGCAAGACCCGGACATCTTGATGGTGGGCGAGGTGCGCGATCTGGAAACGGCCAACATCGCCATTCAAGCGGCGCAAACAGGCCATTTGGTGCTGTCCACTTTGCACACCAACGACGCACCGAGCACTTTGGTGCGCCTTCGCAACATGGGCACCGCAGCCTACAACATCGCCGCCAGCGTGACCCTGATCACGGCGCAACGCTTGGTCCGCTGCCTGTGCCCACAGTGTAAGGTGCCTGTGAATTTGCCGGCCGATGTGTGCTTGCAAGCGGGTTGGCCCGCCGGCTGGCTGACCGCGCCAATGGTCCAAGCCTACCAACCGGTCGGTTGTGCACACTGCCACAAAGGCTTCGCCGGGCGCACCGGGATTTTCCAAGTCATGCCCATCAGTGCTGAGATGCAGCGCCTGATCTTGCAAGAAGCGGGCACCCCAGCACTGACCGAGCAAGCCCAACGCGAAGGGGTGAGCACCCTGCGTATGGCAGGCCTGCGCAAAGTCCGGCAAGGTGTGACCTCATTGGACGAGGTCTTGGCCAACACCCGGTATGACGCATGAGCCAGCTCCACTCATTCACTTGGCAAGGGCAAGATGCTCAGGGCCGCAAACGGCAAGGACGGCTGAAAGCCCCTACCGTCGGGCTGGCCCGTGCCCAATTGCGCAGACAGGGCCTGCAACAAATTCAGCTGCAACGCCTGTGGTGGAACCACAACCCCCGAGTACGTCCTGAAGAGCTCTCGCTCATGACGCGACAATTGGCGGCCTTGCTCCGGGCGGGTATGCCACTGTTGCAGTCCTTGGAGATGTTGTCGCGCAGCCTGCCATCTTTGGCACTGACCGAGCTGGTGCAACAGGTACACAACGATGTGGCATCAGGCACCGCCTTGTACGAAGCCCTGGCCAAACACCCCGCACATTTTTCAGGCCTGTACATCAGCTTGGTACAAGCCGGTGAGTCAGCCGGTATTTTGGACACCATGATGGAGCGCTTGGCGCAAACACTGGAAAAGAACGAAGCCCTGCGCTCGCAGGTTCGATCGGCACTGATGTACCCCACGGCGGTGATGGGCGTGGCCATCGCGGTGCTGGTGTTGATCTTGATGTTCGTGGTGCCGGTATTTGAGGATGTCTTCAAATCCTTTGGCGCCGACCTGCCATGGCCCACCCAAATGGTGGTGGGGCTGAGTGAGGGACTGAGTTCGTATGGCCCAATGGCGCTGGTGCTTTTTTTAGCCGGGTTGTGGTGGTGGCAGTCTGCACAACAAAAAACCACACCCAGTGCCATCCGGGTAAAGCTTTGGCGTGACCGCTGGCTGCTCAAAATGCCCGTCTTGGGTGCGCTGCTGAGCACGGCCGTGGTGGCCCGTTGGGCGCAGACCTTGTCGGCCTTGCTGGCCGCGGGTGTGCCCTTGGCTGAAGCCTTGGGGCCTGTGGCCCAAGCCTGTGATCAAGCGGTCTATGGGCGTTTGACTTGGCAACTGCAAAGGCAAGTGGCACAGGGCAGCCGTTTGAGCGAGGGCATGGCCCAAAGCGGCCGATTTGCCCCGATGATCGTGCAGTTGTGCGCCACAGGTGAAGAGACGGGATCCTTGGACCATTTGCTGGCAAGAGCAGGTGCCTTGATGGAAACCGAACTCGACGACCGCGTCAATGGTTTGTCCAGTTTGCTGGAACCGTTGATCATCGTGGTGCTGGGCGGCCTGATTGGCGGTATTCTAGTGGCCATGTATTTGCCAATTTTTCGCTTGGGACAGGTCTTTTGACATGCACTTGGACCTCTTTTCCTGGATCCTGGTGGTCTTGTTCGGTTTGGCGATCGGCAGTTTTTTGAACGTGGTGATTCACCGCCTGCCCCGCATGATGGCAGCGCAATGGGCAGCCGAGGCGAGTGCAGAAGCGACCGAAGTGGACAAGCAGCCTTTGCCTCAAGGCCGTTACAACATCGCTGTCCCCAGTTCGCATTGCCCACACTGCGGCCATGAACTGTCGTGGTACGAGAACATTCCCGTGCTCAGCTTCCTGTGGCTCCAAGGTCGGTGCCAAGCATGCCGCACGCCCATTGGCTGGCGCTATCCTTTCATCGAAATGGTGTGTGCTGCCTTGTTCGCCTGGAATTTCGGCCAGCATGGCCTGAGCGCCAGCGCCTTGGCATGGTCAGGTTTTGCCGCCGCCTTGATCGCTTTGGCCGCCATTGACGCCGACACCACCTTGTTGCCCGACGCCATCACGCAGCCTTTGGTGTGGTCAGGGTTGATGGCCGCGGGTTTGGGTCTCACCCAGATCAACCTGAACAACGCCCTGTGGGGGGCGGTGGTGGGTTATTTGTTTTTGTGGTCGGTGTATTGGCTGTTCAAGCTCATCACCCAAAAAGAAGGCATGGGCCAAGGCGACTTCAAGCTGCTGGCTGCTTTAGGGGCTTGGCTGGGCTGGCCTGCCTTGCTGTCCTTGGTCTTGATCGCATCCCTGTCGGGCGTAGCTTATGGCCTGTGGTTGCGCGCTCGCCAACGCATGCCACAAGACGGACAAATCCCCTTTGGTCCCTTTTTGGTTTTCGCAGGTCTTTGGGTCATGGTCTCTGGCCCCCTGCCTGACCTTCATTTATAAATCATGAACATTCAACACCCATGGCGCATTGGCCTGACGGGCGGCATCGGCAGCGGCAAAAGTACGGTGGCGGGCCTGTTGGCCGCCAAAGGCGCTGCCGTGATCGATGCCGACGCGATTTCGCGCAGCTTGACCACCCCAGGCGGACTGGCCATGGCCGCGATTGCCCAGACTTTCGGACCCCATATGCTCGATGCCCAAGGCGCGATGGACCGGCAGGCCATGCGCGAGGCCGTGCTTCAAAACCTCCAAGCCAAGCAACGGCTTGAAGCCATCATCCACCCTTTGGTCAGCCAGATCACCGCAGAGCAAGCGCTAGCGGCGGTGCAAAGTGGCCACCGCGTGTTGGTGTTTGACGTGCCCTTGCTGGTCGAGTCGGGTGAGCGTTGGCGTAAGCAGGTGGACCGGGTGCTCGTGGTGGACTGCGATGCCCAGACCCAGCGACAAAGGGTAGTGGCCCGCAGCGGTTTAGCAATTGAAGAAATTGACCGAATCATCGCCTTGCAAGCAACCCGTGCGCAGCGCTTGGCCTGCGCGGACCAAGTGATCTTCAACCAGGGCCTGGGTCTGTCCGAATTAGCGGCACAAGTGGCTCAAGTGGCCGCTGACTTCGGGCTATGATGGCGGCACTGGAAGACGCCGCGTGATACTGTACGAATACCCTTTTAACGAACGCATCCGCACTTACCTGCGCTTGCAACAATTGTTCAACCGCCTGGGTCTATTGATGGCCCGCACCGAGGCCGTGGACCATCACTTTGCGCTGACCACCTTGTTCGAGATCATCGAAGTGGCTTCGCGCTCGGAACTCAAATCCGATGTGCTCAAAGACCTGGACCGCCAAAAGCAGCTCTACAACGGCTACCGCGGCAACCCGGTCATCTCCGAGAAAGCTTTGGACGGCCTGATTGCACAGCTTGACGAGCACTTCGAAGCGCTCAACCAAGTCAGCGGCAAAATCGGCCAAGGCCTGAACGACAACGATTTCCTCATGGCACTGCGCAGCCGCGCCGTGATTCCAGGCGGCACTTGCGAGTTTGACCTGCCCGCTTACCATGCCTGGCAACACCACAGTGCAGCCAGCCGCGCCCAAGACCTGTCGCAGTGGGTCACACCGTTTGGCCCCTTGGCCCAAGCCGTTAAATTGCTGCTGAAAATGTTGCGCGAGTCGGGCTCCAGCCAAAAAGTCATGGCCACAGCCGGTCAATTGCAGCAAAACCTGCCCCAAGGCCGCACGTTCCAACTGTTGCGGCTCAAAATCGATCCTTCACTGGGCATCACCCCCGAAATCAGCTGCAACCGCTTGCTTGTGGTCATCCGCATGATGCAACAGCAAGCCGATGGCAAATTGCTGGCCAGCACCGACGATGTGCCTTTTGAGATGTCTTTGTGCGCATGAGCGACGCGAACCAGCCCCAAGCCTTCCAACCCCGCAAAGTGCGCTGCCCGGCCTGCACGGGCACCAGTCTTTACAGTCCCAACAATCCCTATCGGCCCTTTTGCAGTGCACGCTGCAAAGGTGTGGACTTCGGTGCTTGGGCCAGTGAAGAATTCAAACTGCCTGACGACACCCCACCCGACGAGCCCTTTGGCGATCCGCGTTTGCAGTGAGTAGTCAATCAGTGGTGCTCGCTGTGCGCTGTGTTGTGGGTGCAGGCTGTGAATTGCCGCTCTTGGGCCAACCAACTCAACACCGGCACCGTCCCCGGCAAAACCGGCACCACAGCCACCGGGAGCGACTGCCAAGCGTGTGATTGCGCCTCGCGCATTTGCAACTCGCCCTGCCAGTCCCATACCTTGCAAAAATGCAGACGCACCAAAGCGTGTGGGTAATCGACCATCTGGGTTTTCCAGACCTGGGCTGTCCCTATGGAGATGCCCAACTCTTCTTGCAACTCTCGGCGCAGCGCCTGCTCCACCGACTCGCCGGCCTCCAATTTCCCGCCAGGAAACTCCCAATAACCTGCGTACACCTTGCCTTCGGGTCGCGAGGTCAGCAAAAACTGGCCATCGGCTTGCAGCAGCACACCCACCGCCACATCGACCACGGCACGCTCGGGCTGACCAACGACCAGGTCTTCGCGTGCGCGCTCACTATCGGCGACAAGCAGGTCTTGGCTCATGTGTGGCTCATGCCTGACCGGGTTGGCGGCCCATCATGTCCCGTGCAAATTGGTAGGCCACACGGCCACTGCGAGAGCCGCGCTCCAAGGCCCAGAGCAAGGCATCAGGACGGGCGGCTTGGATTTGGGCGGGCGTAGCGCCCAGGGCAGTGAGCCACTGTCCGGCAATGGTCAGGTACTCGTCTTGCGAGAAGGGGTAAAAACTGATCCACAGACCAAAGCGCTCAGACAGGGAAATTTTTTCTTCCACCCC
>NZ_CAMBNZ010000072.1 GCF_945869175.1 Limnohabitans sp. Rim8 | reverse complement strand
GCAGGCGTGAAAGAACAAGCCGAGACGGTGCAAGAGATCGCCAGCGAATTTGGTGGCAACGCCTTTGAATGGGCCACCACCCCCGAAGAGCGCACGCGGCTGTGGACAGCACGGCACAACGCCTACTTTGCCGCTGTGCAAAGCCGGCCAGGCTGCCGCGCCATCAGCACCGACACCTGTGTGCCGATCAGCCGATTGGCCGACTGTCTGCTCGACTCCATCACCGAAACCGATGCCAGTGGCATTCCCTACTTTTTGGTCGGCCATGTGGGCGACGGCAACTTCCATTTCGGCTACCTGATCGACCCGAACAACCCGCAGGAATGCGAAACGGCCGAAGCCCTGAACCAGCAACTGGTCAGCCGGGCCCTGCGCTTGGGTGGAACCTGCACCGGCGAGCATGGCATTGGCCTGCACAAAATGGATTTCTTGCGCACCGAAACCGGCGAAGGCGCGGTGGACATGATGCGCACCATCAAGCGGGCGCTGGACCCGCACAACATCATGAACCCGGGGAAGATTTTCTCAATGTGAGGCCGTGGGGCGACGTGTCCAGAGCCACTGCGCCAAGCCCCCCACCACCACGCCCCAAAAAGCCGAGCCCACGCCGGCCAGCGTCACACCCGAGACTGTCACCAGGAACGTGAGCAGTGCAGCTTCGCGGTGCTGCTCGTCTTTGACGGCCACAGCCAAGCCGGAGGCCATGGTGCCCAAGAGCGCCAAACCGGCGACCGCCATGACGAGCGCCTGCGGAAACGCCGCCATCAGGCTGACAATCGTGCCACCTGCCAGACCCAAAGCGATGTAAAGCAAACCGGCCGCAGCCGATGCCGTGTAACGACGGCCCGGATCTGGATGGGCCTCTTTGCCCATGCAGATGGCCGCAGTGATCGCCGCCAAATTGAGGGCATAACCACCAAAAGGGGCCAAGACCAGGCTGGCCAAACCGGTCGCTCCCACCACCGGGGACACTGGCGTATTGAAACCCGAAGCGCGTTGCGCAGCCACACCCGGCATATTTTGTGAAGCCATGGTCACCACAAACAGCGGCAGGGCCACACTGACCATGGCCGCCCAGCGCCATGTGGGACTCACCCACACGGGCGTGGCCCAGGAACCATCCACACCGGACAAGTGCAGCTGGCCTTGAGATACCGCCACACCCATGCCCACCAGCAACACCATGGGCACCGACCAGCGCGGCCACCAGCGCCGACCCAGCAGATAAGCCAGGGTCATGGCCAGCACCAAAACAGGCGCATGCGCCACCGCTTTCACCGCATCCAGGGCAAAGCGGGCCAACACCCCGGCCAACAAGGCACTGGCCAAAGCCAAGGGGATTTTGGACATCAGCCGTTCAAACCAACCGCTGTAACCCACGGCCATGATCAGCAAGGCGCACACCATGAAAGCACCTGTGGCCTCGGGCAAGCTCACGCCCTGGCTCACGGCCAAAACTGCCGCACCCGGGGTAGACCAAGCCGTCAAGACCGGCTGCCGGTACCACAGGCTCAAACCCAGACTGGTGGTGCCCATGCCGATGCCCAAAGCCCACATCCAGGACACCATTTGTTCAGGTGTGGCGCCCAAGGCCTGCGCGGCCGAAAACACAATCGCCGCCGAACTGGTGAAGCCCACCAGCACGGCCACAAATCCAGCCACCACCGTGGACAGCGAAAAATCGCGCCAAACGCGCCTCATGGGCCGTCGCCCTTGGCCCACAACAAGGACTCCACCCGCTGACACAGCTCGGCCGGCTCAAAAGGTTTGAGCATCACGGCGTTGAGCCCGGCGAACTTGAAACGCTCGAGATCCAGGGGGTTGACGTTGGCCGTCAGACCCAACACCGGCACCCGCTGGACGGTGACCGTCGGGTCCAGCCGGATGAGCCGCGTCGCGTCGATGCCATCCATCACCGGCATGACCATGTCCATGAGCACCAGGTCTACCGCTTGTGTGCGCAGCACATCCAGGGCCACTTGGCCATTGGCCGCCTCCAGCACCGTGCATTGGGGCCACGCACTGTGCAGCACCTGTTTAACAAGCAAGCGGTTGACCGGGTGGTCGTCGGCCACCAGAAACCGCCACGAGCTTTGCACGGTCTGCACCTCGAGCTTTCGGGTGGTTTTAGTAGGGGGCAATGGTTTCTCGCCCACCAAAGGCAGCCGCAGCCAAAAGCGTGAACCCACGCCCGGTTCGCTTTCAAAACCCATCTCGCCGCCCAGCAATTGGGCCAATTTTTGCGAGATCGCCAAACCCAAACCGTTGCCACCATAACGGGCCTGGGTGTCGTCTTCAGCCTGGCTAAAGCGCTTGAAAATGTGGCGCTGGCGTTCGGGGGTGATGCCAATGCCGGTGTCTTGCACCGAAAACAAAACACCCGGGTTTTGCCACTGCACACGCAACATCACCGAGCCTTGGTGGGTGAACTTCAGGGCATTGCCAATCAGGTTGACCAAGACCTGCATCAGTCGGTGTCGATCGGTGTTGACCCAAGTGGGCAAGTCCTCGTCCAGCGCCACGCGGTAATCGATGTCCATGCTTTTGACACGGGGCCAAAACAGCTCAAAAGCGTGCTTGACCGTCTGGCGCAACTCGAAACGCTCTGGCTGGATCACCAATTCGCCCGCTTCCAATTGCGAGTAATCCAGCACGTCGTTGATCACCGTCATCAGGTGATCGGCCGATTGTTGTGTGTGGTTGAGCACCTTGAGGGCGCCGGGGTGGCCCTCCAAGCGCGACAACAGCAGGGCATTGAAACCCAAGATGGCGTTCATGGGCGTTCTGAGTTCGTGGCTGACCGTGGCCACGAAATGCTCACGCATGAGCAAGGCGTGCTCCAGCTCTCGCTTTTTGAGCTCCAACGCCTGTTGGTCGCGCATGCCTTGTTCCAAGGCCTTTTGGTAAAGGCGTGCATACAGAAAAGGGACAATGACCAACACCCCCGTGGCCGCTGTGGCGGTGACCCAAGACGAGAAGGCATGCTCTGAACCCAAAGGCAAAGGGGGCCACACCTCCAATCCAGTCAAGGCCGCCACCATCGATTGCAAAGCCACAGCGATGAACAGCCATGTCATGCCCTCTTTGCGGCCCAGCACATAAAACGGCGTGAGCGGCAAGACCATGAACCACGTCATGCGCGGCGAAAAGCTGCCACCAGAAAACCATATGGCGTACAGCAAGACCAGGGCTCCCGTCGCCGTAGCGATGTGCACCCCCCATTCGAGTGACAAGCCATGGTGCACCATCACCAGCAAAAGCACCAGAAAGGCTGCAAACGATAAAAACATCGGTGTCGCATAGGGGTAAGGACTGATGAAGGCAAACACCAACAACAACACGATGATCAAATTCACAAAGAAAAACATGTAGGGCAACTTGCCCTTTTTGAAAGAGCTGGGCAACCAGGTGGACAGGTAGGAGATCAGCCACACCATGGGCCTTGGCAAGGTGTTCTCACTCATATGGCAACCCTCTTGGCTTGCTGCATGTGGCTGCTGACGCTGTGCACCAAAGCAGAGATGTCGATGGGTTTGCTCAGCACGTCACACATGCCGGCGTCCAGACAACGTTGGCGATCCACCGGGTTGGTGTTGGCCGTCAAGGCAATGATGGGCATGTGCGCCGCTTGAGCCGGGAAGTGCTGGTGAATCGCTTGCGTCAGCTGCAGCCCGTCCATCTCTGGCATCACCATGTCCACCAAGGCCAGGTCATACAACGACTCATCCAACAAACTCAATACCGCCGCCGCACTGTCGGCGGTCACCACTTGCGATTGGGGCCAGCATTTTTGAAGCTGCAAACGGGCCACCATCAGGTTGATGGCGTTGTCGTCCACCACCAAAATCCGCAGTCCTTCACCGGCCCCGAGGTCCAGGCTGGGGGCAGGCTGCGTCGGAACTTGCAAAGCCGCTTGCAAGGGCGTGTCAAACCAAAATTGCGCGCCTTGACCCACCTGGCTCTTCACGCCGATCTGCCCGCCTTGTAAATGCACGAGTTTTTCGCAAATCGACAAACCCAAGCCTGTGCCGCCATGGGTGCGGGTGGTTTGCACATCGGCATGCTCAAAGCGCCGAAAAATATCGGCCTGCCGAGCTTGCGCAATCCCACAGCCGGTATCGCTCACCTCCCAAAGCAAGCGCCCGCCTTGGGCCGTGATGCGCAAGCTGACCTCGCCCTGCTCGGTGAACTTGAGGGCGTTGCCCAACAAATTACGCAAAATCTGCAACAAGCGTGACCGGTCGGCATGAACACGCTGCGGCAAAACCGGATCGATGTACGCGCTCAAGATCAAGCCTTTTTCTGTCGCCCTGTCTCGCTTGCCGGCCAGAGCCTCTTCCACCAGCGCCGCCAAGTCGAAGTCCACCGGGTACAGCTGCATTTTTTCGGCCTGCAGTTGCGAGAAGTCCAAAATGTCGTTGACCACTTGCAACAAGTGGTCGGTGGAGCGACGTATATGGTCCACCACCGCCACTTGTTCAGGCAGGTCTTTCAATTCTTGGCGCAGCACGCCGTTGAAGCCCAAAATGGCATTCATGGGCGTGCGCAGCTCGTGGCCCACCGCGGCCACAAAGTTGTCTTTGTGGGCTTGTGCCTGCAACAAGGCTTGGTGGGTGGCCAGGATCTCTTGGCTGCGCCGGTGCAGCTGTTGCAGTTGCTGGTCGTGCAAGTGCTCATGCAAGCGGATACCCAACATCAAATTCGCCAAAGCCATGACATGGTTCATCCACGTCCAAGGCAAAGCGCCAAGCTGGCTCTTGTTTTGGCTGTTCACCCAACCCCACTGCATGGCCACAAACAACATGGCAACGGTGGCCAACACGGTGACAATCCAAAACAGGGCCGCCCGAGGCCCGATCAACAAAAGCACAGGCAAAGCCAGCACATTGAGCCACACCATGGCCGTGGAATTGACGCCCCCTGTTTGCGTGGCAATGTAGGTGATCAATGCCAAGTTGATCAAGGTGGACACATGCACCACCGGCCCATACCATCGGGCGTGCCAAGCCAATGGCAGCATCGCGAAAAGCAAGAGGCTGAGCACCCAGTTGGTGTGGGGGTTGTAGAACCCTGGGTGCAGCACATAAAACGACAGAGAAGTCAGTCCCGCCGCCACCAAATAAAAAACCAAAATATTGGGGCGCGTGAACAAGTTCTCGCGGTCCGGCAAGCCTCCCGCGCGCCAAAAGGCGGTGACACCCGAGATCCTCAAAAAGTCATTGAACAGGCTCATCTTCGCGGGCGTTTTCGCTTTAAGCACGCAGTTTATCGATCAGCCCATTGAGCTCGTCGAGCGAGCCAAACTGGATGCTCAGTTCGCCCATTTCCTCCATCTTGCCCAATCGCTTGACGCGTTTTTTCACGCGCACCTCGACTTCGGCCATGAGCAGGTCGGACAACTCTTCTTCAACCCGGCGAATGTCTCGGGACTTTTCTTTCTTGGGCTTTTGGTGCACCAGGTTGAACTCGGCACCCAGTTTTTTGGCCAAGCTCTCGGCCTCACGCACCGACATTTTTTTGGCCACAATTTGGTGGGCTGCCGTGATTTGCGCGGCTTTGTCCAGCGACAGCAAAGCACGGGCATGGCCCATGTCCAGGTCGCCCGCCATCAGCATGGACTGCACGGGCTCGGCCAGGTTGAGCAAGCGCAGCAAGTTGCTGCCCGCACTGCGCGATCGGCCCACGGCCTGTGCAGCGGCTTCGTGAGTGAGCCCAAACTCTTTGATCAGGCGTTGCAGGCCCTGGGCTTCTTCGAGCGGATTGAGGTCTTCGCGCTGAATGTTCTCAATCAGCGCCATGGCGGCAGCGGCCTCGTTGGGCACATCGCGCACCAAAACGGGGACGGCGCTCAGGCCCGCCAGATGCGAGGCACGAAAGCGCCGCTCGCCCGCGATGATCTCGTATTTGCCCGCGTTCTCGCCTTCGGTGAGCAAGCGCACCAGGATCGGCTGCATGATGCCCTGCGCCTTGATGGACTCGGCCAACTCGTACAAAGCGCCTTCGTCCATGCGGGTGCGCGGCTGGTACATGCCGGGCACCATCTGATCGAGCATGAGCTGGGTGGGCACGCCGGTTTCGGCCCTCATGTCAGGGGCCGGCGCTTCTTGCACCTTGGGACCCAACAGGGCTTCAAGTCCGCGGCCAAGGCCTTTGGGTTTTTTGGTGACCATGGTCAATCCTTCAACAGTGTTTGCAAAAGCGCTTGGCCTTCTGGCCATTCGCCCAAAGAGGAATCGGCGTTGATGTGCCCGGCAGCGCCGAGGTTCACCCAGCGGGCCCCCCAGGCTTGGGCCAAAGCTTGGGCCCGGTCTGCCGTGCAGTACGGGTCATTTTGGCTGCCCACCAAAATGCTGCGAAACGGCAAGCGTTGTCGGGAAATGGGCGACCAGCCCGGCAAGCGGTCTTTCAACTCTAGGGCTTCGGTATCGCCAGGCGCCACCAACAAAGCGCCGCGCACGCGGGCCGTGTGCCGGGACACGCTGGCCCAGGCCGCGACCAAAATACAGCCCAAACTGTGCGCCACCACAACCACCGGGCCTGGCGCGTCGATCACCGTTTCGTCCAGCCTGGCCAACCAATCGCCGCGCAAGGGGTGCAACCAATCGTTTTGTTCAACCACGGCATGGCCCTGCGTACGGGCCCAGTGCATCTGCCAATGGCCGGGGCCGCTGCCCTGCCAACCGGGCAAAAGCAAGACCGCAGGCACAGGCCGGGCCAAAGCCGCGTCCGGGTGGGCGGTGGTGGTGCGGGTTGAAACCGTCATGTTTCGCAGTGTCCCCCGAGCTCAGAGCGTGGGCGCACGCTGCACCAACTCGCGGGCAAACGCCACATAGGCTTGGCTGCCCTTGGCCGAGGCGTCAAACACCACACCCGGCAAACCGTAACTGGGGGCTTCGGCCAAGCGCACATTGCGCGGGATCACGGTGTCGAACACCTTGTCGCCAAAGTGGGCCTTGAGCTGGTCGCTGACCTGCATTTGCAAGGTGACGCGCGGGTCGAACATGACACGCAGCAAACCGATGATTTTCAGGTCTTTGTTCAGGTTGGCGTGGACCTGTTTGATGGTGTTGACCAAGTCGGTCAGGCCTTCCAGCGCAAAGTATTCACACTGCATGGGCACGATCACGCCATGCGCTGAACACAGGCCATTGAGCGTGAGCATGGAGAGCGAGGGCGGGCAATCGATCAACACAAAATCGTAATCGGCATCGACCACCTTCAAGGCGTTTTTCAAGCGCTGGTCACGGTGTTCCAGTTGCACCAACTCGACTTCGGCGCCCGCCAGTTCACGGTTGGCGCTGATCACGTCGTAACCGCATTTCTCCGCCTTGATCACCGCTTCGGCGATGGTGGCAGACTCCAACAACACGTCGTACACATTGAGCTCAACGGTGCGTTTGTCAATGCCCGAGCCCATGGTGGCATTGCCCTGGGGGTCCAGATCGACCAAGAGCACGCGCTGACCCACTTTGGCCAAACCCGCCGCCAGATTGACGGTGGTGGTGGTTTTACCCACCCCCCCTTTTTGGTTGGCAATGCAGAAAATAGTGGCCATAAGTTGCGCTCAGGTTAATCAGTTCGTGGGAATGTCAGGACTTGGCTGGGGGTGCTCATTTGGACAAGGCCAGCTTGAGGCCAAAACCCACCAAAAACAGGCCCGCCACTTTCTCCAGCACGCGGCCCACCACGGGGTTGGCGCGCATGCGCTCGGCCAGGTGGTGGGTCAGCAATGCCATGCCCAATCCGTATAAAAAGGTCAACCCGGCAATGGTCGCCGCCATCACGCCAAAGCTGACCCAGCCCAAATGGGTTTGCGGGTCCACAAACAGGGGGAAAAAGGCCATGTAAAAGACAATCGCTTTGGGGTTCAGCAAGGTGATGGCCAGCGCTTGCTGAAAATACTCCCGAGGCCGGATGTTCAGCACAGGCGCATCACCGGGCTTGGCCGTCAGCATTTTCCAACCCAGCCAAGCCAGGTAAGCCGCACCCAGCCATTGGATGGCGGCAAATGCGGCGGGGTACGTGGCCAATACCGTGGCCACCCCGGCCACCGCCAACCACATGAGCACTTGGTCACCCGCAATCACCCCCAAAGTGGCCATCAAACCACCGGCCATGCCACCCTTGCTGGTGGAGGTGATGAGTGCCAAATTGCCCGGCCCAGGAATGGCCAAGAACAACACGATGGCGACAACGAAGGCGCTGTAGTCAGAGATGCCAAAGAACATGTGCGGCTTTCAAAGTAAGGGGCAGGCGACCAGCGGGAAACTACTTGGCAACGACCATCTTGAGGCCAAAACCGATCAAGCAAAGGCCCGCCAATTTTTGCAAGCCGCCGGACACCTTGGGGTTGGCGCGAATGCGCTCGGCCATGAAGTGCGTGACCAGCACCACACCCATGCAATAGACAAAGCCCAAGGCGGCGATGGTCAAGGCCATGGCCACAAATGTCATCCAGCCTTGGTGGTTCACCGGGTCAATGAACTGAGGGAAAAAAGCCAGGTAAAACATGATCGCTTTGGGATTGAGTACGGTGATCAACAGGGTTTCACGAAAACAGTGGCCAGATGTGATGTGGATACCGGGGCCTTCGCCTGAAGGCGTCGTGAGCATTTTGTAACCCAGCCATGCCAGGTACGCGGCACCCGCCCACTGCAAAGTCAAAAAGACAGGCGGATAGGCCTTGAGCACCGCAGCCAAGCCCGCCACAGTCAGCCAAAGCAAGACCTGGTCACCCACCAGCAAACCGAGCACAGAAGCCAATCCACCGGCCAACCCCCCTTTGCTGGCCGAGCTGATCAAGGCCAGGTTGCCCGGGCCGGGCAAAAACAGCAACATAACAAAGGCCGCAGCGAATGCGCCGTGATCCGAAATGCCAAACATGCACGAACTTTCAGGAGAATAGGGCGAGTGTAAGTGATGCACCCCACTTTGCGGCCCTTGTTCAAAATGTGTTTCACGTGAAACACGCCGAAATTCAGACCCGGTTCGGCCTCATCCAGACCATGCAACGCTCCACATCCAAGCCCGGCACCGTCAGGGGTTCCACGTGAAACACCGCCACATCGTTGGGCAAGGCATCCATTTCGTCTTGGGGAAGCTTGCCCTTCATGGCCATCCAGACACCCCCCTCGGCCAAGGCCGAGCGTGACCAAGCCACAAAATCCGGCAGCGAAGCAAAGGCACGCGAGCAGATCACCTGGTAGGGGTCGGTCAATGACTCCACCCGGGCATGGATGCCGCGCAAATTCGGCAGCTTCAGGCTCGCCGCCACTTGTTGCACAAATGCGGCCTTTTTGGCCACCGTGTCCACGCATGAGACATTCAACTCGGGCATGCAAATGGCCAACACCACACCCGGCAACCCGCCGCCTGAACCCACGTCCAGCACCCGGGCGGCGCGGCCCTGGGTGTGTCGGGACAAGGGCGCGATGGCCGTCAGGCTGTCCAACAGGTGGTGGGTCAGCATATCGGCCGGGTCACGCAAAGCGGTCAGGTTGTAAACCTTGTTCCATTTTTGGATGAGCGCCACGTAACCCAACAAGAGGCGAATTTGCTCGTCCGACAACCCCAAACCCAAGGCGTTAACGCCCGCACGCAACCCCTCTTCCAGGCTCAAGCTCATGCCTGAACGCCTTCCTCGGCCGCTTGCATGAAACCTTTGAACCCGCCCTTTTTCAGGTGGATCAGCAACAGCGAAACGCTCGCCGGCGTAATGCCCGAAATGCGCGAGGCTTGGCCCAGCGTTTCCGGGCGGTGTTTGGCCAACTTCTGGCGGGCCTCGATCGACAAGGCGGAAACTTGCATGTAGTCCAGCGCCTCGGGCAAGCGCAGGTGCTCGTAAAAAGCAGCGCGCAACACCTCACCCTTTTGTCGGTCGATGTAGCCGGAGTATTTGGCGGCGATCTCGACCTGCTCGATGACCGACTCGCTCAAGTCGCCTAGGGTTTCACGTGAAACATCGGCGCTGGCCATGCGCCCACCGTCCAACGCCATCAGGGCGGCGTAACCCACATTCGGTCTTCGCAGCAAATCAAACAGGTTGTGCTCGTGCTCGATGACTTTGCCCAGCACCCGCACCGACTCTTCGGCGGGCAGGTTACGCGGATTCACCCACACCGACTTCAGGCGCTCTGTTTCACGTGAAACAGCGTCGCGCTTGCGACTGAAAGCATCCCAGCGCACATCGTCCACCAAGCCCATTTGGCGGCCGACTTCGGTCAAACGGGCATCTGCATTGTCTTCGCGCAACTGCAGACGGAACTCGGCACGGCTGGTGAACATGCGGTAGGGCTCGGTCACGCCTTGCGTGACCAAGTCGTCCACCAGCACGCCCAGATAAGCCTGGTCACGCGCAGGCGTCCAGGCCGCGTCGCCCCGGCATTGCAAGGCCGCATTGATGCCGGCAAACAAGCCTTGGGCAGCCGCCTCTTCGTAACCCGTGGTGCCGTTGATCTGGCCCGCAAAAAACAGGCCGCCGATCTGACGGGTTTCAAAGCTGTTTTTGAGGGCCCGCGGGTCAAAATAATCGTATTCAATCGCGTAGCCGGGGCGCAGGATATGGCAGTTTTCCAAGCCTTTCATCGAGCGCACCAGCTCATACTGGATGTCGAACGGCAAGCTGGTCGAGATGCCGTTGGGGTAATACTCGTGTGTGGTCAGGCCCTCGGGCTCCAGAAAGATCTGGTGGCTGTCCTTGTCGGCAAAGCGGTTGATCTTGTCTTCGACGCTCGGGCAATAGCGCGGACCCACGCCTTCGATCTTGCCGGTGAACATGGGGCTGCGGTCAAAGCCCGAGCGGATGATCTCGTGCGTGCGCTCATTGGTGTGTGTGATCCAGCACGGCACCTGCTGCGGGTGCATGTCGGTGCGGCCCATGAAGCTGAACACGGGCACACCCCCATCGGGGTTCATGCCCCCGGGCACGCCGTCACCGGGTTGCTCGGTGCACTTGGAAAAGTCGATGGTGCGACCGTCCAGACGCGGCGGCGTCCCGGTTTTCAACCGGCCTTGCGGCAGCTGGAGCTCTTTGAGCCGCGCCGACAGGCTCACCGCGGGTGGATCGCCCGCCCTGCCCGCCGCATAGTTCTGCAAGCCCACATGGATCTTGCCGTCCAAGAAGGTGCCCGCCGTCAGCACCACGGTGCGCGAACGAAAACGGATGCCCACTTGCGTGACGGCCCCCACCACCCGGTCGCCTTCGACCATCAGGTCGTCCACGGCTTGCTGAAACAGCCACAGGTTTGGCTGGTTTTCCAACATGCGTCGGATGGCGGCTTTGTACAAAATGCGGTCGGCCTGGGCGCGGGTGGCGCGCACGGCCGGACCTTTGGAGCTGTTAAGGATGCGAAACTGGATGCCCCCTTCGTCGGTCGCCAAGGCCATGGCGCCGCCCAAGGCGTCCACCTCTTTGACCAAATGGCCCTTGCCGATGCCGCCGATGCTGGGGTTGCAACTCATCTGCCCCAAGGTCTCGATGTTGTGGCTGAGCAACAGGGTTTTGCAACCCATGCGGGCAGAGGCCAAGGCGGCTTCGGTTCCGGCATGGCCACCGCCGACCACGATCACATCGAATTCTTGAGGGTAAAGCATGAGAGGTCCGCCTTGAGTGAAGGCCAAAAATAGGCGCCAAAGCGCGATGGGCCGCCCTGCCACGGGGTCGGCTCAATCTGCTTATTTTACAGGCAGCGCCAGAACGTGCGCAGCCAACCAAGCGCAAAAACGTGACCGAACCACCCAGGTGCGAGGACCATTCGGCGCGGTTTATGCGGCCCTTGGTTTTCAATATTTCAGGCGCTTATTCATTGTCGTGTTGAACAGGGCGGTTTTCAACTTAGGGCAAATCCTGTCTCCAAAAGCAAGCCCTTGTGGGCACGACGGACCTACACTGTGACCATCCTTTTCGACGCAGGACAAACCATGAACGCCCCATTGCCCGACTCGATTCGCCAGGCTTTAGAAACCGTCACGCTGGACGACAAGTACAGCCTCGATGTCGGCCACGCTTTCATGAGCGGTGTACAGGCCCTGGTCAAGCTGCCCATGCTGCAACGCCAACGCGATGCCCTGCAGGGCAAGAACACCGCGGGTTTCATCAGCGGTTACCGGGGCTCGCCGCTGGGCAGTTATGACCAGTCGCTGTGGAAAGCCAAAGACCACTTGAAAGCCCAACACATCGTGTTCCAACCGGGCGTGAACGAAGAGCTGGCCGCCACCGCTTTGTGGGGCACACAGCAACTGGGTTTTGCGCCCCCGGGCACCAACAAGTTCGATGGGGTGTTCGGCATCTGGTACGGCAAAGGCCCGGGTGTAGACCGCTGCTCAGATGTGTTCAAACACGCCAACATGGCCGGCACCACCCCCTGGGGCGGCGTGCTGGCCGTGGCGGGCGATGACCATGTGGCCAAAAGCTCCACCGCAGCCCACCAGAGTGACCACATTTTCAAGGCCTGTGGCCTGCCCGTGTTCTTTCCAGCCAGTGTGCAAGACATCCTGGACCACGGCTTGCACGCCCTGGCCCTGAGCCGGTTTGCGGGCATTTGGTCAGGCATGAAGACGATTCAGGAGATTGTGGAGTCGAGCGCCACCGCCCACATCGACCCCGAACGCGTGCACATCGTGTTGCCGGAGTTCGTCATGCCCCCGGGCGGCGTGCACATCCGTTGGCCCGACACCGCGCTGGAGCAAGAAGCGCGCTTGTTCGACTACAAATGGTACGCAGCCCTCGCCTACATCCGTGCCAACAAGCTCAACCACAACGTGATCGAAGGACCCAACGACCGTTTTGGCCTGATCGCCAGCGGCAAAGCCTTCAATGACACGCGCCAAGCGCTGCTGGACTTGGGACTGGACGACGCCAAATGCCGGCGCCTGGGCATCCGGCTGCACAAGGTGGGCGTGGTCTGGCCGCTCGAAGCGCACACCACCCGCGAGTTCGCCACCGGCTTGCGCGAGATTTTGGTGGTGGAAGAAAAGCGCCAAGTCATCGAATACCAACTCAAAGAAGAGCTGTACAACTGGCGCGACGATATGCGGCCGAAAATTTTGGGCAAGTTTGACGAAGCCGAAGGCGACACCTCTGGCGGCGAATGGTCCATCCCCAACCCCGCTGAACGCACCTTGCTGCGTGCCAATGCCGACCTGACCCCGGCCTTGATTGCCCGGGCCATTGCCAAACGGCTGAAAAAGCTGGACATCGATGCCGACACGACCGCGCAAATCGACGCCCACTTGGCCATTTTGGACGCCAAAGACAAGGCCATGCAAACCTTGACTTTGGGCACAGCCGCCGACCGCACGCCCTGGTTCTGCTCAGGTTGCCCGCACAACACCTCCACCAAAGTGCCGGAAGGCTCACGCGCCATGGCCGGCATTGGTTGCCATTTCATGAGCATCTGGATGGACCGCAGCACGGTGGGCTTCACCCAGATGGGTGGCGAGGGCGTGCCCTGGACAGGGCAGCAACCCTTCAGCACCGACCAGCACATCTTTGCCAACATCGGCGACGGCACCTACTTCCACAGCGGCCTCCTGGCCGTGCGCCAAAGTGTGGCTTCTGGGGTGAACATCACCTACAAAATTTTGTACAACGACGCCGTGGCCATGACGGGCGGCCAACCCGTGGGTGAGCGGTCTGAGGGCCACAGCGTGGTGCAGATTGCCATGAGCATGAAAGCCGAAGGTGCCCAGCGCATTGTGGTGGTGACCGACGAACCCGAAAAGTACGAGGGTGTGGCTTTGGCTGAAGGGGTGAGGGTGTTCCACCGCGATGAGCTCGACCGCATTCAACGTGAAATGCGAGAAATCTTGGGCACCACCGTCATCATTTACGACCAGACCTGTGCCACTGAAAAACGCCGCCGCCGCAAGCGCGGCACCCTGGTAGACCCTGCGGTACGGGTGATGATCAACGAAGAGGTGTGCGAAGGCTGTGGTGACTGCAGCGTGCAGTCCAACTGCCTGTCGGTGGAGCCGCTCGAAACACCTTTGGGCCGCAAGCGCACCATCAACCAAAGTACCTGCAACAAAGACACCAGCTGCCTCAAAGGTTTTTGTCCCAGCTTTGTCACGGTGGAAGGCGGCACGTTCAAAAAGAAAGCCACGTCCACCAGCACCAACATCAACCCAGCCAGCTTGGGCAAACTGCCAGAGCCCACATTGCCTGCCATCACCCACCCCTGGGGCATGGTGGTGGCCGGTGTGGGCGGCACAGGTGTCATCACCATCGGCCAACTGCTGGGCATGGCCGCGCACATGGAAGGCAAAGGCGTCGTTACCCAAGACTCTGCCGGTTTGGCGCAAAAAGGCGGTGCCACCTGGAGCCACATCCTGGTGGCCAACACCCAAAACGAGATTCGCACCACCCGCGTGAGCATGGCTGCAGCCGATCTGATCATGGGTTGCGACCCCATCGTCAGTGCATCCAAAGAAACCACCTTGCGCATGCGTGCAGGCCGCACCCATGTGGCCTTGAACAGCAACAGCACACCCACCGCTGCCTTTGTGAAAAACGGCAATTGGCAAAATCCGGCCGAGCAGTGCTTGGCCGAAATTTCAACCCAGGTCGGTGTGCAAGCCGTGGGCGCTTTTGATGCCGATCTGTTGGCCAAACAACTCATGGGCGACACGATTTATGTCAACCCAATGATCTTGGGCTATGCCTGGCAAAAAGGTTGGGTGCCTTTGCGCCGTGAGTCTTTGGTGCGGGCCATTGAACTCAACGACGTTCAGGTCAAAAACAACTTGGCCGCTTTTGAGTGGGGTCGCAACGCAGCCCACCAATTACCGGCATTGATGGCCCAGTTGCAACCTGTGCAAGTGATTCAATTCAAAAAACGCGAAAGCTTGGACGAACTGATCGCAGACCGCATGGCGCGTTTGACCGACTACCAAGACGCCAC
>NZ_CAMBNZ010000071.1 GCF_945869175.1 Limnohabitans sp. Rim8 | reverse complement strand
CGGGGCTGATGTCAGCGCAGGCTCACTCGTCCAGGGCTTCGGGTACTTCTTCGGTCGGCTCGGCAGCTTTGAGAGGGGCAGCTGCAGCGCCCGCAGCAGGGTGGGTCCAGTCCCACAGCAGTTGGGCCACGTCGTCCACGCCTTGTTTTTTCAGGGCAGAGAACAGTTTCACCTCACCGCCGCCGGCTTGCAGTCGCGCGATCGACAAGGCTTTGGCCTGCTCAGCGCGGGTCAGCTTGTCGGCTTTGGTCAGGATGATCAGAAACTTCAGGCCTTCTTCCACCCGGGGGCGGATCACTTCGAGCAGGATGTCGTCGAGCTCGGTCAGGCCGTGGCGGGGGTCGCACATCATGACAATACCGGTCAGGTTGCCGCGGCTGACCAAGTAGTTGGCCATGACCTGCTGCCAGCGCAGCTTGTCCATTTTGGCCACGGCAGCGTAACCGTAGCCTGGCAAGTCGGCCAGCACGGCGTCGGTGATGCCTTGTTTGCCCAAGGCAAACAGGTTGATGTGCTGGGTGCGGCCGGGTTTCTTGGAAGCAAAAGCCAGCTGTTTTTTCTGGGTCAGGGTGTTGATGCAGGTCGATTTGCCCGCGTTGGAGCGGCCCACAAAAGCGATCTCCGGGGTGTCCATGTCGGGCAAGTGGTGCAATTGCGCGGCCGTGGTCAAGAACCGGGCGGTGTGCATCCAGCCCATGGGGGTGACGGCGGCAGCCGGAGCGCCGGGTGATGCCTGCACCGCGGGCGCTGCAGCGCTGACAACCGTGTTGGCGGTTTTGGGAACTTTGCGGCTTGCAGAGACGCGAACGGGCGGGCGGGAGCTCATAAATCAGGGATACCTTGGGTCGTCAGGAAACTGACGCGGACCTCATTGTAGAATCCTTGGGTTTTGCGCCCCCTTCTTCCAACTATTGGACGACGACCATGAAGTCAATTGTTTCTCTCCTGAAGACCGCCACTTTGGCCACCACCACCGCTGTTGTCATGGTGGGTACGGCACTGGCAGCAGGTCCTGCCCCCGTTGTGGCCAAACCCGATCTGGCCAAAGGCGAAGCTTCTTTTGCCATGTGCGTGGCCTGCCATGCAGCTGATGGCAATTCGGCCATCCCGGGCAACCCCAAATTGTCCCAGCAACACCCTGAATACCTGATCAAGCAGTTGCAAGAGTACAAGTCGGGCAAGCGTGCCAACGCCGTCATGAGTGGCATGGCAGCCGGCTTGAGCAACGATGACATGCGCAACATCTCTTACTGGTTGGCCTCCAAGCCAGCCAAGCCCGGTTTCGCCAAAGAAAAAGACACTGTGGCATTGGGTGAACGCATTTACCGTGGCGGTATTCCAGATCGCCAGATCGCTGCTTGCGCCAGCTGCCATTCGCCCAACGGAGCGGGCATGCCAGCGCAATACCCCCGTTTGTCGGGCCAACACGCCGACTACACGGCAGCACAGTTGGTTTATTTCAGGGATGGCGTTCGCAAAAACAATCTGCAGATGACCCAAGTGGCGGCCAAAATGAACGACCGCGAAATCAAGGCCGTGTCTGACTACATCGCTGGTTTGCGCTGAAACCCGGTCGGGCTGCTGTCCGGCTTGACCTGCTGGTTTCAGGGGGATTTAAGCCAAGACAAAGACCCCTACGGCACAATTGGCTTCGGCCAATATGACTTGTTCGAAGGCCGGTTTTTCCGGCCTTCCTTGTTTTTGGCGGCCCCTGTCCTGCCTTTGTTTGTCAAACCCCTTTTTGGGCTCTCTTCTTGATCACCCCATGACGACTGTTGCTTCCAGCCCTGAAACCGGGCGCGGCTCGCCCCGAGGGCAGGCGGTGATCGAGTTGCTGTCGTCCATGCGTTTCGCCATCTCGTTGTTGACCATCATCTGCATCGCCTCGGTCATTGGCACGGTGCTCAAGCAAAACGAACCCAGCGTCAATTACGTCAACCAATTCGGTCCGTTTTGGGCCGAGTTGTTCACCACCCTCAAGCTCAACACGGTCTACAGCGCCTGGTGGTTTTTGCTCATTTTGGCTTTCTTGGTGCTCAGCACCAGTTTGTGCATTGCACGCAACGCGCCCAAGATATTGGTGGACCTGAAGAACTACAAGGAAAACATCCGAGAGCAAAGCCTCAAGGCTTTCCACCACAAGGCCGAAGGGCCGTTGAACGAAAGGCCCGAAGCCGCTGCCCAGCGATTGGGGGCCCTGTTGGCCACCGGTGGCTGGAAGGTCAAGCTGCAAGAGCGGGACACGGCAGCGGGCAAGGGCTGGATGCTGGCGGCCAAGGCGGGTGCAGTTAACAAGATCGGCTACATCGCGGCCCACTCGGCCATTGTGCTGGTGTGTGTAGGCGGTTTGCTCGACGGTGATTTGATGGTGCGGGCCCAGATGTGGTTTGGCGGCAAGGAAATTTACAACGGCGGCGGCCTCATCGTCGATGTCCCTGAAAAGCACCGCTTGTCGGAGCGAAACCCGGCATTCCGTGCCAACTTGCTGGTGGCCGAAGACACCGCCTCCGGCACCGCGATACTGAACCAGTCCAATGGCATCTTGCTGCAAGAGTTGCCCTTTGTCATTGAGTTGAAAAAGTTCATCGTCGAGTACTACTCGACCGGCATGCCCAAACTGTTTGCCAGCGACATCGTCATTCACGACAAAGCTACAGGCGAGAAGAAAGAAGCCCGTGTCGAGGTGAACCATCCGGCCAGTTTCAAGGGCATCAACATCTACCAGTCCAGCTTTGACGACGGCGGCTCCAGCGTGAAACTGCAAGCCGTGCCCATGTCGGCGGCCACGCGGTCGTTTGAGGTGGAAGGCACCATTGGTGGCAGCACCGACTTGACCAATGGCAGCGAAAAAATGAGCCTGGAGTTCACCGGGCTGCGCGTCATCAACGTGGAAAACCTCTCCGGCGGTGAAGGCCCCAAGGGCACAGGTGTGGATGTGCGCAAGGTCGATTTGCGCAGTTCGCTGGAGGCGCGCATGGGGGCCGGAAACAAAACCACCCAAACCCAAACATTGCGCAACGTCGGCCCCAGCGTGAGCTACAAGTTGCGCGATGCGGCCGGCCAGGCCCGTGAATACAACAACTACATGCTGCCGGTGGACGCTGGCGACGGCGTGCCGGTGTTTTTGCTGGGCATGCGCGAAACCCCCAGTGAGCCTTACCGCTACCTGCGCCCACCAGCGGACGAAAACGGCGAGTTGACCGGCTTCATCCGATTGCGCGCCGCTTTGGAAACGCCCGCGCTGCGCGAGCGAGCGGTCCAGCGTTATGCCCGCAAATCGGTGGACTCGAAGCGCCCCGAATTGACACAGCAATTGGCCGATTCGGCTCAGCGGGCCTTGGGCTTGTTTGCGGGCCAAGAAAAAGTCCAAGGCAAAAAAGTCGCGGGCTTGCAGGCCTTGGCGGACTTTTTGGAAGCCAATGTGCCCGAGGCCGAGCGCGCCCGAGCGAGTGAAATGTTTGTGCGCATCTTGAACGGCAGCCTGCTGGAGTTGGACACCGTGGCCCGCGAGCAAGCGGCTGCCAAACCCTTGCCGGAAGACAACATCCAAGGCTTCATGTCGCAAGCGGTTTTGGCGCTGTCCGATGCGCCGTTTTACTCTGCGCCCATGACATTCCTGCTCAAAGATTTCAAGCAAGTGCAAGCCAGCGTGTTCCAAGTGGCCAGAGCGCCGGGTCAGTCGATCGTGTACCTGGGCTGTGCCCTTTTGATTCTGGGTATTTTTGCAATGCTGTATGTTCGGGACCGTCGCTTGTGGGTCTGGCTCTCGCCCCTGGGTGAGGGCGCTCAAGCGACTGTGGCCTTGTCGTCCAACCGCAAGACCATGGACGTAGACCGTGAATTTGAACAACTGACGGCCCGTTTGCTGGGCCGCTCCGAGAAAACACCATGACGACTGTGACTTTGAACCCAGGCTATCTCTCGAGCCGTTCGCCCCTGGACTGGGGCTTTGCCCTGCTGGCGTTGCTGGGCACGGTGTTCGCCTTCAGCCGCTACCAGCAGGCGATGGATGTGTACGAGCAAGCCATTTTGATCTGCACCTTGCCAGCAGCCGTTTGGTTGGGCTGGTTTTGGCGACCCCTGCGCACCTTGATGTTGGTGGTCACGGGCTTGTCGCTTTTGGCCATTTACCTGTACCAAGGCGATCTGGCACGGTCCGAGCAGGTGTTCTTGCTCAAATACTTCCTGTCAAGCCAATCGGCCATTTTGTGGATGAGCCTGCTGTTTTTCATCAGCACCGTCTTTTATTGGGCAGGCATGTTCATTCGCGGTCAAGGCGATGCGATGGAGACCCTGGGTTCGCGCATGGCCTGGGTGGCCGTGGGACTGGCCCTGATCGGCACTTTGGTGCGTTGGTACGAAAGCCATCAGTTGGGCCCTGACATCGGGCACATCCCGGTCAGCAACTTGTATGAAGTCTTCATCATGTTTTGCTGGATGACGGCAGCGTTTTATCTGTATTACGAAGCGCAGTACAAAACCCGCGCTTTGGGTGCGTTTGTGATGCTGGTGGTCAGCGCTGCGGTGGGCTTTTTGCTCTGGTACACGCTGGTACGTGAGGCGCACGTGATTCAACCGCTGGTGCCCGCCCTCAAAAGCTGGTGGATGAAGATCCATGTGCCGGCCAACTTCATTGGCTATGGCACCTTTGCCTTGGCCGCCATGGTGGCTTTTGCCTATTTGATCAAGCAAACCGCCGGCGAGACCCGTTGGTACAAGCTCGCGCCCTTGTGGCTCTTGGGCATCGTGCTGTGTTTTGAGCCTGTGGTGTTCCGCAGGTCCCCCACCGAAGGGGGAAGCAGTTACTGGATGGTGTACTTTGGTATTTCGGCACTGATCGTGGCAGGTATTTTGTTGGGCCGCCGCCGCATCGCAGAGCGTTTGCCGTCTTTTGAAATCCTCGACGATGTGATGTACAAAGCCATCGCTGTGGGTTTCGCCTTCTTCACCATCGCCACTGTGCTGGGTGCTTTGTGGGCCGCCGAAGCCTGGGGTGGCTACTGGAGCTGGGACCCGAAAGAGACCTGGGCCTTGATCGTCTGGCTCAACTACGCTGCCTGGCTGCACATGCGCCTGATGAAAGGCCTGCGTGGCACCGTGGCCGCCTGGTGGGCCCTGATGGGCTTGGCGGTGACGACGTTTGCGTTCTTGGGCGTGAACATGTTTTTGAGCGGCCTGCACAGCTACGGGACGCTGTGATGGGCTCTGGGTGCGGACGGCGTCTGCACCAGCCCAAGCCCTGAGCGCCCGCCTTTTTCGAAGGGTGTGGACTTGCTCTTCACCAAGGCATCGACAGTCCGACTGGACGAGGGGTTTTGAATCGGTTCAAAATGCCTGTTCGTATTTTTCGACATCAGCAAGGTTCAACATGCTCATTCAATCCGACAAATCCGGTTTTCAGCACCCGATGGGCAGCGAGATCACGCCCGCATCGATTTACCAGACACGGCGCGACATCATTCGTCAGATGGCCACAGGCTCGGCCGGCGTGGCTTTGGCCGCTTGGGGCCTGCGCGAGGCCCGCGCGCAAACCCCTCGCGCTGGCCAGCTGGCCGCTTTGGCCTCGGTGTTGTCGGCTGTGCCCGGTGCGCTGACCATGGACAAGCTGACCGCCTACAAAGACGCCACCACCTACAACAACTTTTACGAATTTGGCACCGACAAAGCCGATCCGGCCAAGCGGGCGCGCACCCTGGTCACCCAGCCTTGGTCGGTCGAGATTGAAGGCTTGGTCAAAAAGCCGGGTCGCGTGAACCTGGAAGACCTGATGAAATGGGGTGCGATGGAAGAGCGGGTTTACCGTTTGCGCTGCGTCGAAGGCTGGTCGATGGTGATCCCCTGGATCGGCTACTCGATGTCCGAGTTGATCCGCCGGGTCGAGCCTCAAGCGGGTGCCAAGTTTGTGGAGTTCATCACCCAAGCCGACCCCAAGACCATGCCGGGTCTGCGTGGCGGCTCATTGGACTGGCCTTATGTCGAAGCTTTGCGCATGGACGAAGCCATGCACCCGCTGACCCTGCTGGCTTTTGGCATGTACGGCGAAGTCATGCCCAAGCAAAACGGTGCGCCGGTGCGCCTGGTGGTGCCCTGGAAGTACGGCTTCAAAAGCGGCAAAAGTTTGGTCAAGATCCGTTTCACCGACAAGCAGCCGGTGTCGTCCTGGGAAAAAGCCCTGCCGCAAGAGTACGGCTTTTATTCCAACGTGAACCCTTTGGTCGACCACCCGCGTTGGAGTCAGGCCACCGAGCGGCGCATCGGCGAAGACGGGCTGCTGGCCAAAAAGCGCAAAACCTTGATGTTCAACGGCTATGAGCCGCAAGTGGGCCAGTTGTACGCGGGCATGGATTTGAAGAAATTTTTCTGATGCGCCAGTGGCTTCGGCAACCCGCCGCTTGGTGGCTGATGCTGCTGGCGGGTTTGTTGCCTTTGGCCTGGCTTGTTGGGCTCACTGTGTTGGACCAGTTGGGCGCCAACCCCACCGAATTTTTGACCCGGGCCACAGGCGATTGGACCTTGCGCAGCCTGTGCGTGGTCTTGGCTGTCACGCCCTTGCGCACAGCGCTCGCTTGGCCTGAGCTCGCGCGGTTTCGCCGTTTGCTGGGATTGCTCACGTATGGGTATGCCATGCTGCACCTGGCTTGTTATGCCCTGTTCGACATGGGTCTGGACTTGGCCGATATCTGGGTCGACATCCCCAAACGCCCCTTCATCTTGGTCGGCTTTGTCGCTTGGCTGCTGCTCAGTGCGATGGCCCTGACCTCGTTCAACCGCGCCATCCGCGCGCTGGGGGCCAGGCGTTGGCAAATGCTGCACCGCAGTGTGTACGCGGTGGCGGTGCTGGCTGTGCTCCACTTTGCCTGGATGCGCGCGGGCAAAAACGACTTCAACGAAGTCTTTGTTTATGCCGCGGTGCTGGCGCTCTTGTTGGCTTGGCGTCTGGGGCGCTGGGCGCGTCAAGCCAGGCGCTGAGGGGCCCGCTACCCGGCAATTTGCGCGCTCAGATCAGACCAATTGCTCGAGCGCGAAAGTGTCGAAAGCCGACTCGCGCTGGCGAATCAGGTGCGCTTGGCTGCCGTCTACCAGAATCTCGGCAGCTCGGCCTCGGGTGTTGTAGTTGCTGGCCATGCTCATGCAGTAGGCGCCTGCCGATAAAACGGCCAGCGTATCACCCGCTTGAACTTGCAACTGGCGGTCACGGCCAATCCAGTCGCCGCTTTCACACACCGGGCCCACGATGTCATACACCGCGCCTGCGCCCGAGCCATCGCCCTGCGGCAAATACACGGGCACGATCTGGTGAAAGGCCTGGTACATGGCCGGGCGAGGCAGGTCGTTCATGGCGGCATCGACGATGCAGAAATTTTTTTGCTCACCCGGCTTGAGGTACAGCACCTCGGTCAGGCACACACCGGCGTTGCCCACCAGCGAGCGGCCCGGCTCGATCATGATCTGGCGCTCGCCATAGCCGCGCGCATCGAGCTTGGCCAGCAACTGTGCCCACAGCACATCGGCATCGGGCGGGGTGTCGCCGTTGTAGTTGATGCCCAGGCCTCCACCAAAGTCGATGTGGGCAATTGGGATGCCCGCGGCCTCGATTTCAGCCACCAGATCCAGCACCCGGTCCATGGCGTCCAGGTAGGGCGTGGTTTCGGTGATTTGCGAGCCGATGTGGCAGTCAATGCCCACCACTTTCAGGCCCGGCAAGCGGGCGGCATGTTGGTATGCACGCAAGGCATCTTCGTGGGCGATGCCAAATTTGTTGCCTTTGAGGCCGGTGGAAATGTAGGGGTGGGTTTTGGCGTCCACATTGGGGTTCACGCGCAGGCTCACGGGCGCTTGCTTTCCCAGGCTGAGTGCCACCTCGCTGAGCACATCCAGCTCTGCTTCGCTTTCCACGTTGAAGCAGCCAATGCCCACTTGCAGGGCTTGCTTCATTTCCGCGCGGGTTTTGCCCACTCCCGAAAAGATCACTTTGGCCGGGTCTGCGCCTGCGGCCAAAACACGTGCCAACTCCCCGCCAGAGACGGTGTCAAAGCCGCAACCGGCCTCGGCAAACACCTGCAGCACAGCCAGGGTGGAGTTGGCCTTCATGGCATAGCAAATTTGTGCTTTTCGACCAGCAAAGCCGCGTTGGTAGGCCGCCAGTGCCGACAGCATGGCGGCTTTGGAATAGACAAACAAAGGCGTGCCGTGTTCACGGGGCAGGTCAGACAGGCGCACGCCCTCGACCATGAGTTGCTCGCCTTGGTAGGCGATGTGGGGCTGGCCGGGCAGGCCTTGAGATGCGTCAATGGCGTTCATCGTGGGGTGGCAGCAGGGGCTGCAGGTGGACTGAGGGGAGCCGTGGCGGGGGTTCCTGGCGCGTTCGGGTCACGCCATGGGTTGAGGGTTTGCGTCAGGGTGGCGCGTCCGGCAGACTCGGCCGTGTTGGGTGTAAAAAGGGGGCCTTTTTGTCCGCAAGCGCTCAACATCGCCGCACCGCCAACAAGGGCATGCGCTGTGACTAGAATCTGAATGACCTTCAACATGCAGCGATTGTAATGACCGACCTTGAATTTCTGGACCAAGCTGAGCGCCTCCTGTCTGGTGTGGAGATCAGCAGCGATCGCTTGAACGACGACACCGACGCCGACATCGACAACCAGCGTTCGGGCGGCATGGTCACACTCACCTTCCCCAACCGCAGCCAAATCGTCATCAATTTGCAAAAGCCTTTGCACGAGGTGTGGTTAGCGGCACGTTGCGGTGGTTTTCATTACAAATTTGACGGCGAGCACTGGATGGACACCAAGGGGCAGGGCGAGTTTTGGGAGAGTCTTTCGCGCTACGCCTCAGAACAGGCCGGACAAACCCTGTCTTTCAAGCTCTGACAAGCTGAGCGGGGCCAGCCCGCGCAGGAGTCGGTGTCAGTCTCAATTCCTGAATAAATCCAAAATACGGTTGCGCTCTTCGGTGGGCGGTATGGCGTTGGTACTTTTCCCGGAACTGTCTTGGCCAGAACCCAAGGTGCTGATGCCACCCCCTTTGGCGTATTCTTCGTACATCCAATCGCCACCCACATTCACCACACCCCCAGGGACGGGCGGCTCAGCGACAGGCAAGCTGCGCAAAGCGGTTTCCATGAAACTGATCCACACCGGCAAACTCAGGCCACCGCCCGTTTCGCGGTCGCCCAGTTTGCGCGGGGTGTCGTAGCCAATCCAGACCACGGCCGCTAAGTAAGGCTGGTAGCCTGCAAACCAAGCGTCCATCGCATCGTTGGTCGTACCGGTTTTGCCATAGATGTCGGGTCTTTTGAGGGTGGCTTGGGCGCGCGCGGCTGTGCCCGATCGCGTCACCTCTTGCAGCAAACTGGTCATGACGAAGGCGTTTCTGGCCGGTATGACCGGCGTCTCCCCCAACTGCGCCACGGCGGGACTGTCCACCAGCACGCGGTCCTTGAAGTCGCTGATGCGGGTGATCAAGTGGGGTTGAACCAAGTGCCCACCGTTGGCAAACACCGAATAGCCTGTGGCCATTTGCATGGGCGTGACCGAACCGGCACCCAATGCCATGGTCAAAAAAGGCGGGTGTTTGTCTTCGTCAAAGCCAAACCGGGTGACCCACTCTTGGGCAGGGCGCGGCCCCACGGCTTGCAAAACCCGAATCGAGACCATGTTTTTGGACTTGGCCAAGCCGGTGCGCAAACTCATCAGGCCGTCAAATTTGCCGTCGTAATTCTTGGGCTCCCAGGGCTGTCCGCCGGTGACGCCGCTGTCAAAAAACAAGGGTGCGTCGTTCACCATGGTGGCGGGTGTGAAGCCTTTTTCCAGCGCCGCCGAATAGATGAAGGGCTTGAAGCTGGAGCCGGGCTGACGCCAAGCCTGCGTCACATGGTTGAACTTGTTTTTGGCAAAGTCAAAGCCACCGACCAAGGCGCGGATGGCACCCGTTTGTGGCGTGATCGCAATCAGCGCCCCTTCGACCTCGGGCAGCTGGGTGATTTCCCACAACCCCTTGGAAGATTGGGTGATGCGGATCAAGGCCCCCCTGCGCACCTGTTTGGCCGGAGGCGTCTTGTCCGACAAGCCCGATTGCGCGGGTTTGAGGCCATCGCCCGACAGGGTGATTTGCTCCCCGTTTTGGCGGATCACCACGACTTTTCGAGGGGATGCCTCCAGCACCACGGCCGACAACACGTCGCCGTTGTCGGGGTGCTCTTCGAGCGCGTCATCGATGGCATCGTCCATCTTTTTGGGATCGGCCGGCAAATCGATGAATTTTTCGGGCCCGCGGTAAATCTGGCGGCGCTCAAAATCCATGATGCCTTGTCGCAAGGCCTTGTAGGCGGCCATTTGTTCATTCGACTGCACGGTGGTGTAGACGTTCAAACCGCGCGTGTAGGTGTCTTGACCGTATTGCGCAAAAACCATTTGGCGCACGGTTTCGGCCACGTATTCCGCGTGCAGGATTTTCTTGTCGGCTGCCGAGCGCAGTTTGAGTGGCTCGGTCTTGGCCGCTTTGGCCTGCGCGGCCGTGATGTACTGGTTGTCTTCCATCCGCTCGATGATGTAGAGCTGGCGCGAGCGGGCGCGCTTGGGGTTGCTGATCGGGTTGTAAGCCGAGGGCGCTTTGGGCAGGCCAGCCAACATGGCGGCTTCGGCGACGGTGATGTCTTTGAGCGGTTTGCCAAAATAAGTTTCTGCGGCAGAGGCAAAACCATAAGCCCGGTTGCCCAGGAAGATCTGGTTCATGTAGATCTCAAGGATTTGGTCCTTGGTCAGCAAGTGTTCCAGTTTGTAGGTCAGCAAGATTTCATAAATTTTGCGGGTGTAGGTCTTCTCTGAAGACAAGTACACATTGCGCGCCACCTGCATGGTGATGGTCGATGCGCCTTGGCTTTTCATGCGGCCGAGGTTGGCAATGCCTGCGCGCAAAATGCCCAAATAGTCCACCCCGCCGTGTTGGTAAAAGCGGTTGTCTTCGATGGACAACACCGCATCTTTCATCACCTGTGGGATGTCTTTGATGGGTGTGAGGTTGCGGCGCTCTTCACCAAACTCCCCCATCAACTGGCCATCTGCCGTGAACACACGCAGGGGCAACTTGGGCTTGTAATCGGCCAGATCAGAAATATCGGGCAGGTTGGGGTAGGCGATGACCATGGCCACGCCCACCACCAGCAAAAGCGCTGCGAGCCCCGCCACTGCCAGGCCAATGGCCCACGCGCCCAACTTGATGGCCCAAGAGAGGAGGTTGTCCGTGCTGGATTGCGCCGAGGGACTTTGTTTTTCTGGCGAGGCGTTGTGGTGGGCGGGCATAGGTGGGTTGTTGGGGCAGCCGACAAGGCGCAGGCTACCCGGTGATTATAAAAATATCGGCCTGGCGTCTGGGCCAGGGCAGATGAAAATATGAGTTATTTTGTTTTTAAAAATTGTCGATCAAGCGGATTCATGTTACAAAACTGCTCGGTCAAGACCGACCAAGCCACTTTCAGGGAGGCTCAGCATGCAGACATGGACGCGTTGGTGGCATCGGTGGGCCAGAGGGTCCGTTCGCCATGCCTGGGGTTTGGCACCGCACGACGGTGCTTGGGTGTTGGTGGGTTTGAGTCGGCAAAGTGCCGACCTGGTCAAGGTTCAAACAGTGGTCACTTGGTCGCCTTCAGAAGCCTTCGACGCGACCGACTTGAACGGTTTGAGCCAGCACTTGCACCAACATGGGCACTCTCGCAGCGGGTCGCATCGCCGACTGAGCATGGCCTTGCCTTCGGCCATGGTCCGTCAGGGGTTCATGGATGTTCCTGCAGATTTGCCCAAAGAAGACTGGCTGGATGAAGTTCATCTGGAGGTCGCCGAGGCTTTGGAGTTGGCGCCACAAGAGGTGAACTTTGATTTTGAACCGGCCCCCCACAACGATGGCTTGGTGCAAAGGGTGCACTGGGTAGGCTGTGCACAGGCCCAAATGCGCGCCTTCAAAAACTGCACCCGGGCTGCGGGCTGGCGATTGGCCGCAGTCGAAATTGAAAACCAGGCTGCGCAACGCGGTGTGCGGGCTTTGAGGGGTGGGTCGGTCAGTTTGTTGACCCAGGCACCACAAGACTGGCAATTCCGATTGGACACGCTGGTGGGGGCAGCCACCCGGGGTGAACAGACAGAACCGCCAGAGGATTCGGAAGAAACCATCGAGGAGGCCCTTGCACAGATCATGCCCACGCCGGGTGGCGCTCGTTTGGTCGCCGCAGGTTTGGCCCTGAAGGCTTGGCAGTGATGCGCCCGTTCAATTTGCTGAACCACCCTGGCCTGGCCCAGCAGCGCAGGGTGTTTCACCGCTGGTGGACCAGTCTGGCTGGCTTGCTGGTGGGCAGTTTGCTGGCTTGGGCCGGGCACCAATGGCAAATTGCAGAGACACTGCGGCTGCAAAAGGCGCACAACGCCTTGCAATTGGCATCGCTTGCGCGCGCACAACAGACCCAGGAAGTGGCGCGGCAAGAAACCCGGCAGCGTGTGCAATTGGCGCAAGCGGCTCATTTGCAGCAGATCGCCAGCCACCAGCAGGCTTGGATGGCTGTGCATGAGCACTTGCAAGCCATGGCCGAGAAGGGTCTTCGCTTGTCGCGCTTGAAGTTCGAGGCCGGTCATGTGGCATTGCATGGCGAGTTGAACCGCTTCGAGACCATGGCCGCTGTCCAGCAAAGTTTGTCTGAGCATTGGGGGCAAGACCTGACCCTCAAAGAGGCGACCACCGGGCCTGCATCCCAAGTCAGTTTTGTCTGGGAAACCACTTGGCCCGCCCTGCACAGTGGCCCGTTGGCCCCTGCCGCCACCATGGGCAAATCCAAGCCATGAACCCTCTGTCCCTTTTCCCAGGGGGTGTGACGGCCTTGCCAAAGGGCGCTTTGGCCTGGCTGCACCTGCGGCGCTTGGCGGAACGTTGGTGGCGCCGTTGGGTTTATGCCTTGGCTGGTTTGGCCTTGGGTTTGTGCGGCATGTGGTTGGCGCGGCCGGAGGTGAACGAGGCTTACGCATCAGCGCTTCGAGAAAAGGCCAGGTTGGCGCAACCATTGGCGGCTGTGCCCTCTGGTGCCCCTGGTCAAGCATCCGCAAAAGAGTTGGCCACTGGCAGCCTATCGGTGGCCCAAGCGCAACGACTGTGGAGCGCCTTGCCTGTGTCGACCCGACCAGAAACGCTGTGGGCCACTTGGCAGCAAGCTTTGTCCGCGCAGGGTTTGCGACTGCAATTTTTGCAGCCCATGTCGTCCAGTGGTGCTGGATGGAGCAACGGTGCGTTGGTCAGCCACGTTGCCGCATGGCGGGTGCTGGGGCGCTTCGATGACTGGGTGCGGGTCTGGGCCACTTGCGCCGAAAGTGGGCCGATTTGTGCCATCGAACGCTTCCATGTGGTGGCTACCGACAAACCTGACATCGTGCAAATGGATGCTGTGATGCGTGTTTGGATGCGCCCGGCAGAGGGGCTTTCGGCCGATGGCGCTCTTGCAGGCGCAGGCCCATGGATGGCGACCGAACGAACAGGTCCTGAGCCAGCCGGTCGTTCGCGGGTGGCTTTGTTTGCCCCAAGCCATGGCGCTGCTGCGATGGCAGGCGCTGCAAACTCAGGCGCGGCTGACGGCAACGCGCCCGCTACCCGCGCAGATGGATCGTCTGATTACGAGGCCAGTTTGGCGGTTTTGCCGGATGACCCGCACCAATGGCCATTTTCACGTGTCCGATTGGCCGGGCTTTGGCAGCAAGGGGGCGAGCGTCAAGCGGTTTTAACGGCCGCAGGGCATTCGGTCAGGGTGACGTCCGGCCAAAGCGTGACCTTGGAGGGACACCGTGTGGTGGCCATCACCGATGAAGGCGTGCACTTGCGTTTGGGCAAGGGGCCATGGCTTCCACTCGCTTGGGCCGAAGTGCGCCAAGCCGGACCAACCGCAGGCTTGGCGGCAGGGCAGTTGGCTGGCCCCTCCCCACCAGCCTACACAACTGGGAGTCAAAAATGATGACGCGATTCACCCCATCGGGCGCACACATTTGCTTATGGCTGGCGGGCATCAGCGGCGCTGGCTTGGCATTGGCGCAACACAACGGACAACCATGGCCTGCTGTACCGGTCTTGACCAAGCGACCCGACACCTTGGCTTCAACGCTGAAGGACAAGCCGATCAGCCTGAATTTTCAGAACATCGACATCAAAGCATTGCTGCAGGTTTTTGCAGACACTTCGGGCCTGAACCTGGTGCCAACCGCCAGTGTGATGGGGCCAGTCAGCGTGCGCTTGAATGATGTGCCGTGGCCACAAGCGCTGGACATCGTGCTGCAATCCAAGGGTTTGGTTTCGCGGCAAGAGGGACGCGTGATCTGGATTGCGCCGGAGGGTGAATGGGCGATGCGCGAGAAAAAACAGCTGGATGCCCAAGCGGCCTTGGAGGCGGTCAGCCCCATGCAATTGTTGTCGGTGCGATTGCAATATGCCCGTGCAACCGAAGTGGCCCAGCGCCTCCAAGGGGGCGCTGCGGGTAGCAGCCCAGGTCGGTGGCTGAGTGGCCGTGGCAGTGTTTTGGCCGAGCCGCGTACGAATCAACTCTTCATCTCCGATTTGCCGGCGCGATTGCAAGACTTGCAAAAAATGCTGGCGCTGCTGGATGTGCCCGTGCGCCAAATTTTGATCGAGGCGCGCATCGTTGAAGCCGACGACCAGTTCGGCCAATCACTCGGGGTGCGCTTGGGCGCTGGGCTGGCCATCCCCTTGAAAGTGCAAGGCGGCTCCAGCACCTTGTCGGTCGGGGCCAGTCACCCACCAGCGGCAGCAGGGACTGTGCCTGGCAACCAAGTGAATTTGCCCGCAGGTTCGGCGGGTCAGACGGTTGCCAGCCCGGCCACCTTCGCGGTTTCCTTGTTCAATGCAGCGGCCGACCGCTTCATCAATGTGGAGATTTCTGCCTTGGAGGCCGCAGGGCTGGGCAAAGTGGTGTCGCGGCCTCGGGTGGTCACG